>JASHRC010000140.1 GCA_030037525.1 Candidatus Acidiferrales bacterium | reverse complement strand
CTTGCCAAGGTGGAGGCGAGAGTTCGATTCTCTTATCCCGCTCCATAACTCAAATTCCCTAGGAAAAACGAAGATTGTTGCCACTTCCCGGCTTTTCGTGTTGCCGTTCCTGAAAAATTTCCCTCGGCTTTCCCCCAAATCCAGTATTGGACAATGGAGGAAGCCAATGGCATCAATCCTAATCAGGGCAAACGAGGGCACCGACCACGGGTTCGGCGCCCCGGCTTGGAATAAGAACGGCACGCTGCGCCCCGGCTTTGCCAAAGGCAAGCACGAGCCGTTTGCGGACTATGCATACTACGTGCGGTGGACGGAGGGCGGCAAGCGAAAGACTCAATGCCTCGGCAGCGACCCGGCGGTCGCAATCGCCGCCGTGCAGGAGAAGGAGAGCGGCGTCCGGCTAGCCGAGGGCAAGCCCGCCAGCACGGCCCCGGTCCCGGAGGACGGTCGGCGCACGATAGCGTCTGTCACCGCCGCGTGGCTCCTGTGGGCCAAGGCGCAGCGTAGTTGCCGTGCCAGCGGCATCTAAACCGAGCCGGTTGTCGCGGGCACGACACGCGCCGGACGATATCACGGAGTCAATGGATAGCGCGTTGGTGCAGATCGGCGGCGCGAGGGACACGTTCGTTGCTGGCGCCGTGCGACGCACGTTAGAGCGAATCGAGGGGCGATTTCTCAAGATGAGATTCGGTGGGCGGATTTGCTTCCTCCAACCGGTTCCGACTCGGGTCGGCACGGCCACGCTAACTTCTATGCTCTTAGAGAGAAGACGGCTACGTTAAGAGCCAAAGCACGACGACAATAAACTCCACGGCCAGTCGACGGAGCCCGTCTGTGCCTGTCTCAAGGGGGATCTTTAGACCAGTGCGTATCGGGGGCGTGCAACTCGAGCAGTAGCGAATCCGCTCCGCAGCTTCTCGAAGTACAATCGAGGTATCCCGTTGGTGCCAATCGCCGCCCGAGTCGCATGCGCATTCTAATCATCGAAGATGAAGAAAAGATGGCCAAGGCCCTGCGAAAAGGGCTCGAGGCGGAGGAGTATTCCGTAAGCGTGGCCCAGAGCGGGGAGGAGGGATTTTTTTTGGCATCGACAGACCCGCCGGACCTGGTGATTCTCGATCTGATGCTTCCCCAGCGCGACGGCATGGAAGTCCTGGCCGCTTTGCGGCAAAAAGGCGTGTCCGTGCCAGTGCTGATACTGACCTCGAAAGACACGGTGAGGGACCGGGTGTGTGGTCTCGATGCCGGCGCCGACGACTACCTGGTCAAGCCCTTTGCATTCCCCGAACTGGTCGCGCGTGTCCGCGCGCTTTTGAGGCGAGGCCGGCCCGAATCGGTCGACACCTTGAGACTTGCGGATCTGGAAATGCGTGTGACAGCACGCGTGGTTTCTCGCGAAGGACGGGAACTGGCGCTGACGGCTCGCGAGTTTGACCTGCTGCATTATTTGCTGCGCAACCAGGGCCGAGTCGTTTCGCGGGAGATGCTGGCGCGGGACGTCTGGCAGGAAACGGCTCGGTATACCCCGCTTGACAATGTCATCGACGTCCATGTGGCTAACCTGCGGCGAAAGATCGATGAGCCATTTGGCAACAAGCTGCTGCATACCGTGCGAGGGGTTGGGTTCGTCCTACGCGAGGAGGCCTCCTAATGTGGCTGCGTCCTAAGCGCGTAAGGACACGGCTCACGCTGTGGTATGTGGGGACGCTTGCGGCGATTCTTGCCGTGTATCTCGTGGGAGTCTCGCTGCTGCTTCTCTGGCAAATGGATGGCATTCTAAAAAGGCTGGCAGCCGAAGACTTGGAGACGGTCAAAGGCCTGCTGTATTTCGAACCGGACGGTCAGGTGGAAGTGCGCCAGGACTATCACCATCATTCCGATTGGAAGCAGGTGCAGGAAAGGCTGCTCGAGATACTGGCGCCGGACGGGACCATTCTGTATCGCAACGAGAGACTTGGCGACCGCACGCTGGGCGGGCTGCCTTTTCCTGGAGAAGGCGAACACGGATACTCCGGACGCACCGCGACGATATCGGACGGAACACGTGTCGTTCTGATTAGCAGGACGTACGACCTGGCGGGCAAAACAGTCCTGATTCGCGCGGGGTACCAACAGGACCTGATCTGGAAACAGCTCAAAGGGACGCTCTGGGTGCTGGTTGTCGCATCGCCTTTGGTGTTCGCCGGCACCGCCTATGCCGGCTACAAGATGGTCGGCCGCACGCTCGATCCGGTTACCAAAATGGCCCACCGGGCCGAACAGATCAACTCCGAGCGTTTGAACGAGCGCCTGCCTGTGGAAACTCCTGGCGATGAGCTGGGACACCTCGCCACCGTTTTCAATTCGATGCTGTCACGCATCGAGCAATCGTTTGAGCAGCTTCGTCGCTTTACCGCCGACGCTTCGCACGAGTTGCGCACGCCTCTTGCCGCCATTCGAAGTGTCGGGGAAGTGCGGCTGCAAGACGGGGCGACAGCCGAAGAGTATCGCGATGCGATCGGCAGCATGCTCGAAGAAGTTAACCGGCTGACCGGCGTTGTGGAAAAACTGCTGACGCTTTCGCGCGCCGATGCCGGGCAGATTCAGATGCAGGTGTCGGTCTTTCCGCTCAAAGCGCTCGTGCGTGAAGCGGCCTCGCTTTTGGAAGTTCTCATCGAGGAAAAACACCTCAGTTTCCAACTCACGGGCGATGAAAACATCGGCGTGGAGGCGGACCGGCTCTATGTGCGGCAGGCGGTGGTAAACATTCTGCACAATGCGGTGAAGTTCACGCCCGTCGGCGGCAAAATCTGCGCGCGTATCGCGTGCGATGGGCCGTTGCGCGCCGAACTCGCGATCAGCGATACCGGCCCTGGCATCTCGCCGGAGCACGCAGCCAGGGTTTTTGACCGTTTCTATCGCGTCGATGAGTCGCGGACGGGTACCGACAAGGGCGGAGGCTTGGGCTTGTCGATTGCCAAGTGGGCCGTGGAAGCAAACAACGGCGAGATCGGGGTGAGCAGTTCTCCCGGTAACGGCAGCACGTTTTGGATTCGCCTCCCCGCGGTGGGATGCCCGCCCTACGAGCAAAACTGATCGATTCTCTGCGTACCTGCAGTTGCACTCTTCATCAAAACTTCAGAAAGTCTTAAGTGGCGTTCCGTCCGTCAGCGGTCTACCGTTGCTCGGTCAACAGAAGTTGCCCTGGGCGAGCGAACAGTCCGATGCCCAGCCGTACCCAAAACGACTTTGTCGATAGGCCCGAGCATCCGGACCTCCCTCAGCGTCACTCAATGCGACTGTGGGCACCAGCCCTCCCCGTCTTTTGGGCCGCACTGAGGACGATGAACAAGACGCCAGTCGGTGCGGCAAGAACCAAACTTCTTCCGGTTTTCCCTAGCTTGGAGCGGCTACCCGCAACGTGATCAGAACTCTCAGGCCCGCGCAGCTCGACCAATTCCGTCGGCTGAGCACTTGCATCGTCGCCAGCGCGATTGAAATCTTCCACCTGCGCCTTCCCAATACCGGGTTTGCGGATTCGAGTATTCGCTCGATCTTCGCGGATCAGCCTTCCATGATCGGCTACGCGGCCACGGCGCGGATGCGTAGCTCGCATCCTCGAATGGAATCATCGAAGTCGTACGATTACTACGATCGCACCGACTGGTGGAACGACATCTTGTCGATTCCCGCGCCGCGGGTTGTGGTGATTGAGGATGTGGATGATCCTCCCGGCCTCGGAGCCTTCGTGGGAGAGGTTCACGCCAATATTCTTCTGGCGCTGGGCTGTGCGGGGATCGTCACCAACGGAGCGGTCCGCGACCTTCAGGACATTCGACCGACCGAATTTCAAATGTTCGCCGGCAACGTCGCGGTTTCGCACGCCTACGCGCATGTTTTTGACTTCGGCTGCAAAGTGGAAGTGGGAGGTTTGCAGATCCAGCCGGGGGATTTAGTACACGGGGATTGTCACGGAGTTCAAACGATCCCTTTCGAGATTGCGGATAAGGTGCCGGCAGCAGTTCGGGAGATCCGCCAGCGGCGTCACCAGTTGATCGCGCTGCGCCGGTCCGCCGATTTCTCGCTCGAAAGACTTCGCCAGGTGATTCGCGATACCGCACTGCTTCTCCAAGAGTCGCCAAAATGATGCCTGGGCCAGACCGATGGCAACACCCATGTCACCGATCCTCCAGCTCCCCATCGGGAGGGCGGTGTGCATGGGCGCTTTCAGCCGTTCTCGTCACAGTGGGTTTCATCGTTGGCTGTGGTTCGTCCCGCAAGACGGCCGCCGACAGTGCCGCCAATGCTCCGATTGTTCCCGTGGTCAAGGTCGAACGGAAGGATGTCACTAGCGGTCTGCGCATCGCTTCGGAGTTCCAGCCGTTTCAAGAAATCAACGTTTACGCCAAGGTATCCGGTTATATCCAGAAGCTGTACGTGGACTGGGGCACGCACGTCAGAAACGGTCAGCTCATGGCCGTTCTCGAGATTCCTGAGCTCGAACAGCAGCTCCAGCAGGATGAAGCCGGCGTCAAGAAAAGCGAGCAGGATCTCGAACGTGCCCGGGAGGAGCTGACCCGCTCAGAGTCTGCTTACAACGTCGCGCACCTCACCTACACACGGTTGGCCGGCGTGCAGAAGACCCGGCCAGAACTGGTCGCTCAGGAGGAAATTGACGTTGCACAAGGCAAGGACCTTGAGGCGAGTGCGAATCGTTCGGCAGCCAAAGACGCCTTGGCGGCGAGCGAACAAGAGCTGGCTGGCGCGAGGGCTGCTCTGGATAAGGACCGGGCACTGTTTGCCTACTCCCGTATTACGGCTCCCTTCGACGGCGTGGTCACCGAAATGAATGCATACACGGGCGCTCTTTTGCCTGCCGGGACGTCCTCGAACAAAGGCGACTCGGCACTTTGTCATCTCTCGCAGAACAATCTTCTTCGCCTGGTGATTCCCGTGCCAGAACGCATCGTGGCGGATATTCATCTGGGCGACAGCGTCAATGTTCATGTGACCGGGCTCAACGACACGTTTACGGGCAAGATCGTGCGTTTTTCCGGCAGCATCGATGTCGATACGCGGACCATGCACACCGAAGTGGACGTTGCCAATCCCCGCTACGAAATCGTTCCCGGAATGTATGCCACGGTCGATCTTCCGGTCAATACCGTGCGAGGTGTGCTCACGGTTCCGGTCCAAGCGGTCGAAGTTTCCGGCGAGGGCCGCGGTCATGTCCTGGCAGTCAGGAGCGACCACAGGCTCGAGCCGCATGACGTGACGTTGGGGATCGAAAGCGCGAGCGAAATTGAGGTCGTCTCCGGACTGAAGGAAAACGATTTGCTCGTCTTTGGCGAGCAGTCTCAGTACAAGCCCGGCGAGCTGGTGAAGCCCCAAATCATCACCCCTGCGGGAATGGAGTAGCGGTCCTATGTCTTCATTTTCCTTGAAGCACCCTTATTTCATCGTTGTGGTTTGCCTGTTTGTTTGTGTGTTGGGGCTGACCAGCCTCGTCCAGATGCCGGTCGACATGTTTCCACCGATCAATATCCCGGTCGTTCTGGTGGCCACCTTCTACAGCGGCATGCCTCCCCAGCAGATCGAAGCGGACATCACCGACACGTTTGAACGATTTTTCACGTTGGGCAGCGGGATCGACCACATGGAGTCGCGTTCGATGGCCGGTGTGAGTCTCATCAAGATCTATTTTCAGCCGGGGACTAGCGCCGATGCCGATGTCACCGAGATGGCGAACTTGGCCATGGCCGATCTGCGGAGGCTGCCTCAGGGCACCCTCCCGCCAGTGGTTATCGGGACCGGGGCATCGAGCCTTCCTGTTTGCCTGCTGACCGTGGAAGGCAAGGGGCTGAGCGAGACGCAGCTGCACGACTACTTGCAATATCAGATTCGGGACCAGATCGCCGGTGTTCCGGGGGCTACCGTGCCGCCCCCCTATGGCGGGAAATACCGGCAGGTCATGGTGTACGTCGATCCGCTGAAGCTGCAGGCGCATGAGCTGAGTCCCATGGACGTCGTCCGGGCCACCAATCAGTCCAACCTGATTCTCCCGGCGGGAGATGTTCGGCTCGGGCCGCTCGATTACAACATCTATACAAATGCCCAGGTGTCCAGGCCGAGCGATCTCAATCAGGTGCCGCTCAAGACCGAAGGCCAGCGGTCGGTATTCGTTTCCGACGTCGGCCAAGCCGTCGATGGCTCCTACCTGCAGTACAACATCGTGCGAGTCAATGGCCAGCGGTCGGTCTATGTTCCCGTTCAGAAGCAAGGTGGCAACAGCAACACCATCGCCGTCGTGGATGGCATCAAGAGGGCGATTGAGGACCTTCGGGACATTCCCGCACAGTTGAAGGCCGAGGTGGTATTCGACCAATCGGTGTTCGTCAAGCAGGCGATTTCCACGGTGCTGCGCGAGGGCGGGACCGGTCTGATCCTGACGGCGTTCATGATTCTGGTTTTTCTGGGGAGTCCCCGAGCCACGGCGGCTGTTTTTCTTTCCATCCCGCTTTCGGTGATGGCCACGTTTTTTGTTCTTCACGCAGGAGACGCGACGATCAATAGCATGGTGCTGAGCGGCCTGGCTCTCGCGTTTTCGCGCCTGATCGATAACTCCGTCGTCGTGCTGGAAAACATCTTCAGGCATATCGAATTGGGCGAGAGCCCGGGGGTTGCCTCCGAGCAGGGCGCGAGCGAAGTCGGCCTGGCGGTGTTGGCGATCACTATCGCGACGGTCGTTGTGTTTTTTCCAGTCACCCTGCTGTACGGCGTAAGCAAGTTCCTGTTTACGGCGCTCGCGCTGGGTGTCGTGATTTCGCTCTTCGCTTCCTACCTGGTGGCTCTCTCGGTGGTGCCGCTCTATTGCGCACATGTTCTAAAGGGCATTGCCCATCGCGGCGCTGCAGCAGAGAGCGCTCGAGAAGGAAGAATCTCTTGGGGAGCGAAGTTTCATGCTGCCTTTAACGCACGGTTTGAAGGCATGCTGAACGGGTACGAGCGCTGGGTCCAGAAAACTCTGGCCCGCCCAAAACAGGTTGTCCTTGGTTTCCTCGGGGTCTTTGTGTTGAGTTTCGCCCTTTATCCTCTAGTTGGCGTGGCGTTCTTTCCCCGGACCGATGCGGGCCAGTTCATCATCAACCTCAAAGCCCCGACAGGAACCCGCCTCGAGCTGACCGAAAAATACGTCAAGCAAGTGGAAGACATCGTGAGGCAGGTGGTGAAGCCTTCCGATTTGAACACCATCGTGTCCAACATCGGGCTAAACGCCGATCTATCGGCTCTGTTCACATCCAACTCGGCGATGCACACCGCTTTCGTTCAAGTCGGTCTCCAGGAAGACCACAAGACCAGCAGTTTTGTATATATGAGCGAGGTGCGGCGACGGATCGCGGCCGAGCTTCCGCAGCTGCGGACCTATTTTCAGTCCGGCGGCTTGGTCGATTCGGTGCTCAACCAGGGAATGGCGGCACCGATCGACGTGCAGGTCAGCGGCATGGATCTGAACGCGGCCGACCAGGCGGCGCTCGATCTGGCTGCCAAGATCAGGGGGCTTCCAGGCATTGCGGATGTTTATATCCCTCAGGATATGGATTATCCCGCACTGGAAATGAACGTGAATCGCGCGCGTGCAAGCGAACTCGGCCTGAGTCCGCAAGAAGTCATCGACAACGTCATCACCGCTCTCACCTCCGACGTGATGATTGCTCCCAGTTACTGGGTGGATTCCAGGTCCGGCAATAACTACTTTGTGACGGTGCAATATCCGGAGAATCAGATCCACTCGCTCCAAGACCTCACGGCGATGCCGTTGCACGCTCCCAATTTGAAGATGCCCACCTATCTCAGCCAGGTGGCAGACGTGACTCCAATTCTCACGCCCACCGAAGTGGATCACTACCAGCTGGAGCGCGCGATTGACGTGTACGTGGATCCCTCCGGCGAGGATCTGGGAAGGCCGTCCTCAGAAGTTTCCAAGATCGTGGCAGCTGCGAAGCTCCCCCCTAACCTCCGCGTGGCTGTTCGCGGCTTGGTGAATACCATGAACTCGTCCTTCCGCAGTTTCGGTTTCGGTCTTATCCTCGCTATCCTACTTGTGTACCTCGTGCTGGTGGCCCAGTTTTCGTCCTTCATCGACCCCTTCCTGATTGTCCTGGCCATTCCTACCGGCCTGGTCGGGGTGATGCTCACGCTCGCATTTACCGACACGACTCTGAATATTCAATCTTTGATGGGGATCGTGATGCTGACCGGAATGGTGGTTTCCAACAGCATCTTGATTGTGGATTTTGCCAATCGGCTGCGCTCGGAGGGATACAGCGTGCGCGACGCGGTGGCCCATTCCTGCCGGATTCGCCTCCGGCCGATTCTGATGACGTCTCTGGCAACGATCGTGGGCTTGCTGCCAATGGCCCTGAAGTTTGAAACCGGCAGCGAAGCATACGCCCCCCTGGCGCGCGTCATCATTGGCGGCCTGATTCTCTCCGTCATTTTGACCATCTTCGTGGTTCCCGCCGCTTATCTGCTCATCTACCAGCGCCGCGCACCCGAGACGAGCCCGGCCGTGGAGCGCGCGTCATGACGTCTCGGGGCTGGCTCATTGCCATCGGTGTTTTGTCCGTCCTCGGCGGCCCACCTGCCAGGGCGCAAGTCGTAGAGAAGCTCAACCTTCACGACGCCGAACAGATCGCGATCAAGAATCATCCGCAGGTTCAGGCGGCAGCCAACTTGGCCGATGCTGCGAAGGCACAAGTGGCCCAGCAGCGTGCTGCGTATTATCCATTGGCTGTCGGCGATGTCACTGCCGTCGATTCGGAAAACAACAGCCGCGTTTCCGCCGGCGCACTGAACTCCCCTCGTATCTTCAATAAAGAAGCGGAGGGCTTCACCGTGAGCCAGCTTCTTACCGACTTCGGCCGCACTCATGCACTGGTGAAAAGTTCGAATTTGCACGCTCAATCCCAGCAGGAAAATGTGGTCAACACCAGGGCCGACGTCCTGCTGAACGTTGACCGCAGTTATTTTGGGGTGCTGAAAGCGATGGCGGTCTTGAACGTGGCCGAGGAGACCGTGAAGCAGCGGCAGTTCGTCGCCGATCAGACCAGCGAACTCGAGAGGAATAAGATCAAGTCGGGGCTGGATGTGAGCTTTGCGAACGTCGATCTGGCGCAGGCGAAGTTGCTGCTGATCCAGGCCCAAAACGATCTGGGTGCGTCGTACGCGCAGCTGGCGGCGGCGCTTGGTTACGGCGACGTGCGGACGTTTGAGCTTGCTGAAGAGCCTTTGCCGGGCACTCCCCCTGCGGATTTCGCCGCCCTTCTCCAACAGGCGATCCAAGACCGCCCCGATCTGATCGCACTCCGCTTGGATGATGCCTCCGCGCACACTTACGCGACGGCGGAACGCGATCTGTGGTTTCCCACGGTGTCGGCGTTGGGCGCTGCCGGTGTCGCGCCAGTAGCCGCTACGGGGCTCGGCCCCCGTTATGCGGCAGCCGGAGTGAATGTGAATGTTCCCATCTTTAACGGTCACCTGTTCGGGGCTCTGAGGAACGAAGCCAATTCGCGGGCCCGGGCGGACGATCAGTACGTACGCGACCTACAGGATCAGGTGATTCGCGGCGTGCGTACCGCCTGGTTGAACGCAAATTCAGGCTACCAGCGCCTGGCCGTGGCCCAGCAGCTGCTCGAAAGCGCTTCGGACGCTCTCGACCTTGCGCAATCGCGCTACAAGCTGGGACTGAGCTCCATCGTCGAGCTCAGCCAAGCACAACTGAATCTGACGCAGGCTCAGCTCGACTCCGCATCGGCCAAGTATGACTATCAGACCGACCTCGCCGTGCTGAACTATGAAATCGGAGCGTTGCATTAGGGCGCGCAACCGCCGCGGCCTTGAGATTCGGGTCGCCCGCCTCGGCCACTGAGAGTATGATTGCCTCCTTGGCGCCCCCCCGGCCCAATTCCTCTCGGAGGTTCCCGCGCTGCGTGAGGACATTGCGACCGTCCGGCGAAAGCGCGACTTCGCTGGTCGGCGTGACCAACCAAGTCATTCGTCTTGTCCCTAGATTCAATGCGTATAAGGCGCAGCAGCCCTTGAACTCAGGAGCTAAGCCTTCGCGTATGTAGAGAATCTCTCCATCCGGGCGGCTGCTGAGGCCATCGGCTAGCGGCAGTACACCGATGGAGCCGATTCGGGTCAGGGTAGTCGGGTCGAAGACCTCTATCCTTCCGGCGCGGTGAGCAGCGAGCAACACCAACTGCCTGTCTTGCGGGCTGGCAGGAACGGAAAGCAGCAGGACAACCGAACCGAGGGCAGCGAGTTTCATCGCGGCTACTCCTTATCGTGCGGCTTACGATGCAGCGCCCGGTGCAGTGGTTTCCTCAAGTGGGTGTGCCTCACGCAGCACAGAATCCTCGGTCATCTTGCCGCCACGTCTGGTTGCCCGCTCGTTGAACTCGGGTTTACCATCTAGGTGCGTGGTTGAGTGAAATGAACCGCTACTTCCCGCTTCGATTACTCATCCTCTCGCTGCTTCCGCCTTTCATCGTCACCAGCAGAGCACAAACTGTGAACTCGACGCAGGCGGGAGCTTCGTCCGCGCATCAACGCCTAAAGTGGACCGAGGCGAATGGCAAAGCGAGGACTTCTTTCACAATCCCCACGATTCAAATTACGTGCGATTGCGACTTGCCTGATATCCCGAGCGTCGAGGAGCCCTAGACAATTGGCCAAGCATCGCGTGAGGAGCGAACTCGTCCTCCGAGGTGCAGAAGCGCCCAAGTAGAATTCGGAGCTTCTCCAAATCGGACGCAAACTCCTCCGGCGACGTGCCGCCTTGCCGATGGTCCATCTCAGGTCGCGTCTTGATGGCCATGTGGCCACGGGAGCGGAGGTGGTTAGCCGAAAATTGTGTTGCCAATTTTGTTGCCAATTGACTACCAATTCAGGAGTAGTAGAGTGCGTCGGAGGGTAGCTGAGGGTAAGAAGGGAACGGAACCTAATCTGCTTAGCGCTTTTTCCTCGGGTTTTCGAGCCCACATCGGGAATCTCTTATCCCGCTCCAAATCCTCCTCCTCGAGCGGTCCTCTATTGGTCGGTTATACTTTTCTTGGCAAACCTAGGCGAGCCTGCCTGGGGAGGGCGCTGAATCGTGTGATGGAAACTCTCACTGTGGCTGTCGGCAGCATCCGCCAGCCGAAACTAGACGGGGTGGAGGAGGCGCTCGCCGATCTAGCTCTCCGTTTCCACGGCGGGCGATTCGAGGTCGTCGCGGTCGATATTCCCAGTGGCGTCCGCCACACACCTCTTTCGCGGGAGGAAACCATGGCCGGGGCCCGCCAGCGGGCCGAAGCCCTGCGCTCGATCGCTCGCGAGCGGCAGCAGCAATGGAAATACTTCGTCGGGCTCGAAGGCGGGCTGGAAGTTGTGCTGGAACCCGGGGAACGCCGGGTGTTTCTTGAGAACTGGGCCTATGTCGCAGACTCATCCGGCAGGGGAGCGTTTGGTCGATCGGGCGCCGTCGAGTTGCCCGAGCCGATTGTCGAGCGTGTGGTGGATTCGGGCGTCGAACTCGCCGATGCCATTGACGCCTACGCGGAAGGCCACGGTATCCGCGACAGGCAGGGCGCCTGGGGCGTCCTCACACGGGGCATCCTCACTCGACGTGACGCCGTGCGCATCTCGGTCATCAGCGCCTTCGCCGCCTTGCTTGCCTCCAGGCCTTCGTAAGGCAAAGCACTCGCCGCTCAAGCATATCGACGCTTACCGTCACCGTCGTGCCCGGCTTCATCATTTGAGCGTAGGTATGGCCGGAAAACCCTGTGCGTGACCCCGAGCGGATGCTCCGGGGCAACCTGCGCGTCTGGGAGGCTTTCGCCTCTGCCATCCATCGTCGGCCGGTCGGCGCTGTTCACTTGCAGCGGAAAAGGCCATACAATACCCAGTGCAGCAATGAATCTCGCGGCCACCCTCGTAGTCGTACTTGCCCTGGCAGCGGCTGGAGATCGGCAGACTCTTCTACAGTCCCAGTCCGGCCGCGTCGCAGCGCCAAACCTTCCACCGGAGGAAGCCGGCGCGCCGCAATCCCCTGGAACACAGCCCGACTCGTCAACCCAAGCCTCGCCGCATTCGACGGGCCCGCTCAAGCCGGAATCTCGGATGCTGCTCATCCGATACGTGGATGGCGAATTTGGCAAACTCGTCCAATCCCTGCCCGCCGGGAAAAAGGGCTTCAAGATCGTCCCGGGCCAGCCCGTCAATAAACAGAAACTAAGCGATGCGCTGAGGCTCTACGGAACTGCCGCCACGCGAGGCGACACGGTGCAGATCACCGGTATAGACTTCCGCTCGCAGGAAATCCTTCTTCAGGTCAATGGCGGGGGAAAGAAGCACTTCAACTGGCGTCAGCACATGCAGGTCGGCATTGGCAACGCCGGAACGCCTCCGCCCGAAGTGTTCGTGCCACCCCAACCCACTGGCGGTGTTCTCATTGTCGATTATGGCCGGCCCGTACCGGACATGAGCCCCGACGATCTCAAAAACGATTTAGCGGCTTTCTTCGATTTCTCCAAGCAGCACTCGGCCACAGTGAATTGGGTCGACACACTCCCGCCGCAATTTAAGGACGCCATCAAGGATCATCGGGCGTTGGTGGGCATGGATCAGGAGATGGTGCTGGCCGCGATGGGCCGTCCCGAACATAAGGTCCGCGAGAAGGGCCCGGATGGGAATGAGACCGAAGATTGGATCTACGGAGATCCTCCCGCCCATACCACGTTCGTCACCTTCGCCGGTGACACGGTCATCCGCGTCGAAGAGTTCAACTGACCGGCCCCGAAATACCGCACCGCGGGCTTCCAAACGTGCTTGCGCGTTGACGGGGTAGGCCATACGGGCGGGAAAAGTGCTACACCCTGGGCGCGGCGGGCGCGAGTCGCCTAGCGATTGCTGCCCTGGGCCTCGATCCCGGTCTCGGTTTTCTTCACATGGACGCACGCGCGATCGTCTCGCGTGCGATGGGAGGGAACCGGTTCGCAGTTTTCTTCTCGCAGCGCGGTTGCGACCCCGCCTGGGCCTTCAACTGTTTGTCGGCTTTGTGGCGCGGAGATAGCCCTACCCCGCTTGCGCGTTGACTTTTTTCGCCCCGCGCCCTAGCATCATGGTTCACAATTCCTGCAGACCCTTCCGCAGGCGGTATTCCTAGGGATTTTCCGGAGGACCCATGGCAGTGAAAGTGGGCATCAACGGTTTCGGGCGCATCGGTCGCAATATCTTCCGCGCGGCGCTCGGCGACGCGGCGATCGAAGTCGTCGCGGTCAACGACATCACCGACTCCAAGACGCTTGCGCACCTGCTCAAGTACGACTCGATTCTCGGCAATCTGCCCAATCAGGTGACGCACACCGACGACTCCATTTCCGTGGACGGCAAATGCTTCAAGGTCTTTCGGGTGAAGGATCCCGCACAGCTCGACTGGGCCTCGGTGGGCGCCTCGATCGTCGTCGAGTCCACGGGCCTATTCACCAAGGCCGAAGACGCCCGCAAGCATATCCGCGGCCCGGTGAAAAAGGTCATTATTTCGGCGCCGGCCACCGATCCCGACGCCACCTTCGTCATCGGCGTGAACGACAAAACCTACGATCCGGCGAAACATCACGTGGTCTCCAATGCTTCCTGCACCACAAACTGCCTGGCACCGGTCGCCAAGGTTGTTCACGACACTTTCGGCATCAGCGTCGGCACGATGACGACGATTCACTCCTACACGAACGACCAGCGGCTCCTCGATCTGCCCCACAAGGACCTTCGCCGCGCGCGCGCCGCCGCGATTTCGATGATTCCCACGACCACCGGCGCCGCCAAAGCCCTGCATCTGGTGATTCCGGCGCTTAAAGGCAAGCTGGACGGCTACTCGCTGCGCGTTCCGACGCCCAACGTTAGCGTCGTCGATCTCACGGTGATGACCGAAAAACCCGCGACCGTCGAATCCGTCAACGCCGCGCTCAAAGCCGCCGCGGAAGGCCCCATGAAGGGCATCCTTGCCTACACCGAGGACGAACTGGTCTCTGTCGATTTCCGCGGTGACCCGCATTCATCGATTGCCGACGCGGGCTACACGCGCGTCGTCGCCAACAACTGCGTCAAAGTTCTGGCGTGGTACGACAACGAGTGGGGCTACTCATGCCGCTGTGTCGACCTGATCAAACTTTTCGCCGCTAAACTTTAGCCGCGCCCTCCTTCTGTGATCGGCAGAGTGATGAACAAGCTCTCGATTCGCGACCTCAACCTCAAAGGCAAGCGCGTTTTCATCCGAGTCGATTTCAATGTCCCTCTGGATGGTGCGAAAGTCGCCGACGACACGCGCATCCGCGAAACCCTGCCGACTCTGCGCCTGGCCATCGACCGCGGCGCTCGCTTGGTTCTGGCTTCGCATCTCGGCCGCCCGAAAGGCAAAGTCGACCCGAGATATTCGCTCGCGCCCGTCGCGGCGCGCCTGCGCGAGCTCCTCGGCAGGCCCGTCGAGTTCGCCTCCGATTGCATCGGCGCCGATGCCGTGCAAAAAAGCAAAGCCTTGTCCGATGGCGGTGTCCTGCTTTTGGAAAATGTCCGCTACCATCCGCAGGAAGAAGCCAACGACCCCGGATTCTCTCAGCAGCTTGCCGGGCTCTCCGATCAGCTTTTCGTCTGCGACGCCTTCGGCTCGGCTCATCGCGCGCACGCCTCGGTCGTGGGGATCACCAAATTCGTCGCGCAGGCTGCGGCCGGCTTGCTCATGGAGCGAGAGCTCGCTTATCTTGGCAAGGCCGTGTTGAATCCCGAACGCCCGTTCGTTGCCCTGCTTGGCGGCGCGAAAGTCTCTGACAAAATCGAGGTCGTCCGGAACCTGATGAAGCTCGCAGACGTCATGCTCATCGGCGGTGCGATGGCATACACGTTTCTGAAATCGCAGGGCGAGCCGGTCGGGAAATCTCTGGTCGAAGAGGACAAGCTCGACCTCGCGCGCGGCCTGCTTGACGAAGCTCGCAAACGCAATTTCCGCCTGCTGCTCCCCATCGATCACGTCCTGGCCGAGTCGCCCGATTCCACGGCAACACAGGTGACCGAAATCGCCGGCACTCCCGACGGCTGGATGGGCCTCGACGTGGGCCCCAAAACGATCGAGCTATTCCGCGAGGAATTGTCAAAGGCTCGCACCATCGTCTGGAACGGCCCGCTCGGGATGTTCGAGAAGCCCGCTTTCGCGCAGGGAACTCTGGCCATGGCTCGGGCCGTCGCCGCCCGAACGAAATCTGGGGCCACCTCCATCGTTGGCGGGGGCGATTCGGTCTCCGCCGTCGAACAGTCCGGCGTCGCCGACCAGATCTCGCACATTTCTACCGGCGGCGGCGCTTCTCTAGAATTTCTTGCTGGCGAAAAACTCCCCGGCGTCGAAGCCCTGAGCGACGCCCCGACCAAGCACTAACCGGAGGAGTCCTGGTTTGCGCCGCCCCGTCATTGCCGGCAACTGGAAAATGTATAAGACGGCGAACGAAACGCGTGCTTTCTTTCGGGCTTTCTTGTCGGAGGTTTCTCGCCCCACACATTGCGACATCCTCGTCGCGCCGCCCTTCCCCGCACTCCCGGTCGCCGTCGAATGCACGCGGGACTTCGGAATCGGCATCGCTGCTCAAAATCTCTATTGGGAGCCTGAAGGAGCGTTTACCGGCGAAGTCTCGGCACGCATGCTAGTGGATGCAGGCTGCCGCGCTGTGATCGTCGGCCATTCCGAACGCCGCCAGTTCTTTGGCGAAACCGACGAATCGGTCGAGCGCAAAACCAAAGCTGCGCTCGACTCCGGGCTCACTCCCATCGTCTGTGTCGGCGAATTGCTTTCCGAACGCGAGAGTCATCTCACCGAAGCAGTGCTCAAGGGCCAGTTCGAAGGCGGCCTAGCCGCGTTGACCCCTGCAGAGTTCTCGCGTATTCTGATTGCGTACGAACCAGTTTGGGCGATTGGCACCGGTCGCACCGCGACTCCGGAGATCGCTGCGGAAGCTCATCGATACATCCGAAGTCTTGCTGCGGCGCGATTCACGTCTGAGCATGCCTCCGCGCTTCGAATTCTCTACGGCGGCAGCGTCAAACCCGAAAATATCAAGGGGTTGATGTTGCAGAAGGAGATTGACGGTGCGCTGGTCGGCGGCGCGAGCCTCGAGCCCAAATCGTTCGCCGCAATCGTGAACAACTGGTAGGAGCACCCAATGGAAATGCCGTCCTGGGCAAAGTGGGCCATATCGTTTCTGGTCGCGGCCAGTCTGATCTGGATCGGCTGGCGTGTTTCCGCCGTGCTGGTGGCGCTGCACATCCTGGTCTGCTTCGTCTTGGTCATTGTCATCATGCTGCAAAGTGGCAACGCGGCCGATCTGGCCGGCGCGTTCGGCGGCTCGGGCAGCCAGACCGCCTTTGGCCCTCGCGGCGCGGCAACCTTTCTGTCTCGCGCCACGACTTGGTGCGCCATCGTCTTCATGGCCACTTCGCTCGCCCTTTCCTTCAAGCGCTCCACGCCAGTGACCAGCACTGGCTCCATCCTGGAGCAGACGCAGCCCTCGGGCACTCCGTCTAAGCCCGCTCGGCCGCCGGTCCAAATCCCGGTCGAACCTTCCCCTGCGCCCTCGCCATCTCCCCAAGCGCCTGCCAAGAAGTAGCGGCGGCTCCCGATTAACGAAACCGAGACAAGGAACTTCTTTATTTCAGGTGAGCGCGCATGAAGGCGATGGCGCCTTGGATGATTTCGCGGGAGCGTTCGTCATCGTTCTGGTTATCGAAGCCGTGTTCTCCCCATGGGTGGTTCATAAGGGTGATCGGTGCGTTCGCAGCCATGGCGGCAGCGATGAATCGGTCGATCGAGTCGTTAATCGTGCGGTTCTCGTCTTGCCCTGCTCTGGCCACGAGGAGGGGGATCGTAGAGGAAGCTTCGCCCTGAAGATAGCGGATGGGCGAGAAAGCCTCGACGGAGGCGGGAGATTCGTTGTCGGTGTGTGCCCGAGAATGCTGGCAGTCGAGAAGGGCATAAAACGCGACCAGGCAACGCACGAAGGAGGGTTTCTCGCGCATGGCCGTAGCCAGCAAGGGGCCGCCTGCCGACCAAGCGGCGAGACAAATACGGTCTCGATCCGCGTTCCAGGAATCCGCGTTGGCACGAATGTATTCGAGAGCTCGGCTGAGGTCAGCCGACGCCTGGGAAAAAAATGGCTTCGGGTAACCGAGCCGATGCGTAAATGCGACCCCGACCATTCCGGCGGCCGCGATCAAACGGCCCCAGGAGCGGAAGAATCCCCAATCCTTAGGCCGGTACTCCGGACGAGCTCCGCCGTGAAGGAAAACCACGATTGGCAGGGGGACGTCCCTGGACGCGTCCCCCGGCGTGTACACGTCCATCAGCAGATGAGGATTGTCGACGTCGGTATATCTTAAGTTCTCATCCACTTTCGCGCTTTCCATCCCAGGTAGCCGCAAGACAACTGAAGGCGTGACTCTCTGTTCAGGAGTTTTTGGACTTTTCGCCGGCCTGCTCATGGCGACATCCGCGTTGTTCTCGGCGCTCATGGTCTCGCCACTATTCAGCCTGGCCGAATTTGCCTCCCTAGTCTTGTCTGCTGCAGCACTGGAGACGGCCCAGAGGTTCTCACCGAGCAGGTGCGGCCTCTGGCGCTAGATCGCTGAGCAAGCAAGGGCATTTGAAAGTGGCCTGCCGTCGGCGCGATTGGCGCACGCGAATCCCTGTGTGTTTCTCCTGAGGCGGACGCCTTGCTAGCCGGCCTGCCTTAGACGATTCCTTCGCCCCGGCCATCCGGGGCGACCGAATCGGGCTGGACCACCCGACCATCCAAGAGATGAATCGTCCGCTGAGCGATGCTTGCATAGCGCGGGTCGTGCGTGACCATGCAAATCGTGGCTGCCTCCCGGTGCAGCTGCTGCAACAGCTCCATGACGGCTTCGCTGTTCTTGGAATCCAGATTTCCGGTTGGCTCATCGGACAGAAGGATGGAGGGCTGTCCCACGAGCGCTCTGGCCACTGCGACGCGTTGTTGCTGGCCGCCGGAAAGCTGCGCGGGGTAGTGCTTGGCGCGATGTGCCATGCCGACGCGCTCCAGCACAGCCTCGACACGCTGTCTTCGCTCGCCCGCCGTGATGTGGCGGTAGGTGAGCGGAAGTTCGACATTCTCGTAGACGGTGAGATCGCCAATCAGATTAAACGCCTGGAAGATGAACCCGATCTCGCGGTTGCGTATGCGCGTGCGGTGAGACACAGAGAGATTTTCGACCGGATCGCTGTGAATCCAATACTGCCCGCGCGTGGGCGACTCCAGCAGCCCTAAGATGGAAAGAAGAGTGGACTTGCCGCAGCCGGACGGTCCCGCAACGGCTACGAATTCACCCGGCTGGATTTCAAGATGGACATCGCTGAGCGCGTGCGTTTCGATTTCATCGGTCTGGAAAATCTTTGTCACCCCTTCCAACCGAATCAGAGGGCCGTCTGTCTCATGCATCTCCCGCTCCTCGGCATGGCCGAATCACTTCAGTTGAACGCGGTCGTAGCTATCCCAGTTGGACATGTCGGACAAGATCACGGTATCGCCGACACTTAAGCCCTTTCGGATTTCGATCGCGTTCACCGATTCGCTCCCGATTTCAACCGGCACGCGAACCGCTTGGGCCCCGCCACCAACCAACTTGAACAGGCCGACCGTGCTATTGGCATCGCCGTGCACCGGCCGGCCCACGTAAAGGACATCCGTCAGACGCTCGATTTCGATCGTGCCCTCGACACTGAGGTCCGGCACAGCCCCCGCAGGCAGCGGGCCATCGAGTTTCACGTCCACCGTGCGCGTGCCATTTGCAACCGAGGGGTCGATGCGCATCACGTGCCCTCCGATTACACCGTTGTGGGTGTCAATCGAAGCTTTTTGGCCGAGCTGGAGGTCCTTGGCCTGCGTTTCTGGAATTTGAAGAGCGGCCTTCAACTGCGTCGGCTGAGAGACCTTCGCGAGCGCCGCTCCTTGCGAGACGCGCTGACCCACGTCCACATCGAGCTCCTGCAGAATGCCGTCGACTCCGGCACGAACGTGCAACTGGTCCACCTGCGATTTCTTTAGTTCGTAGAGCGCGTGCTTCTGGTCGACACCGGCCTGCTGAACCGCCAGTTGCGCCGGAATCGAATCTGCAAAGGTCCGCACTTCGTTTTGAGCAAGATCGTTCTGTTTGGCAAGTTCCTCCGCCTGCACTTCCGCCGTTCTCACGTCCAGCTCCGACTTCAGGCCCAGTTTCCCGAGATTTTCGAAGGCCTCTTTCTGCATTTCTGCCGTTCGGTACTGAGACGAAATACTGGCCGCCTGGGTGCGCTTGTCCATCAATTGGTTTTGAAGCTGCGCCTTGGTTTGCTCGTAGGACGCCTCGGCACCCTTCAGTTGGTATTCCGCGTCCAGCGCTTCCTGCTGCAACTGCGGATTGGTCAGGTCTAAAATGACGGTATTCGCTTTTACGGGTGTTCCGGGAAGCAGGTATCGTTTTTCAACCCGCCCATCGGTGGCTGCCGGAATCACCCAGATGGTCTCGGGCACCAGCGTTCCCAATCCGCGCACTTCGCGCAGCATGGGGCCGCGCTTCACCGTGTCGGTCCAGATCGTGGAGCGCTCCACGCTGGGCGCCGCAGGCTTGAGCCGTGAAAGAGCTCCGGTGGTCAGCAAGACAAGCGCGAGCCCTCCCGCTGCGTAGGCATAGCGGCGAACCTGCTTCCGCCGCTTCGCATCCGGCCTCGCTATATCCATCCCGTTGTCTCACTCGTATCGCAGAGCCACCATCGGATCGACGCGCGAGGCACGTACGGCGGGTAGGTAACAGGCGACCAGCGCCACCGCGGCGAGCAAAACCGCTGTCACCGTAAACATCAGCGGATCCCACGGCTTGACGCCGAAAAGCAAACTGCTCATCACCCGTGTGATCGCCAGTCCTCCGGCGACGCCAATCACAACTCCGATCAAAGCCAACAGCATTCCCTGCCTCACCACCATCCGTCGCACGTTCTGCGGACTGGCGCCCAGGGTCATTCGGATGCCAATCTCCGAAGTGCGCTGCTGCACCGAGTACGCCATAACCCCATAGATTCCCACGGCCGCCAGCAGCAGGGCAATCGCAGCGAAAATCGTCAACAGCATCGTGTTAAATTTCTGATCAGCCACCGAATGCGCCACGACTTCATCCATCGTCCGGACGGTCCCGACCGGCACGCCTCCGCTGGCGATGCGCAGTTCCCGCTGAATTTCCGAGCTCAGCGAGTACGGCGCCACGCGCGTACGGACCATCCATTGCAGAGGAATCAGCGTGCTGGCGCGCGCCGTGAAAGCGTCCGGCACCTGTGCAATGGGAACGTACATCGTGGGCATCGGTTTGTAATTGAGGCTGTTGTCCCGTACATCGCCGACGACCCCGATGATTTCCCTGGTCCGATCGAGCAATTCCGGGCCGATCCCCTTCCCGATCGTGATGCGCTCGCCGATCTCGTTACCCTTGGGCCAAAACTGCTTGGCCATCGTCTCGTTAATAATGACGACCGGCTCAGAGGCGGCACTATCCTGCACAGTAAACGTGCGGCCCCTCAGCAAAGGGATGCGAAACACTTCGAAATAATCCGGGGAAACACTGCGCCAAGGGCCGCCGCCGTTGTAAGGGCCATTCGTGGGAGGGCGGCCTTCAATATTGAATGGCAAGCCATAGCCACCCTCCAGCGGCATACAGCAGGCCGCAGCGGCATCTTCGACGCCGGGAAGATTTTGCAAGCGCTGCTGGCCCTCGCGAACCACTTCTGCCACCGCGGCCGTTTTTTGAAACCGCGCGCCGGTGAGAGAGGTGTTCATGGTTAGGATGCTGTGGGTCTGAAACCCCGGATTGACGGTCATGGAGTCGCGAAACGACCGAATGAGCAGGGCGGCTCCTACCAGCAACACCAGGGCGAGCGCCATTTCGAAAACGACCAAAACGGAGCGCGTCTTGCTGCCGCGAATCCCTGTGCCGCTGCGGGCTCCGCTCTCGTTAATCGTCGCCACCAAATCGGTGCGCGCTGCCTTGATCGAGGGAACCATCCCGGAAATCGTTCCCGCCAGCAGCGATACACCGAGCGCAAACAAAAGAATCCGCCAGTCCAGCGTAATCGCTTCGGCATGTTCCCCGAGTCTCGGAATCGTGATGGGATTAATCACCAGTAGTAGGCGCACCCCGAAAAACCCAAGAAACAGGCCGACTGCTCCACCCGCCAGCGAAACCAACACACTCTCGGTGAGAATCTGTCGAACGATTCTTCCCCGTCCCGCGCCGAGCGCCACGCGGATCGAAATCTCGCGCTTGCGCAAGGTCGCTCGCACCAGCATCAGGCTGGCAATGTTGGCGCAGGCGATCAGAAGCACCAATCCAACGGCACCCAAGAGAATCCACAGTGCCGTGCTCACGGTGGCCACCACCACTTCGCGAGCCGTTTTAAGAGTGAAGGTGTTCTTCGCGTCCAGCATGGTTGGATATTTCTTGCGGAACTGCTCGGCGACAACTTGCGTGGCGGCTTTCGCTTGAGCCAAGGTCACTCCCGGCCTTAAGCGGGCGGCGCCAATCAAGTAGTTTCCTTGATTACCGCTATTGGGGTCCGCTTGCAGCGGGAGACAGATGTCGCCCACGTTCAAATCGGGCGTGTAGATCGGCGCCATTACGCCAACCACAGTGTAGTCGGTGCCGTCCAGATCAATGCCTCTGCCAACAATGTGCGGGTCGGAACCGAAATGGCTCCGCCACATCCCATTGCTGATCACAGCCACGGGCGGTCCGCCCGGAGAATCCTCCTCCGCGGTAAAGCCCCGTCCCTGGGCGAAGGGGATGCCGTAAAGCGAGAAGAAATTCGCAGATAGCTGCGTGGCTCTGTATTGTTCCGGCTGATCGCCGCCGAGCAGATTCACGCGCATGTTGCCCGGAAAGCCATAGAGCGAAGCATCCTCGAGAACTCGCGGCTGGTCGCGCCAGGTCATGAACTTGGGAATGGAAATGATGGGGTTGGTCTCCGAGCCATAAGTCTGCAGAAGAACGACGATGCGACTGGGATCTGGGCCGGCGAATGGCTTCAGCAGGATTCTGTCCACGACCGTAAAGATCGCCGTCGTCGCGCCGATGCCGAGCATGAGCGTGAGAATCGCCACCGCGGTGAATCCGGGACTCTTCCACAACACCCGCAGGCCGAAGCGGACGTCTTCGAGCAGAGTTTCTATCCAGGAAAACGCGGAGCCGCTCTCTGGTTGTTCGACCTGCTCGCGGAGAGTCCCCGCCGCTTCACTCATGAAATGAGCCTCGGTCGCGCGGCCCGGTTGCTTACCGGCCGACTGTTGGCGGATGCGGAACTTTTATAACACAGCAACGGCATCGCAAACCAATCAGCGTTACCTGCTCTGCGGTAAACCTCTGGTCAGATGCAGAGAGCTCCCCAAAGGTCTGTACCGGGCTGATCGGAAGAAGGTTACAACCTCCTTTTTGCCGGCCCGCCGCTCAACACTTCGGTGCTGACCGATCCCGCAGAGGCTTTTGAAGACCTCTCAGAGGGCATGCCGATGACATTACGCGGTCCCCATCGCGAGAGGAAGCCAACCACGACAACCGAGCCCGGGTTGTAAAGATGACCGGGGAAGTTTATGATCTTCTCGAGCCAGCGTGGACGGCAGGCCGTTTTCACGTGGCCGAATGAAGTAACCAACTCATAAGTCCTTTGCGGTCGTGGCGGAACTGGCAGACGCACCAGCTTGAGGGGCTGGCG
>JASHRC010000139.1 GCA_030037525.1 Candidatus Acidiferrales bacterium | reverse complement strand
CGGCTTGGAAAGCACAAAACGCTTTCCACAGTTCCCACAAGGCCCGACGGCGGTTCCATCACAGGATCCGCTCCTTTCGAGAGGCAGCGGTCCACCTTAAACACGCATTCTTTTGGTCAGAAGGACGGGGAGCAATTAAACGGCAAGTGTGCCAATTCCAGCTGTCTCAGTAGAGGGGTTCACCCCACGTGAGTGTGCCAATCGCAGTGCCAAGCCGAGTGAGTTGTTCCATCTCGCTGGCTGTGGGCATCGCCGAAAGACTCACGGCACCGCCCTTGGGCGTCAGCTTCGCTAGACCAAAATCCAAAAGCTTGGCGTGCCCGCGCTCGGTGACAAAAATGTTGGTTGGTTTGATGTCCCGGTGGACAATTCCCTTGGAGTGGGCCGCATCCAGCGCGTCTGCAATCTCGATGGCCAGTTCCAACGTCTCGTCGAGCGGCAGAGGCTTGCCGGAAATCCGGTGCTTGAGCGTCTCGCCTTCCAACAACTCCATGGCAATGAATTGCTGGCCGTCTTGCGCGCCGATGTCGTAAATCGTTGCGATGTTGGGGTGATTGAGAGCCGATGCAGCCTCTGCCTCGCGACGGAAACGTTCAAGCGCCTGTCGGTCGTGTGCCGTCTCCGGCGGTAGGAACTTCAGCGCGACGAAACGATGGAGGCGGACGTCTTCGGCCTTATACACAACACCCATGCCACCGCCGCCCAGCTTTTCTAGAATGCGGTAGTGGGAGACGGTGTGCCCAATCAAAGTCTCGCCGCCAAACATTGGGCTGATATTAGGATGGGGACTTTGTGGCGTCAACCCGCCGAAACGATGTTTGATTTTTCAACGTGCACTCCTGACGCTCGCCGTCATATCGGCGTCACAGCGACCAGAGATGGATTTTAAGTAGTTGAAAAGAAGGTAGATTGGCGGGTGAGCCTGTAAGCCGGATTGTCAGAGCTGGATTGCAAACAAACAAGTTGTTATCAGTCCAAGCAGGAGTTTCCTATGCAGGCCACCCCGACTCGGTCGAAGCCACGCGGCGTCTATTGCCGTCTTTGCGGCAGTCCTATTCCTCTACCAGCGTCAATCCTGCAGAGAGAAAGTATGTTGAACCAGAATGAGCCAAGCTCCGCTGAACACTGGCGCTCAAAGGTTTTTCCTCATCGGTGCAGGACTTGTGGCAGAGAAACCATTTACGCACTGAATCATATTCGCGATTTTGAGGACCACAGTCCTATATGAAATCAGGGTTGCACCCGACTAGAAAGATTCCATTTCCTGTGTGAGCTTCGATGTAGTCTTCTATCATGTCGTACAAGGTCAGAATCACGCGGGGAGAGAAGGCTGCATATTTGATTGCTGTACTCATCTTTCTGCTTAGCCTGTTTAGAGCGTTCTGAAGGATGTCTACGAAGTAGGCCGAGGAAGGTCATGGGTCTGAAAGCGAAATTATCGTTTCGGCTCTTGATTGGTGTGCTTGTGGTCGGGGCTGTTCTCTTTATTCCTGCGGGTTCCTTTAAGTTTTGGCAGGGCTGGGTCTATCTCCTGATTTGGTTGGTCCCCGGGCTATCCGCCTTCGCGTATGTTTATAAACACGACCCAAAACTGATTGAGCGGAGGATGCAGTTCAAGGAAAAGGTGCCTGCACAGAAGCTCATCATGAAGTTCATCTACATGATTTACTTCGCCGCCATTTTGCTCCCCGGACTCGATTACCGATTTGGCTGGTCTCATTTGCCCTTGTGGTTGACGGTCCTTTCGCAAGCCGTAGTTTTCCTTGGTTTTGCGATGACAATTTGGGTCATGATGGTGAACAGTTTCGCCTCACGCACGATTCAAGTCGAACCCGGCCAGCAAGTGGTCTCTACCGGGCCGTACAGCATCGTCCGTCATCCCATGTATTTGGGAGCAAGCTTGATGTTTTTGTTCACGCCTTTGGCGCTCGGCTCATTGGTCGCCTTGCCTATCTTTGCCCTGCTCATTCCCTTTATCGTGCTCCGCCTGCTCAACGAGGAAAAAGTTCTCTGCCAAGAATTGCCCGGTTATACCGAATACTGCCTACAGAGGCGATTTCGACTGGTCCCGTTCCTTTGGTAAGGCTTGCGGTAGGGTTAGTCAATCTAAGACTGTCGAATTGGGCATTTGATGAGACTCTCGTTCGAACAAGTTCTCATCGAAGTGTGGCGGCAAACCCTCGTGGAGAACGCCAGAACAGTCGAGCTAGGCTCAGAACGCTTCCCTGTTCGACGCACTCCCAAGAGAGGTCTCCGGCAGGTGGACTTCAGCTTCGACGGCAACGAGATTCGGGGGCTTGAGCAGAACCCCCAGACTAAATCTCGTTGGGCACAGATGGCGCGGTCTGGCAAAAAGGTCATGCAGTTTTACCGAGGGGCGTTACGTGGCGAACGTGGTGGATGGGAAGGTGACCATATACGGCGGGAGAGCCAGAGAGGCTCTTCCCCAGGGCGTCACACCGGCGTCACAACTAAAACCGAAATATTCGTAAGTTATTGTCAACAAAAGGAAAAGTGGCGGGTGAGCCTGTAAGCCGGATTCTGTCACCGCGCGGCCGTCGCTCTGATTCGCATCAGAATGATTTGGGTCGCGCAACGGCGATCATTCCTCTAGGTCTCGAATCGCTCCGGGACTCAAGCAGCCTACCCGAGGTTCGAGCGCCTCGCTGTTCTACGCAAGGCGCGTACGGGCCGGGCCAGCCCTCCCCTCCTATTTGGCCTTGCTCCACGCGGGGTTTTCCGTGCCCCGGATGTTGCCACCCGGGCGGTGGGCTCTTACCCCACCTTTTCACCCTTGCCAAATGTGCTCGACCGAACGAGGCGAGCTTCCGGTTTTTCCGAAAAGCTTGCCGCCGAGGTCAAAGCCTCACCGGCGGTTTATTCTCTGTGGCACTTTCCGTAGCTGCGGCGTCGGAACTGGCTTTCGCGCATCCCGAACGCAGCCCCCTGGCATTACCAGGCGCGTTGCCCTGCCGTGGCCGCCTCTTGCGAGCTGGCCATGGCTGGAGTCCGGACTTTCCTCCCGCTTGCTCTTGGTTCGCCTTGCCGCGGACCGAGAGCCAGCCGGCGATCGCCCGGCCCATCCGCCTCCTTAATTATACGATGAAATCTGCGGGCTTTTGCGGCGCTGATCGAAGCGCGGCATTCAGCGAGGGAAGTTGCCGGGGCCGAGGAAGCCGTCAGCTACAGGCGAGTATGCGATCATTTTCCAACCATGGCCGTCATGGCGGGCGGTGTAGCAAAAGCGATTTTTCTGCAGCACGGAACCGTCGGCTCGACGTCGCGTGAGGTCCGAAACAATCAGCGCGTGGTTTTGGGCGTACAGCGAGACGCGGACGCGGTCGATATCTGACCGCGCCCAGCCGCGCGCCTTAAGATCAGCGAAAATTTGGCTGGAAACGCGCTCGTGCTCAGATTGTGTCGCACAGACCACAACGCCTCCTTCCCCGGAGATAAGCGCGTACGGCAGATCGACAAATCTCGACTGCCGCACAACATCCTGGCGATTAAAGGCTTCCAGGAACGCGCGATAGAATGCTTCCACTTCTTTGACGATTTCTTGTGTATTGGGCATGCTGCTGTTCTCCTTCCTGGCGCGCCGAGATGGAAGACCGGGGGACTGCGCGTACCGATCTACTTGGGCGACAGTAACTTTTCGAACTGCGCCTCGTCGAGGATCCGAACACCGAGTGTTTTCGCCTTTTCGAATTTCGATCCCGGGTCGGTACCTACCACGACATAATTCGTTTTCTTGCTGACTGAGGAAGCCGCCTTGCCGCCGTGGGATAAGACCAGAGCTTCGGCCTGTTCGCGCGAATGCCTGGCGAGCGTGCCGGTGAAAACGAACGTCATTCCAGCCAGTTTTGAACTCTTGGGGGCGGCGCGCTCGTCCTTCATGTTTACGCCGACAGCGGCAAGGCGGTCGATCGACTTGCGGTTGGCCGACTCGGAAAAGAATTCGCGAACTCCTTCGGCGATTTTGGGGCCGACCTCCTCGACCGTTAGCAGTTCCTCATCGGTCGCGTCGCGGAGCCTGCCCATCGATCCAAAATGCGCTGCAACCAGCTGCGCGGTGCGCTCACCGACGAAGGGAATGCCGATCGCATAGACCAGCCGCGCCAGGCTGTTTTTCTTGCTTGCGGCGATCTCCTTCAGCAGGTTCTGCGACGATTTTTCCGCCATACGTTCCAGACCGGCAAGCGTCGCCAGGTCGAGCTTATAGAGGTCCGCAAAATCCTTGACCAAACCTTTCTCAATTAGCTGAACGACGATTTTTTCCCCCAGGCCGTCGATGTTCATGGCGTGGCGCCCGGCAAAGTGCAGAATCGATTCGCGGCGGCGCGCCGGGCAGGAGACGTTCACGCAGCGGTAAGCAACTTCTCCCTCGGTGTGATAGACGCGCATGCCGCACACCGGGCATTTCGAAGGCATCTCGAACTGTTTTTCTTCGCTGCCGTGCTTCACAACCTTCAGAACATGGGGAATTACCTCGCCGGCGCGCTCGACCAGAACCGTATCCCCGGCGTGGACATTCAGTCGGCGAATCTCATCGAGGTTGTGCAGAGTCGATTTTGATACCGTGACGCCGCCGATCTGTACAGGCGCAAAAACCGCAAAGGGCGTCAGCACGCCAGTGCGGCCGACGCTGACGGCGATCTCCTTCAACAGAGTGGTTTCCTGATGCGCGGGATATTTGTAGGCAATTGCCCAGCGCGGGGCCTTGGAGGTAAAACCCAGCTCGTTTTGGAGGGGAATTTCATTGACCTTGATCACAACGCCGTCGATCTCGTAGGGCAGCTTTTCCCGCCTGGTTTCGCAGCGCTCGATGTAGCGCTCGACGTCATCCATCGACGGGCAAACCTGCCAATCATAACTGGCCTTGAAGCGCAAAGTGGCAAGCGCTTCCAGCACTTCGGAATGCCGCTTCTTGGGGATCCGCCCATCTACGAGCAGGTAGTAGGCAAAGAACTCGAGCTGGCGAGACGCGGTAATGGTTGGATCCAGCACGCGCACGGTCCCGGCTGCTGCGTTTCGCGGATTCGCGAAACGCTTTCCGCCTTGTGCCTCCTGCTGTTCATTCAATTCCTCGAAAGCCTTGCGGGTCATCATCGCTTCGCCGCGCACTTCGAAGTCTTCCCGGATCCCGGCCTTCTTCAGCAGGGACGGATCCATCAAAAGGGGAATCGAGCGAATGGTCCGGACATTGGGGGTGACGTCCTCGCCGGTCAGGCCGTCTCCGCGCGTGACTCCCCGCACCAGCCTTCCGTCTTGGTAGATGAGCGAAAGGCTCAGGCCATCGAACTTCTGCTCACAGACATACGCCACTTTTTCGTGCCCGGTCGTTTGGCGAACGCGGCGATCGAATTCGCCGAGGGCCTCGAAGGAAAACGCGTTGTCGAGGCTCATCATCGGGATGCTGTGGCGAACTTTCTGAAAGCCTTCGCGCGGGACGCCGCCCACGCGCTGCGTGGGAGAGTCCGGGGTGAGGAGATCGGGATGCTCGGCTTCCAGCTTTTTGAGCCGTTCCATGAGCCGATCGAATGCCGCATCGGAAATCCTCGGTTCGTCCAGCACGTAATACAGGTATTCGTGGTGACGAATCTCGTCGCGCAGATTGGCGATCTCTTTGGCGACCTCGCGGCTGGTTGCGGTTGCGACCTTCGGCATCAAATCCTCTGCGGACGCTCGTCGAAGCCGCTATTATACAATGTGAATTTGCACGCACTTGAACGCGAGCTATGGCAGACCGTATCCACGACGCGCTGTTGATCTACAACCCGACGAGCGGGCGGCGGCGCAGCCGGCGTTTCGCGGAAGTTGAGCGCGCCGCGCAAATCCTCAAAGAAATGGGCATTCGCACCGAGCTAGCCGCCACGACGGGGCCGGGTACGGCCACCACGCTTGCGCGCAAGGCGGTCGGGGCGCGCCGCGGCATGGTCATTGCCTGCGGAGGGGACGGAACGATCAACGAGATCGTCAACGGGCTGGCCAAAAGCGATGTGCCCATGGCAGTGCTTCCGGCAGGGACTGCGAATATCCTGGCCAAGGAACTGCGCATTCCCTGGGATATCCCCCATGCCTCGCGCTTGATTGCCGGAGGAAAGGTCCGGCGGATTGCCCTTGGCTTCGCCGCGCCCCTGGGTGGCGACGGTTCCGGCCCGGGGCGCTATTTCCTTTCGGTGGCAGGAGCGGGCCCGGATGGGGCCATTGTCCATGGCGTAAACGGCGACCTCAAGAAGAACACCGGTGTGTTTGCTTACTGGGTCGAGGGCTTCCGGCAGCTTTTCGAGTACAACTTTCCCGAGATTCGCGTTCGCAACGGCGATCGGGACCGCAAAGCCACGATTGTCGTGGTTGGCAGGACCGTGCACTACGGCGGACCGTTCAAGATCACCACCGGCGCCGACCTGTTTGAGGATCAGTTCGAGTTTCTGATCAATTCGCGGCGCAGCCGTCTGGGCTATCTGGCGTGCCTGCCGGCGCTGTGGTTTGGCACGCTGCGGCAAATGAAGGGAATTGAAACCTGGAAGGCGACGGAAACCGTTTGCGAACCGGCGAACGGCGAACCGGTCTATGCCCAGGTCGATGGTGAGCCCGTAGGGCTCCTGCCCATGGCGTTTCGAATCGTGCCCGACGCGCTATCCATCGTGACCCCTGGGGCTAAGTTCTAAGGAACGACCGAAACCCGGCTCGTGGAACCATTCACCCATGCCTTTTCCTCTCTCGCGCTGGCGCGCGCCGGCCAGCGCCGCCTTCCACGCTTCGGCACTCTGATGCTGGTCGCCTCCGGTGTCGCGCCGGATCTCGATTTTGCCAGCTATTTCGGCGGTGCCGGCGCGTTCCTTCGGTTTCACCGCGCCTTGTTTCACTCGCTGGTCGGCTCAGGAGTGCTGGTGTGTCTGATCGCCGCCGGGTTCTGCCTGCTGGATCGGAGGTTGCCCGGCAAGAAGACAGTCTCGCTGCCGCCGTTGCGACTCGGGCCGGCGCTTGCGATCTGCGCCGTCGGCGCGCTGGGCCACCTATTGCTTGACCTTGTCAGCGGAGTCGGCGTCGAGCTGCTATGGCCGTTTCATACGCGCTGGTATGGCCGACCTCTCGCGACCGATTTCGATCCTTGGGTTCTGGCGCTGCTGGTTGCGGGACTGCTTTTGCCGCTCTTATTCAAGCTGGTCAATGAGGAAGTCACGTCGGGGCAGAGAAGGCCGAGCGGAGTGCCGTCGGCGACCATCACCTTGTGCCTGGTGGCAGGCTATTTCGGTTTTCGAGCGCATCTCCACAGCGAGGCCGTCGATTTGCTGCTCTCGCGCGAATTCCACGCCCGGGTGGCGGTTGCCGCCGACGCGTTTCCCGAGGCAGCGTCTCCCTTCCTTTGGCGCGGCGTCGCGGTGACCGATGACACGCTCGAAGAAGTTGAGGTATCGCCCACCCGCCCTGACGAATTTGATCCGAATAACAGTGTCACGCGCTACAAGCCGCAAGATTCCCCGGCGCTTGAAATCGCGGAAAAAACCGCAGAGGCTGCGAGATTTCTTGAATATGCACGGGTTCCGCTGGCAACCGTCCGGCGCCTGGAAGACGATTATCGCGTAGAGGTGCGCGATGCACGGTTTCCGGAGGGCGACGACTCTCCTTCCAACGTCCTTTTGCGTGTCGACCTGGCGAGTAATCTACAAATTCGGCAGCAGCGACTCCTGTTCCCATGGGCTGCCCGTCGCTAGGGGTTCCGAGCGTCGGATCGGTCGGGCGAATGGAGGCGGGTCAGAGCGTAGGCAGCCAGAAGAATCGCAACAGCGGCAAGTCCAAACGTTATCTTGTGCGCCGCGAGATACACAAAGACGGCATCACCGTAACGAACGGCGAGTATCCCTTCGATGAAATAACGCAGCCCGCGACCGAGCAGAAGAGCCACGACGAAGGTGCGCAGCGGCACTTGAAACACTCCTTCGGCCAGGATGAATGGCTTGAAGGGAACTGGGGGAGGCAGAATCGCGGGCAGAAAAACGCTCAAAAACGCGTTGCGTTGAACCCAGCGTTTTGCGTGGCGCGCGGTTCTGCCGGCCCGCCGGTGAAAAAATGCCTCGCCGCCCTTCTTGGCGATGAGGTAAAGCCATATACAGCCGGCCAGTGAGCCGAGCGCTGCCATGGCGCAGTAGTAAGGCATGCGCGCCGGCCTGTGTATGGAGACCTCGATCACCAGGGCATCGGCCACCAGAGGGAAGGAAAGCGCGGAAGAATCGAAGAAGGTCACCAAAAACAAGCCGCCGCCGCCCAATCCCACCACTAGTTTCTGGAGCCAGGCGGGCAGCTTCGCGCGGTTCATCGCGCCGGTCACCAGGTGATTGTATCAGAGGTCTCCGTGACGGCTCGGGGCGCCAAATTGCTGATTCAGACACGCTCGGCTAGAATCGAGTTCTCCCCAGATGACCCGACTGCTTGACGATCTGAACGAGCGCCAACAAGAAGCCGTGCTCATCACCGAGGGCCCCGTGCTGGTCTTGGCAGGAGCGGGGACGGGCAAGACGCGGGTTATCACCTATCGCGTGGCCTATCTGATCGAAAAAGGCGTTCCGCCGGGCTCGATCTTGGCGGTCACCTTCACCAACAAGGCCGCCGAGGTAATGAAGCAGCGGATCCAAGCTCTGCTTCGGTCACTCGGAAAGGACGCCTCCGACGTGTGGATTTCGACATTCCATTCCTTCTGCGCGCGGCTGCTGCGCCGGGAGGCTCCTCGTGTTGGGCTGCCACGTAATTTCGTGATCTATGACGATGAGGACCAAACATCTGCCGTAAAACGCGCCATGCTACAGCTCGGTCTTTCGGGGACCGACTACGCTCCCAAGAGCCTGCGGGCGCAGATCAGCTACGCGAAAAATCATGGCGTCTCGTTCGGTCAGATGGAGTCTCCAGCCGCTACCAAGCGTGATCGGGATGTGGCTGCCGTTTTCCGGACCTACCAGGAAATCCTGCGCAAGGCAGCAGCGCTTGATTTTGACGACCTTCTGCTGCGCGCGGTGGACCTGCTGGATGGCCACTCGACGGTGCGCACCGCCTGGAGCAACCGCTACCGCTACATCCTGGTGGACGAGTTTCAAGATACCAATCAGGCTCAGGAACAGCTGGTGCGACTGCTTGCTGGAAACAGAAGGAATGTCTTGGTCGTCGGGGATGAAGACCAATCGATTTACGGCTGGCGCGGTGCTCGTGCGGGGAATTTGAAGCGTTTTGCCGAGGATTTTCCGGACGCGAAAATTGTCCGGCTCGAGGAAAACTACCGCTCGACGCAAACGATTCTCGATGCCGCCGCCGCGGTGGTCAAAAACAATTCTGGACGGCTCGGCAAGAAGCTTCGGGCGACTCGAGGGTCCGGCGAAGCACTGCGTTTCTACGCAGCCACCGATTCGGCCAGCGAAGCGCAGTTTGTCTCACGCGAGGTAGCTTCGCTGGTTCGCAGCGATTTGAGCGCCCGCGTTGCCGTCCTCTACCGCACGGGAGCGCAATCACGCTCGTTTGAAGAAGTCCTGCGCCGACTGGGGATACGCCATCGCGTGGTCGGCGGGTTCAGTTTCTACGGCCGGGCCGAGGTGCGCAACACTCTGGCTTATGTCCGGCTGCTTTTTCACCCCGAAGACGACCTAGCACTGCTGCGCGTCCTCAACGTGCCGCCGCGCGGAATCGGAGCGGCAACGGTGGCGGCGCTTGAAGCGCGCGTCCGAGAGACCGCTCAGTCGCTTTGGGAGGTGCTCGGCGATAGCGATTTCCTGGTTGGCAAAAGGGCGGCGGGCGCCCTCGGCTCTTTTCGCAAAATGATCGAGGATCTAACCGAGGAGCGCGAGACGACTCCGCCCGCCGAGCTGATCGAACGCGTGCTCGGCGAAACGGGGTATCTCGACTGGGTTGAGCAGCAGGACAATCTCGAGCACACTTCGCGCGCAGAAAACCTGCGGGAGCTTTTCAATGCTGTGGCCGAGGCCACCCAGGCGGGAGAGACGCTGGAGGATCTGCTCGACCGCACCGCGCTGCTCGGCGAGGCAGACGAATATGACGAAGATGTGGCGGTGTCTCTGATGACGTTGCACAGCGCCAAGGGACTTGAGTTCGATGCGGTTTTCCTCGCAGGGCTCGAGGAAGGCGTACTGCCTCACAGCCGGTCGCTCGATACCCAGGCGGCCATTGAAGAGGAACGGCGGCTGTTCTACGTTGGCATGACTCGCGCGAAGCGATCGCTGGTGCTTTCGCGCGCTCGCTATCGGCGGGCGTATGGCAGCCAGGGGATGCACGCATCAGAGCCGTCCCGCTTTCTTCGCGAAATCCCTGCCGATTTGATCGAGGCTGCCCCGGGCTCACCGTCTCGGCCAGACGAGAGGCGCCACTATGAAGCCGATCCGGAGTTTTCGCAGGAGGCGCGAGCGCCCTATCGACGCCACCGGGCCGGCCGGTCGGCTCCCGAGAGCCGTGCGGAGGGAGATTCGCTGGTGGGTACTCGCGTGCGCCACTCCAAGTTCGGTCTGGGCACCATCATTGAGGTCGAGGGCGAAGGAGAGGACCGCCGCCTGACCGTCAGCTTCCAGGATTACGGCCCCCGAAAGCTCCTGGCACGCTACGCCAATCTGCAATTCGCCTGATTTCCCGCCAATCTGTGGGAGGATCGGTTGCGCGGAAGGTCCCGCCAAGGTAGAGTTTTTTCTCAATCGAGTAGGAAGGTGGCGATTGGATCGACAGCTTTTCCGTACCAAGAGCATCGATCAACTGATCTCCGACTCCGAACGGCCTGAAAAGCGCCTCCGAAAGTCGCTCGGCTGGCTGAGCCTCACTTCGCTGGGGATCGGGGCGGTGATCGGCTCGGGCATTTTTACCGTCATTGGCACGGCCATCGCGGGCGAAAAAATGCAGTTCAGTTCGGTGATGAATTCAACCGTCATCGAGTACCTGATTTATCGCACGGCGTCGTTTGGCCGGCCGGGGGCAGGACCGGCCATCGCCGCCTCTTTCGTTTTGGTGGGAATCGTGTGCTGCTTTGCGGCGCTCTGCTATGCGGAGCTGGCCGCCATGATTCCCATTGCCGGTAGCGCCTACACCTACACCTACGCCACCATGGGCGAACTGGTCGCCTGGATTATCGGCTGGGACCTGATTTTGGAGTATGCGGTGTCGAATATGGCCGTCAGTGTCGGATTCTCGGCGCACGTCGTTGACCTGTTCGATTGGTTCGGCTGGCACCCCAGCTTGCGGTGGATCACTCCGGCCTATCTGCCCGAGGGTCTCACAGATTTTGCAAACAATGCCCTCTACGAGCCCGGCTGGCATTTTGGCTTCAATTGGCCTGCGTTTGTAATCGTGATGTTGCTCACGGTGATCCTGGTTCGGGGAATCAAAGAGTCGGCCAATACCAACAATGTGATGGTGGCGCTGAAAATTCTGGCCATCCTGATTTTTGTGGCTGTGGCTGCAGACTACATCCATCCCGCAAATTGGCATCCGTTTGCGCCCAACGGTTGGCCTGGGATCCTCACGGGCGGGTCGATTATCTTCTTTACCTATATCGGCTTCGATTCGGTTTCAACGGCTGCAGAAGAGTGCAGAAATCCGCAGCGCGATCTTCCCATCGGGATCATCCTGACACTGGTCATTTGCACGCTTCTCTATGTCGCCGTGGTGGTGGTGCTGACCGGCATCGTCCCCTGGCGGACGCTGGTCGACGATGCGGCGCCCGTTGTCAACACCATGAAGCGCCTCCATTTCGGCAGCGTGCGCCTGGCCGTACTGATTGGCGCGATCATGGGAATGATCTCATCGCTCTTGGTGTTTCAACTCGGGCAGGCGCGCGTGTGGTTCGCCATGTCGCGCGACGGGCTGCTGCCGGGCATTTTCAGCCGCGTGCACCGGCGGTACGGGACCCCGGACTTCTCGACCTGGGTTGCCGGTTTTGCGGTGGCCATCCCGGCCGGGCTCTTCGACATCGGTACGCTCGCGAACCTCTCCAACATCGGCACGCTGTTCGCCTTTGCCCTGGTCGCCGGAGGTGTTTTGATTTTGCGATTTCGAGAGCCGGATCGTCCTCGGGCTTTCCGCGCGCCGGGCGGTCTGCTCGCCCCGGTGATAACCATCCTCACCTGCGTGCTGTTGATGGCGGGGCTCACGGTCACCAACTGGATTCGCTTCTTCAGCTGGCTAGCCATTGGACTGGTGGTCTATTATTTTTACGGTCGCAGGCACAGTGAACTGTCCACTCGAAAACTAGAAGCTCTCGCGGAGGGGAAATCTCGCAGATGAAGCGGCTTACCGGAGCCGTCATTCTGTTGCTGGTGAGTGTGCTGCTGCTCATCCCGCCGGTTTCGTTCGGCTGGGGCGACGCCGCCCTGCGGTTGATCGCCGATAAAGCGATCGACACGCTGCCTGAGGAGATACTGCCGTTTTTCCAGTCCAACCGTGCATTCCTCATGCAGCAGGCCAATGACGCCGCGGCGGCCGAGTCCAAAACCCCTGGGGCGTCACGCAACGGTTTCATCGAGCTTGATCATTACGGTCCCTTTCCGTTTACGGCTCTGCCGCGCTCGTACGCCGACGCCGTAGCGAAATTTGGCAAACGCAGCGTGGCAGCACACGGGCAACTTCCCTGGGAGATCGGCGTCTACAGCGAGAGGCTGACCGATGCTTTTCGCATGCGCAATTGGGATCAAGTCAAGATCGAGGCCGCGACGCTTGCTTACTATGTCGCCGTCGCACACGATCCTTTCAAGACCAGCACGAACCGCGATGGCAAGCTTTCTGGCCAAGCCGGCGTCAATGAGCGGTTCGGAGTGGGGCTCGTGGATCGTTATCAGCGCTTCTTTTTCGTGAGGCCCAGCGAGGCGGCCTTTATCCGCGACCCGACCGATCATGCTTTCGAAATGTCTTTGAGCGCGCACACCTGGCTTGAAAATATTCTTCTCGCGGACGAGCGTGCTTCCCAGGGGCTTTCTTCCCATAACGATGAATACTATGACCGTTTCTACGCGCAGGCCGGCGCCGTGCTCATTCGCCTACTCTCCGATGCGTCAACCGATCTCGGCTCGTACTGGATGACGGCCTGGATCAATGCCGGTCGGCCCCCGCTGCCCTAGCCCGGAACGGAACGCCCGATGAGCATCCTGGACGCTTTGCCCAAGGCTGAGTTGCATCTGCACCTGGAAGGCTCGATTCGCCCAGAGACTGCCGTTCGACTGGCCGCGCGCCATGGCCATCCGATCACCGCCCGGGAAGTCGAGGCACGTTACCAGTATCGAGACTTCTCGGGCTTTATCGACGCCTTCAAGTGGGTCACCTCCTATCTGCGCGATCCGGAAGACTACGCGCTTGTGACGCACGAGCTGTTGGCCGAGCTGGTGCGTCAAACGGTGGCGTACGCCGAAATCACCATCTCCGCCGGCGTGATGTTGCGGCGCAGGCAGGATGTCGAGGCCAACTTCACAGCCATCCTCAAGGCCGCCGAGAGTGTGCCGGCTCGCGGGATTCGAACCGCATGGATTTTCGACGCGGCGCGCCAATTCGGGCCCAACGCCGCTTTGGAAGTCGCGCGGTGGGCGGTCGAACTCCATCCAGCCGGCGTGGTGGCCTTCGGAATGGGCGGCGACGAACTTGCCTTTTCCACCGCGGCTTTCCGCCCGGCATTCGATCTGGCTCGCAGCCAGGGGCTCGGAATCGTGTGTCATGCCGGCGAAACGGGCGGGCCGGGTTTGGTGAGCGAGGCGGTGGAACTGCTAGGCGCCGAGCGAATCGGCCATGGCATTGCGCTCATGCACGACCTGGCCCTGGCCAAGTCACTGGCCTTGCGGGGGGTGGTGCTCGAAAATTGCCCCACCAGCAACGTGGCTACGGGCGCGCTCGCAAAGCAGCTTGGAAAACCAGAAGCGTCGCTCGGGGACCATCCGCTCAAAGTGCTTCTCGACGCAGGGTCGCGCGTCACTGTGTCAACCGACGACCCGGGGATGTTTCACACCGATTTGTTGACCGAATACTCCCGCGCAGCTTCGCTCGGCCTGGCTGGTGAGCAGCTCCTGGAACTTGCCGCACAGAGTTTCCACGCGGCCTTTCTGCCCTCCCGCGAGAAACACCAACTGCTCGACCACTTTCGCGCGGCAGCCGGCTCGGCGGGCCTGCTATAATCGTCGCTCGCATCCGAGGAGGAGATGAAGGCTCACGTTTGGGTCATGCTCAAGCCCACGGTTCTTGATCCGCAAGGGCAAACCATTCAGCGCGCGCTCTGCTCGCTGGGCTACCAAAAGGTCGAGGATGTGCGTCAGGGCAAGTTCTTCGTCCTCGATCTCGATGGCCTCAGTCGAACCGAAGCCGAGACGGAGGTCGAGCGCATCGCCCGGGAGGTCCTGACCAATCCCGTAATCGAACAGTTCCGCTTCGAAATCCTGGATTGATTTCGCGTCGACCGCCCGAGCACACCACTTCGCCCGCCAACGTCCCCGCCCGCCTCTTTGTGCTAGCATAATTCCAGCTGTTTCCGATTGAGTGGTTCGAGGGGGGCCACTCACCATGTGCGGAATTGTCGGCTATATCGGCCCCAAACGCGTGGTGCCGTTGATCCTGGACGGACTGAAGCGCCTGGAATACCGGGGATACGACTCGGCCGGAATTGCCGTTGTGGGGGGCAACGGAAGACTCGAGATCCGGCGTGCTCCCGGTAAGCTCCGCAATTTGGAGGAATCCATCCGCACGGCCCCGATCGACGGCGTGTACGGAATCGGCCATACGCGCTGGGCCACGCACGGGCGTCCCACGGAAGAAAACGCCCACCCGCACCGCGACTGCACCGGGCAGATCGTTGTCGTGCACAACGGCATCATCGAAAACTATATTGAGCTCAAGAAGCAGCTTCTCTCCGAGGGCCACAAATTCGTCACCGAAACAGACACGGAAATCATCGCGCACCTGATCGAAAAGCTCTCAACCGACGCGCCGCTCGAAGAGGCCGTGCGCAAGGCGGTGAAGAGGATGACCGGGGCGTATGCATTGGTTGCCGTTTCGGCCAAAGACCCCAATAAAATCGTGGCCGCTCGGCTGGGTCCGCCGATTGTGGTCGGTCTCGGCGATGGCGAGTTCTTCGTGGCCAGCGACATTCCCGCCATTCTGCAGCACACGCGCTCGGTCTTCTTTCTCGGCGATGGCGAGATGGCCGTTCTCACGCCGCAAGGGGTCCGCTTCTGCGATTTCGAAAGTCATCCGGTTACCCGCTCGCCGCAGCACATCACCTGGGACCCCATCATGGCGGAAAAGGGCGGCTTCAAGCATTTCATGCAGAAGGAGATCTTCGAACAGCCCCGCTCGGTGAGGGACACGCTGCTCGGACGAATTTCGCAGGAAACCGGCAAGGTTTTCCTGGCGGAAATGAATATCACCGAGGACGAATTTCGCGCCTTCCGAGATGTGAAGATCGTGGCCTGCGGCACCAGCTGGCATGCCGGGCTGGCTGGAAAGTTCATGATCGAACGCCTGGCCGGCATTCCCGTCGAGGTCGATTACGGCAGCGAATTCCGCTATCGCCATCCGATTGTCGGCAACACCAGCCTGATCATCGCCATCAGCCAGTCGGGCGAGACCGCCGACACGCTGGCTGCCGAACGCGAGGCGCGCCAGAGCGGCGCGAAGGTCGTCTCGATTTGCAATGTGGTCGGCTCGATGCTCACGCGGGAGTCGGCTGGCACGATCTACACGCATGCCGGGCCGGAAATCGGCGTCGCCTCGACAAAGGCCTTTACCGGCCAGCTTACCGCGCTTCTGCTCACCGCTCTCTATCTCGGGCAGGTCCGCGGCAAGCTCGCCAGTTCCGTTTCTTGCCACCTGATGCAGGAGTTGACGCGCGTCCCTCACAAAATCCAGACCATCCTCGAGCGCGACGCTCAGATCGAAGATCTGGCCCGGAGGTTTTCTCGGCACTCGGATTTTCTCTATCTGGGCCGGGGGGTTCATTATCCGATTGCTCTGGAAGGCGCACTGAAGTTGAAAGAAATCTCCTACATCCATGCGGAAGGTTATCCGGCCGGCGAGATGAAGCATGGTCCGAACGCCCTGATCGACGAGAACTTGCCGGTGGTTATCCTGGCCACGCGGGACCAGTCCGATCCTGCCTCCGTGCTCCTCTATGAGAAGACCATTTCGAATCTTCAAGAGGTAAAGGCCCGCGACGGCATTGTGATCGCCATCGCAACCGAGGGAGACAAGCTCGCGCGCGAGAGCGCCGATTACGCGATCGAAATTCCAGCGGCTCCCGATTTGATCTCGCCGATCCTAGAGATTGTTCCGCTGCAGTTACTCGCCTACCATATCGCGGTGCGGCGCGGCTGCGATGTCGACCAGCCCCGCAACCTGGCCAAGTCCGTCACGGTCGAGTAGTTGGAAATGAAACGTGGCTCCGGTTTCCCGTCCCTCCCGAAGGGCGCCGTTCGGCTGATGACCCTCTCCGCCTGTCTGCTGTCTCTGCCAGCCCGGTGCTCCGCCGAGCCGCAGGCACAGGGTCCAGCCGCGACGGGCCGCCTTGCGGAAATCCGCTTCAGCGGTTCGGAAAGATTCACTTCCGGGCAGATCTTGGCTGCCACCGGGCTGGAGGTCGGCTCGCAGGTAGGCCGTGCCGATTTCCAACAGGTGGCCGACAAGCTGGCAAAATGCGGCCGCTTCTCGAGCGTCCAGTATCGCTATGGCGACGCCGAAGGAGGTGTTCGGGTCGAGTTCCAGGTCACCGATGCCCCTGCGGTTCCCGTGTGGTTCGACAATTTTCCCTGGTTCACTGACGATCAACTGATCGCGTCGCTCCAGAGTTCGGTTCCGCTGTTTGACAGCACTGCGCCCGAAGGTGGCTCACTTCTGGATGACATCTCCGACGCGCTCCAGCTCCAAATCGGGAAAATGGGCTTCCACAACACGGTTTCGCATTCCCTCATCACCGCTCCCGGGAGCGAGGAGCGTGTCCAGCAGTTTCGAGTCGACGACCCTAGTCTCACTCTGGAGAGCATCGAATTCAGCGATGCTGTTGCCGAGAACGATCGCAGCCTGCACTCGCGCCTGTCGGATATTGTCGGCGGAAAGTACTCGCGGACCGCTCTCGCGCTTTTCGAACTGGAGCAGGTTCGTCCCGCATATCTCTCCCGCGGCTTCCTTCGCGTGAAGTTTGGAACGCCCGCCGCGAAGGTGACAGGTTCCAGCGTTTCCGTCGCGGCGCCGATTGATCCTGGCCCTGTCTTCAGTTGGCGCGCGCCGACTTGGAGCGGCGCGACCGTCTTGGGCCCGCTCGAGCTCGCCACTCTGGTTCCGCTCCACGAAGGTGACGTAGCCGACGGCATGAGAATGGAGCAGGGCTGGCAGGCGATCAGCGATGCGTATCGAGGGCGCGGCTATCTGGACGTGAGTCTCTCGCCTGCACCGCATTTCGATGAGGACGCCAAGACCGTCGGCTATGCGGTTCGGATCACCGAAGGCCCGCAATATCACATGGGCAAGCTGGTGCTAACCGGACTTTCCACGGAAGGCGAAAAGCGCATTCGCGCGGCATGGAAGATTCCCACCGGAGCCGTCTTTAGTCGCGCCGTTTACGACGAATTCATCTCCAGCGGAATCAAGGAAGCCTTCTCCGGAATGCCCTTTCATTACGAGAAGATCGGCCGATTTCTGCAAGAAGACCCGAAAAGCACGACGGTCGACGTGTTGATCGACTTCCAATAGGAATTATCGGACTTGTGAGCTAGCGCGATTTTGACTCTGCCGTGCCGCGTCGCGCGCGGCAACGATCGTGCCTACGTGAATGGCCACTGTGTCGGCCACGCGTCGCGCGTAGCCTCCGGCCAGCGTGATCGCGACGGGCACGCCGTTTCTCCGCGCGTAATCAAAGACCAGCGCGTCTCGTCGCCCGAGGCCCTCGATCGTCAGCGCCAGCCCGCCCAGCTGATCTTCTCGATAGGGATCTGCCCCGGCCAAATAGACGAGGAGCTGGGGCGCGAAATCGTGAAACGCCTGATGCAGGTGCTTCTCCAGGATCGCAAGATACTGCTCGTCGTCGGTGCCATCGGGCAGATCGACGTCAACTGTAGAAGGGGGTTTCGGGACCGGATAGTTATGTTCCTGGTGTAGAGAAAGCGTATAGACGTTCGTGTCCCCTCCGAAAATTACGGCCGTGCCGTTTCCCTGATGCACGTCGGTGTCGACGACGATGGCGCGTTCGATCGCGCCGTCAAATTGGAGTCGGCGGATCGCCACGGCGACATCGTGGATCACGCAGAACCCCTCCCCGTGATCCGGGCAGGCATGATGAAAACCGCCGCCGATATTGGCCGCCCAGCCGTCCTCGAGTGCGCGCTGGCTCGCGAGGATGGAACCCCCCGCAGCCAGCCAGCAAGCCTCCACCAGCTTTCGGGAGTAGGGAACCTCCATTCGCATTATTTCCGTACGACTGAGGGTGCCCGTCTTTAGCTTGTAGACGTACTCCCGGGAATGCACGCGCAGCACATCGGGATCGGCAGCCGGTTGGGGCACAAGAAAATCATCCTGGGTGGCGATTCCGTCCTCGAGAAGCTTGTCGCGAATCAACCGGTATTTTTGGGAAGGGAAAACGTGCGCGCCCAGGTTCAGATCGTAGCCTTCGTGGTAGATGAGTTTGAAGGGCAACACGACGTGGCCAGCCTATCGCGTATTTTCCGAGAGCGCAAACCACGGCTCCATGCTGATTTGATTTTTTGCGCACTTCGGAAGTAGGCTCGCCTTACCAAACCTGGCCCGGGCCATCACCCAAAATGCGACGGATAGCCAAAGAAATCGAGGCACACTATCTTGAGGGCAAAGAGTGGGAGCGGTTGTCGGGACCCGTGGGTGAACTCGAGCGACTGAGGACCCAGGCCATTTTGGCTCGGCACCTGCCTCCGGCACCGGCAGTGATTGTCGACGTGGGCGGCGGAGCCGGAGCATATGCCGTCCCACTCGCTAAACGAGGATACCAGGTCCACCTCATCGACCCGGTTCAGCTTCACTTGGAGCAAGCGCACTCGTATGCGGCGAAGTCAGGGGTCACATTGGCTTCGATTGTGCGCGGCGATGCCCGCCACCTGGATTTCCCGCGAAGCAGGGCCGATGCCGTTCTCCTATTCGGACCGTTGTACCATCTGGTTCGCCGCTCGGATCGTTTCCGCGCGCTTCGGGAAGCACGGCGCGTCCTGAAACCGCACGGCGTCCTGTTCGCCGCCTCGATCTCTCGTTTCGCGTCACTGCTCGACGGGCTCGCTCGGGGTTTCTTTCAGGATCCGGAGTTTCGCAAAATCGTAGAAGCAGATTTGGCCCGCGGGGTACACCGCAATGAGACGGACAAACCTTCTTACTTCACGACCGCTTACTTTCACCGTCCCGGGGAATTGGCCGCCGAGGTCAGCAAGGCGGGATTCGGGGATGTCCAGATACTGGCGATCGAAGGTCCCGCTTGGAGCACGGCTCGGTTCGGCCCGGCATGGAGAGACAGAGAACAACGAGAGAAACTTCTTGAGCTTCTTTCCTGGATCGAAAGCGAATCTTCGCTGCAAGGCGCGAGCGCGCATGTCATGGCCGTGGCCTTCCGGCCGAGAAACCACCGCACCGCCTAAGGGGCCCGAAGATTGCACCGCGCAAAAGGCTGTGCTAGCCTCCTTTTCGTGCGTCGCCTTCAAATTCTGGTGATCCTTCTGGCACTTCTGGCCACCCCACTGGCACTTCTGGCCCGCGCCCTTTCCTGCGAATCGCCGACCTGCACGATGATGTGCTGCATGCCGCATGGCCACGGGCATTCCGACCGGCTGGCGGCTTGCCACTGCACATCAAAATCCGGGAAACTGCCCGATTTCGGCTTGATCGCTCCGATCGCTCCCACGGCGCCTGAAAGGTTCGCCACCCTGGTTGCTCCCGGTGCTGTCAGGCAAGCGGTCGGACTCTCTCGGCAATCGACAGCGCCAGGATTCCGGTCCGCTCCCTTCATTCCCCCCCGCTCGTAGCCTGCCATCCAGTAAGAACAAATTTAAGTGGAGGAGGTAGAGCATGCGGAGAGGTGTTTTTCTGCTGCCCGCGGCGGGCCTTTTTCTTTTCGTGTGGACGGCCTGGGCAACTGTTTTCGGCGAGGTGCGCGGAATTGTGCACGACCCGCAGCACCGACCCGTCGCCAATGCGTTGGTCGAAATCAAATCGTCCACTTCGGATTGGTCTCAGTCGACCCAGACCAACGACGAGGGTCGATTTTCGTTTCCGGCAGTGCCCTTCGGCGATTACGTCGTCACCGCGGAAGCGAAAAACTTCAGCCCTGCGCAACAGCGCTTCGAGCTTGCTTCCGACACTTCCCCCGTGCTGCATCTACAGTTACTTCTCGCCAGTGTCAGTGAAACTGTGGTCGTCTCAGAAGCTCCCGTCGAGGCGACGACCGATAGTGTGACGCCGACGACGATTTTGGACCGCGAAGCCATCGAGGAGACTCCCGGAGCAGACCGCACCAACGGGTTGGAGATGATCACAGACTACGTGCCCGCGGCCTACGTGACACACGATATGCTGCACATGCGAGGGGGCCATCAGGTCAGCTGGCTGATTGATGGCGTTCCGATCCCAAACACAAACATCGCTACCAATTTGGGGCCGCAAGTTGATCCCAAGGATATCGACTATCTCGAAGTGCTCCGGGGCAGCTACGACGCCGACTACGGGGACCGAACCTACGGCATGTTCAACATCGTGCCGCGCACCGGTTTTGAACGCACCCGCGAATGTGATCTGGTCACCAGCTTTGGGAACTGGTATCAAACCAATGACCAGGTCAGTTGCGGAGGACATACCGAGCGATTCGCCTACTATGCCAGCTTGAACGGCAATCGAAGCAATTACGGACTTCAGACGCCCATCCCGCAGACAGTTCACGACGCGGAAAACGGCTACGGCGGATTCGCTTCGTTCATTTTCAATCCCGATCCCGCGAACCAGTTCCGGCTGGTCACATCGTTGCGGCAGGATTACTACCAGATACCCATTGATCCCAATCCCGACTCATCCGGAAATCAGATCTTAGAAGCGGCAGGGGAGTCACCTAGTTTCGGCCTCCGCGATGGGGAGCGTGAGCCCGATGGCTATGTCGCTTTCTCATGGGTCCACACCTTCAGCCCCAATATGCTTCTGACGGTTTCTCCCTTCTATCACTACAACGGCGCCGACTATCAAGGGGGGCCGAACGATTTTCCCGTTATTTCAACGGTCCATCAAACCGCCAACTACGGAGGCTTGCAGGCTGTCTTTAGCGCAGCTTTCTGGAAAAACGAGTTTCAAGGCGGAATCTATGGATTCGGCCAGCACCAGTACAACGATTTTGACAACGAATTCACGAATGGCAGCCAAAACTTCCCCGCTTCCTCCATCGCCGTTAACGGCGGAGTGACCGCCCAGTTTTTCGACGACAAATTCAAGGTGAACTCCTGGTTGACTCTCATTGCCGGGTTGCGCCAAACCGAGTTCAGATCCTCGATTACGGAGAACGCCACCGACCCTCGCCTGGGCGCTACATTGAGAATTCCAGTTTTGAATTGGGTCTTTCGCGGTTTTTACGGTTACTACTACCAGGCCCCGCCGCTGGTGACAGCAACGGGCGCGCTTCTCGGCCTGGCAAACAGCCAGAATTTTACTTTCGCTCCCTTGCATGGTGAGCGCGATATTGAATACCAGATTGGGGTCCTGATGCCTTTTCGGGGCTGGACTTTGGACGCCGACAACTATGTGACCAGGGCCAGGAATTGGCTGGATCACAACAACATCGGAGAGTCCAATCTGTTCTGGCCGATCACCTGGGACAGGGCCTTGATTCAAGGTTGGGAACTTACTCTGCGATCGCCGACCATCTGGCATCGCGGTCAGTTTCACCTCGCCTATGCTAATCAGATTGCCGAGGCAACTTCCCCGATCACCGGTGGGCTGATTTGCCCAGTCCCGGTGACGCCGGCGTGCGGATTAGATATACCTCCGGGATTTTCGCCGGTGGATCACGATCAGAGAAACACCTTGAACGTGGGCTTCAACTCGAACCTTCCCTGGCAGATGTATGCCTCAACAAACGTCTACTACGGCTCCGGCTTCACCAACGGGCTCTACGGCATGCCGAACGCGCAATATCCCGGGCCGTATCTGCCTGCCCATACGACGTTTGACCTCTCGGTCGGAAAAACTTTCGCCGAGAAATACACGATTTCGGTGACCGCGCTCAATGTCGCCAATTACCGCGTGCAACTGGACAACAGTCTTACCTTTGGCGGTTTCCATTGGAACGAACCGCGCCAAATCTACGCGCAGTTTCGCTATCGGTTCCATTACTGACCTGACGGGTGGCAAAACCGGCGTACAATTTAAAAGACTCGAAGGGAGAAAAGGATGTCGAATCCTCGTCGGAGCAATCCCAGGGCGGCGCTCGCTATCGTTCTAGTTGCGCTGACGGCGGCGTCGGCCGGGTGCAGTAAGTCCGCGGTTCGAGAGACCCAAGCGAAACGTTATCACCTGGTTGGGAAGGTTGTTTCGATCGATGCCGCGCACGGAACCCTCAACGTGGACGGCCAGGAGATTCCCGGCTTCATGGCCGCCATGACGATGCCGTACCCGGTTCGCGACACGAAATCTCTGGCATCGCTCAATCCCGGAGATGAAATCACCGCCGACGTGGTCGTCACGAGCGACGGTGCCTATCTGGAAAACATTGTGGTGACGAAAAAAGCGGCGCCGGGTGCGGCCAGCCCTCCAGGCGCCTCCTCTCACGAGCCGAAGCCGGGAGAAAATGTACCTGATTTTTACGTGATCGATCAGGACGGCCAGCAAGTCCATCTTCACACGTTTCGGGGAAACGTTGTCCTGGTCACCTTCATCTATACGCGCTGTCCGTTTCCCGATTTTTGTCCTCTGGTCTCGCGAAATTTTGCTCGGATTTACGCTCAGCTCCGCGAGCGAACCCCGAGGAGAATCCGCCTGCTCACGCTCAGTTTCGATTCCCAAAATGACACGCCCGCAGTGCTGAAAAAATACGCCCACACCTTCGACCCGATCACCGGCGGTCATCCCTTCGACCGCTGGAACTTCGCGACGGTTCCCGCGAGCGAGCTGCCCGCGGTCGCGAATTTCTTTGGTCTGTACTACAGTTTTTCCGGTGACCAGATCACGCATTCTCTGAGCACGACGGTGATCAATCCGGACGGCACGGTCTACAAATGGTATGAGGGCAACGACTGGAAGCCCGCAGATCTGATCACCGACGCCGAGCAGTCGCTCGAACGGACCGATCAGCGGAACGCCGGCCCGCATCGGCCGGAGCATACCCCCAATGCTTGATGAGGAATTAATTCTGCCGTTCGAGGATGAAATCGGGGACGGCCAGCAGCGCCCGTCGGTACTCGGTATCGCGCAGATCTTCCAGGCAAGCCTTGGCGCGGCGCGCGTATCCGCTGGCAAGATCTGATGCTCGCTGAAGCGCGCCGCTCTCACGAACCAGCTGTGTGATCTCGTCGGGCCGAACGCTCAAAAATCCTCGCTCTTCGAGCACTTTGCTAACCAGCCGCTTTGCTTGGCTATGTAGGTTTCGATCGCCTTGGCCCGCCATACCGTCTTCGAGCGCGAAAATCAGGGGCAAGGTGACTTTTCCCTCTTTGAGGTCACTCAGAACGGGTTTTCCCAGTTGCTCGGGCGAAGCCGTGAAGTCGAGCAAGTCATCGACGAGCTGAAAGGCCAGCCCCGCGTTGCGCCCATAATCGGCCAGCGCCTCTTCCACGCTTTTCGGCTGTTGCCCGAGCACCGCGCCCAGCCGCGCACAGCCGCTGAACAGGCAGGCTGTCTTGCGATAGGCGAGTTCGGTCACATCGGTTTCGGTCAAATCGATCCGGCCCAGCCGGGTGAGCTGCAGCAGCTCGCCTTCCACCATGTTCTGCGTGAGCTCGATCAAGATCTCGAGGATCGCGAAATTCCGCTGGCGGAGTGCCAGCTCGAACGATTGCATGTAAAGCCAGTCGCCCGCCAGCACGCTCATGTGGTTGCCCCAGCGAGCAGGGGTGCTGGGGCGCCCGCGCCGCGTCTGGGCGCCATCGATCACATCGTCGTGGACCAGGGTTGCGCTGTGGATCATCTCCACCACAGCGCCGAGCCGGATAGCGCCGGGCCCGCGATAACCCGCCGCGCCCGCCGCCAGCAGCAGCAGCGCGGGGCGCAGCCGCTTGCCACCACCCTGGCGCAGATAGTCGGCGATTTCGGCGACCGGCTGGATCGCAACGCCGCCCTCGGCGGCAAGCTCTCGCTCCACGAGCGCCAGATCGTCTCGCACGAGATCAAAAATGCCTTTGGCGATTTGGACAGCGAACGCCACCGGTCCGTTTGCCTTTTCTGCTTCGGAACCTACGGCCCCGCCCCGAGCCCGAAAAACCTTCGAAAATTGGCCGCCGTGGCGGCGGCGACCTCGTCGGTGCCCAAGTCTCTCACATCCGCCAAGGTCCGCGCTACCTCAACCACAAGCGCCGGCTCATTGCGCCTGCCGCGCCATCCTTGGGGTGCCAAGAACGGCGAGTCGGTTTCCGTGAGCATCCGATCGAGCGGGATTTCCCGCGCCACCTCGCGGATCAAGCCGTTCTTCGGATAGGTGACATTCCCGGCAAACGAGATCAGAAACCCCATGTCCAGCCCCTGCCGCGCATGGCCGATCGTTCCCGTGAAACAGTGAAAAATCCCGCCAAGCCCGCTCGAGCGCCAATCCTGGTCGAGGATCTCAAGGCAATCCTCCCAGCTGTCGCGGCAGTGAATGATCACGGGCAGTTTCGCGGCACGGGCCTCGACCAACTGCCTTCGAAAGACCCGCTTCTGCACATCGCGCGGCGAGTGGTCGTGATAATAATCAAGACCCACTTCGCCCCAGCCGATCACCTTCCGGTGCCGGGCCAGCTGATCAAGCTGCGCAAAATGCTCTTCGGTCGCCACCTGAGCGTCGTGCGGGTGGATGCCGACGGTCGCGTAGATCCAATCGGCCTGTTCGGCGAAGGGAATCGCTGCATCCAGCCGCTCGTCCGGGCTTGTGCCGCTGCCGATTGCCAGCAACAGTTCGACGCCGGCAGCCTGTGCTCGTTCGAGCACTTCCCGGCGGTCATGGTCAAATTGCGCGAATTCCAGATGCGCATGTGAGTCAACGATTCGCATGATTCCTGTTTTTCGCTTTCGTCCTGCCGTGGCGGAAGAAAAACTCCAGCGGTTTTGGCTTCTCGAGGGCGGTTCCGACCGAGGGCTTTTGACCTGCCGTTCATTTGACCCTTGCGCCGGGCGGGATCTCCTCGGCAAATGTGCACAGCACGGGCTTGCCGTCTGGTCCAACCGATGCGGCTAGCAGCATACCGTTCGATTCGAGTCCGCGCATTTTTCGCGGCGCGAGGTTGGCGACGATCACCACTTTCCGGCCAAGCAGATCCTCAGGGGCGTAGGCGAGGGCGATGCCCGCAAGAATCTGACGAGTCTCATCGCCGATATCGACCAGCAGCTTCAGCAGCTTGTCCGCGCCCGGGATTCGCTCGGCCGATTGGACCACTCCGACGCGCATTTCCACCCGGGCGAAATCCTCGATGGTAATTTTGTTGTTCGCGGAGCCTGCCGGCGCGCTCGACGTCCCTACCGGCTGCGCTCCGGCCGGATTCCGAATCTCTTGTTCCATCGCCTCCATCCTTTCCCAAGCTTCTTTCTTGTCTGCCCGCGGAAAGACAGGTTCGCATTTCCCGATGGGCCTCGTTTGCTTCCAGGCGTCCCATCGCAAGTGGTCCATCCGAATATCCTCGAGCTTTTGTTCCTGTCCCAGTTGCTGCCAGATCTTCAGAGTGGCCTCGGGAATCAGCGGATGCGCGAGAATCACAGTGCTGCGCAGCGTTTCGGCCACTAACCGCAGCCAGCTGTCGACCAGCCATTCCTGTCCCGGCTTTTGTGCTTCGACCCAAGGCTGGGTGGCGGTAAGGAACTGGTCTCCCCAATTGGCAATGGCCCTCCAGATTTCTTCCGCGGCAAGGGCGAACTGGAAACTGTCATAAGCAAGCCGCACGGTCCCAATGGTGCGAACTTTTGCCGCTTCGACGTCAGCAGAAAACCATTGGTCATGCGGGGGTGTGCTTCTGAATTTCTCCGAAATGCCGGGCACCCAACCGTTCCGGTAGTTCCAGACCATGGTCAGTACACGACTGGCGAGGTTCCCGAGACCGTTGGCCAAATCCGCGTTGTAGCGGGTGATCAGCCCCTCGCGTGAAAAATTGCCGTCCTGTCCGAACACCGTTTCACGCAGAAGGTAATATCGCAGCGCATCGTTTCCGAGCACCTTCACAATCGGCTCGGGATAGGCGACATTGCCCTTCGACTTACTCATCTTTTCCTGTTCGAACAGAAGCCAGCCATGCGCGAAGATCTGGTTCGGCAGAGGCAGATCGGCGGCCATCAAGAATGCCGGCCAGTAGACGGCGTGAAACCGGATGATTTCCTTGCCGATCATGTGCAGATCGGCTGGCCAGAAGCGACCGAATTTCTCCTGTTCCTGCGGGTCTTCGCTGCCGTAGCCGATACCGCTCAGGTAGCTCGCCAGTGCGTCGTACCACACGTAAAAGACGTGCTCCGGATCGTCGGGCCAGGGAATACCCCACTTGATCGTCTTGCGACTGATCGAAACGTCCTTCAGCCCCGCTTCCACGAAGCTCTTCACTTCGTTCCTCCGAAAATCAGGCTGAACAAAACCCGGCTTCTCTCGATAAAGCTGAAGCAATTTTTCCTGATACGCCGAAAGCCGGAAGAAATAGTTTTCTTCCGCGATCAGCTCGGCGGGACGGCCGCACGTCGGGCAGTCTGCTGGTTCCGGCGTGTCGCTCACGTAGGCGTTGTCGTAGATGCAGTAACGCCCTTCGTATTTGTCCTTGTAGATGGAGCGCTTCTCGGGCGATAGAACTCTGTCGCGCTCCAGTGTCCGTCGCACGAGCATCTGGACGGCCCGCGCATGCTCCCGAGAGGTGGTGCGAATGAAGTCGGTCGTCGTGATGCCCAGCAGCTTCCACAATTCACGAAAAATCTTCTCGTTTGTGTCGACCAGCTGCTGGGGCGTAATCCCCGCCTCTTCGGCGGCGCGTTCGATATTGACCCCGTGCTCGTCTGTTCCCGTGAGGTAGGCCACCTCGTAGCCACACATGCGCTTGTAGCGCGCGATTGCGTCGCAGACGATCGTGGTGTAGGCCGAGCCGACGTGAGGCCGCGAATTTGCGTAGTAAATCGGGGTGGTCAGATAAAACTTCGGTTTCTGCTGGGAGGGGCCGGCCCTGTTCATGTGTGATTTGGGGATGCGCACAATCGATCCTATTCTGGCGCGGAATTGCTGTCAACGAAGCTGGAATCGCCGACGTCTCTGCTTGCCCGTCCAGGATCACTCTGTGCCCACGGCGAACCGCACGATGGTCGTGGCATCCTCGCGAGCCACGCCATCACTCTGTTGGCCACCCCGAAAAAAAAAGAGCCGAAAGTCCGACCAGTTGCGGTTCACGCCTCCCAATTCCGCTTGCCACGACGAGAAGTGCTGAAAACGACAATACTAAGGCCTTTTCCGATCAGGCCTACAGCGTTCTGTGTATGCCCTTACGTTCCGATCCGGGATACTTAGAAGCGATGATTTGCTGAGCGGTGCCGCACAGTTCGGTGTGCGAGCTGGAGCGATCGCTGGCTAGCAGCCACCCTGCCGGGGAGAGCCTTGTCCCGAACCCGAGTGCTGATCGTCGATGATCACGAAATCTTTCGCAAAGGTCTTCGGTCGCTGGTGGAGTCCTCTGCCGACGTAGAAATCTGCGGCGAAGCTGCCAATGGTGTGGAAGCTGTTGAAGCCGCGCGCAAGTTGCTGCCCGACGTCATCGTGATGGACATCAGCATGCCCTACATGAACGGTCTTGACGCCACCCGGCAGATTCGCAAGGAGGTCCTCCCATCTCGCGTACTGGTCTTGAGCCAGCACGACTCATCGCACATGTTGACTGCCGCCATCGAAGCCGGAGCCTCCGGCTACGTGACCAAATCACAAGTGGCCCATTACCTTTTAGTGGCCCTGGAAGCGGTCGCGGCGGGACGGTCATTTCCCTGGACGGGCAATGCGCAAGCGATTTCTCCCGATGAGACCGAGGCAACGCAGAAAAAGGGAGCCAATTAGTCAGGATTTAGCCGTACCAAGCCGGAGATCACTATGAAGAAACACGATCCTGGAGCTGCGGTAGCCGTTGGCGAGTCGGAAGCTGCCATCGGCTCAAACGGAGATTCTCAATCGAGCGAGACGGGAGTGATTCTGGCCAGCTTACTCACGATGCGAGACGGCGACTTTTCCGTGCGGCTGCCGGGGACCTGGACGGGGCTTGCCGGCAAGATCGCAGACACGTTCAATGAGATCGTCGCGGCCAACCGGCAGATGGCTCGAGAACTCAACCGGGTTGGACAGGTGGTGGGAAAACAGGGTCGCACGATGCGGTTTCATGGGTCGCGGGGATCGTGGGGAGATATCGAAGTTTCCGTGAACACGCTGGTGGAGGACCTGCTGCGGCCGATCGTGGAGGTGACAGGTGCCATCGCGGCGGTGGCGCAGGGCGACTTGACCCAGACGGTGCGACTCGACGTCGATGGGCTTCCGCTCGAGTGAGTTTCTCCGGCCAGCGACGATTGTCAATACCATGATCCAGCAGCTGGGCGTCTTCACCGCTGAGGTCACGCGCGTGGCGCGCGAAGTGGGCACGGACGGCAAGCTGGGAGGGCAGGCACAAGTGCCAGGGGCCGCCGGTACGTGGAAGGACCTCACTGATTCGGTCGACTCGATGGCCAGCAACCTGACGGGCCAGGTGCGTCTCCATTCCTATTCAGACCTCAAGTTTCCAACAACCGAGTCCTTCGTTGCAAAGTGAGGCGGCTCAGCCGCAGATGTTCCTCAGTCGAAATGGGAAGGCCGGTCTGAGAGCCGCCGCTCGCCAGACGGGGCTACCGCGCTCGTTCCCGTAAACTAGGCACCTCTGTCTGCTGGCGGCTTTGCCAGGGCAGTAGCCTTCGAATCCTTCAGATGAGAAGAAGGTTGGAGGGGCCGCTGGCACTGTCGGGGAGAATCCCAGCGGCCCCCTAAAGGGGTGGGTCAGCGTGGAGCGGAAACCCGGCGGTATCGGGTTGTAACCTGCACTCATGTGCCAGGCACTCTAGCAGGAGCCAAGATGAACGGCCATCCAAGGTATACCTCTTTCGAGACGGGGGAATCCTGTAGGGGCCGAGCCAGTACCGGCACGAGCCTGTGCTAGGGCGTGCTCGCTTGAACCGATTTCCTGGGCCTGCGGACATGTGGCATGGCCCTGGGGCTTTGGGGCCCTCCGAACCGCCTTTGACGTGCAGGAACGGGCTGGGGAGCTAAGCGAATCGTAAGCCAGCTGGCTCTCAGAGTTGGTTGCTGGATTGGGTCCTGTTTGAGGAGGACAGCCAGCCGCGCAAACGGCGTCCAGTTTGGAAATGCGTGAAACAGCACGCAGGATGCGTGAACATTTGCTCCAGGCCTGAACTATGCGCCGCTTCTTTGACCGTCAAGACTCGACCTTGGAGGGGGCTGGGCGGCTTTCCTCTAGCGATCACACCTGTCGAGGAAAACGGAACGGAGGTCGAGGACGGAGCTGTTTGTGCAGTGCGACGCTTAAGGCTCAATGATCTTATTGCGAATCGCGTAGCGTACGACTTCGCTTACCGAGTGGCAGTCGAGCTTGCGCATGATGTTGGCACGGTGAGTTTCTGCCGTTTTGACGCTCAGATCGAGCGCCACAGCGACTTCTTTGCTGCTTTTTCCCTCAGCCAGAAGCTGAACAATTTCCCGTTGGCGCGGCGTGAGACGGGTCCCCGTGTTTTGAGAATCCGAGGGACGAGAATCGCCCTTCAGGAAACCGTCGAGGATCATCTGGGAGACGCGCGACGTGAAGAAGGTCTTGTTGCGACGCAGGGACTCAACCGCCGCGATCAGATCGCGGCCGGCATCTGTCTTGAGGATGTAACCGCGTGCACCAGCGTCCAAAACATCCCGAATCAGGGAATCTGACTCGTGCATCGTGAGAATTAAGACCTTGGTCTGAGGTCGGATTTTCAGAATCTGGCGGGTGGCTTCCAGGCCGTTGAGCAGCGGCATCGAGATATCCAAGATCACGATGTCTGGGTTCAACTCTTTGACAAGCGTGACGGCTTGACGGCCATCGGCCGCTTCTCCCACGACTTCGCAATCGCGCTGAGCCTCCAGCACCGATCGCAGACCCTTGCGGACAATTTCATGATCATCTGCCAAAAGTAGTTTCAGCGTGGACATAAGCAGAACTCCCTTCAGCGAGCTTCTACTACTTCCCTTCTTTCTGGACGGTGCCTGTTTGAGTTCCGCAATTCTCTGATAATCCTATGAGCCACTTTCGTACCTCTAGCACAAATCCTCCGATGTCACAACCGGGGTAGAAACTTGATGCCGATGCCGTAAGCCTCCGTGGCTGATGAAGTTATATCGGGTGGCGCCAGCGACCGGCAAATCCTACCGAGTCACTCCTAATGCAAACCGCTCGCCACAACATGTCTCCCGTTACAAGAGCCACATTTTTTTGGACTTGCAGGATGGACTGAAGCCAGTTCGACGTGAATTTGGCATCGGAATGCCGGTATTTCTTACATAGAGTCCCAGCCTAGATAAGAAGTGGTCGCCGTGGCCCGATTGCCCGTCGCCGCAGCGCTCCCTGGATGGTTAGCAACCGGCAGCAGTCGCCGCTACAGTTTATCCGCGAGGGGCACCTAATATGTTGTCTGTATTGTTGGTATTTGGCGTCTCGCCGATGATCGGCACCGGCGGGAGAAGATTGGAGAGGGTGACCGAAGGATCCTATAGGGATTCGAGGGCTGGGGTCGGCGCCGCTTTTCTCTTCTCCCCCACCAGAAAGTTCTCGGAGCTCCTAGTTCTAGTCCTGATGGGTCGGACATAACTAGAAGCCTCAAATCATTTCTAGTTTTTTCCGACGTGAACACTTCAGTCGGCGCGCTTTTCCTGCTATGATCTCGCGAACAACCGCGTAATATGCGTGCTTTGGGCCCGGGTCTGGCAGTCGTACTCCTCGCCGCCGCGAGTTTGTTTGCTTCCGGCGAAAAAATGCCTGCACGCGCAGGAGTGGGAACCACCGGGGCGCGGGCCTCTTCTCGCGTGATTGTCCTCGGCTTTCTTGGCGGCTACGTTCGGCACGACGACATGCTTCACACCGAGGTCCAGCTTGCCGCTCGGTTGCGGTCCGCATACCCCTCGCTTGCATGCGCTGAGGTTTTTGAGAATCACAAGGCAGACGAAGCCTACGCAGAAGTTCTTCGGCTGCTGGATGCAGGTCCTGACGGAAGTCTCGGCGAAGCGGAAAAGCGCAATGCGCGAATTATTCTGTACGGACACAGCTGGGGAGCCTCTGCGGCGATTGACCTCGCGCGACAGCTGGGGAGGAGCTCCATACCCGTGCTCCTGACCGTTCAGGTGGACAGCATTACCAGGCACCACCAGGACGACGCGCTGATTCCCGCGAATGTTTCCGAAGCGATCAATTTCTACCAGCCCAACAGCGTGCTGCACGGGCAAGCCGAGATTCGCGCCGCCGATCCGCGGCGCACCAGAATCCTCGGAAATTTTCGGTTCGATTACAAAACAAACCCCGTTTCTTGCTCAGACGGGTATCCGTGGTTGGTTCGTCACTTTGCGAAGCCACATGCGGAGATTGAGTGCGATCCCAGTGTCTGGAATCGAGTGGAAGATTTGATCCGTGCCAGAATCACGCCTAGCCCAAACGATTTGTCGGTAGCCCAGACGAAGAAGTGACCCAGCACTGCTGAACGATCAGCAACTGATCGAGCCTCCGTTTTTCAACCGGGCAATTTCCAGCTGATCGCCTACCTGGGTCCGCGAGCGGTAGATTGTGTGGGCCGGCAACTCCAGGACGCTGGTGGCCTTGAGCGAGACTTTCGAGACGCGGAACGGGCGCAGGTGCTCTTCAATGTGCACCACCTGTTTTTCTTTGCTCAAGAAAATCAGATCGATGGGGAACAACATCCCGATCGTGTGTACTCCGCGGGAAGGCACGATCCAGAGTCCTCGCCCAAGCTGGGCCCAGCGCGCGCCTTTGCCCAGCAGACCCACCAGTCGCGAAAAGTAAGAGTCGGCAATGTTTGCTTCGGTGGCGACGAACGTCTCCCGGGTCCTGTTGTAGACGTACACTTCGGTTTTCTGACCGTTCTGAGACATTGCTTTTCCGGCCTCCCTCAGAGTTCTTGAGAACTCCTCCAAGCTACTCCAGAGCCTTGCGCTTCCTCCGCCAAACGATCACGAACAGCACGAGTACGGCGAGTGCCCCCGCAACGACTCGAATCACAGTTGTTGTGTCCATTTAACAGCTCCTTTGTGAGAGTGACGGTGGCCGCGCGACGTCTCGAATCGGGCGCGCGCGGTGGCCGCTCATCTGATTTTCAAAAACTGACGCATGATCATAATGGCCGCAGGCCCCAAAACTACGACCATCAACGCCGGAAAGATGAAGAACACCAGCACCGGAACCATTTTCACGCTGATCTTTGCGGCCGCTTCTTCGGCTCGCTGGCGCCTCCGGAGGCGCAAATCGTCCGAGTACACGCGCAGGGACTGAGCAATACTTGTGCCGAATCGCTCGGTCTGAACGAGCATCGCAACGAGGGCTTTGATGTCGTCGAGACCTGTCCGGCGTGCCAGCTCACGCAGGGCATCGGTGCGGTTCTTCCCAACTCTTATCTCCGCATTGACGCGCTGGAGTTCCTCGCTGAGTTCGGGGTGCGTGAGTTGCAACTCTTCGGCAACGCGAAGCAAAGCGTGGTCGAGTCCCAACCCGGCTTCTACGCAGATAACCAACAGATCCAGGCCGTCCGGGATGGCGTGCCGCAGACGCTGCTGCCGGTCGTGAATGCGCCACAGGAGCCAACCTTCCGGGATCATGTACCCAAGCAATCCCGCAGCCGCCAGAACGAACAGGGGGCTCCAGCGGTACAAACCGCTAGAAACAGCAGTTAGCAGGAATGCCAGCGGAAGCAGGATCCTGGCTCCCGTAATGGCCAGCATCGCGTCGCTTCGGTGGAGTCCGGCGCGGGTCATCATCAGCTGCCCTCGCGAAGATCCCGTCGTGGTTGGCGAAATGACCCTGCCCACCGATGCCAGCGTGCTCCACAGGTGCTCACTGCGCTTGTCTCGCAACTCCGGCGCGCGGTCGACTGCCGTCTCATCCATGAGGCGCGACACTCGCCCAGTAAGTCGCACTTCCTCAGGAACCAACGCAAAGACTAGAGCGCCCAGGACGGTGACCGTCGCGACGAACGTTACAATTGCGATTGTCCAATTCATGGTCGTTTTCGATCAGACCTCGACGTTGACGATTCTCCAGAGAAGCAACGAACCCAGAACCTGCCAGATCGCGGCTCCCGCGAGAATGAAGGGCCCCAGCCGATCGTTAATCAAGACCGGCATATAACTCGGATTCGCGGCTTCGAAAGCGAAGAACATCAGCGGAGGCAGCGCAATCAGGATACCCGCGGTCAATCTCCCATGCGCCGACTTGCTCTGTACATCGCGGTAGATTCGGAAACGATCGCGAATCACGTGGGCAAGGTTATCGAGAATTTCCGATAGGTTGCCTCCGGTCTCCTTCTGGATCAGCAGAGCCGTCACAAAAAATCGCACGTCGATCAAAGGGACTCGTTCGATGAGATTCTGCAGTGCATCTCTCAAGGGCAGACCGAAATTGTGCTCCTCGAATGTTGCACGGAATTCGCTCGCAACCGGTTCGGGCGCTTCGGTTGCAATCATCCCCAAGCCCGTGATGAAAGCGTGCCCAGCGCGGATGGCTCGATTGAGCAGATCGAGTGCGTCCGGAAAAAGTTCCTCGAAACGGCGCAGCCTCCTGCGGCGCTTCCTGGCGACATAGGCAAATGGCGCCACGCCCCCCACCACGGCTGCCAGGAGCGGCACGGGGAAGGGATCGTACAAAGATTCAGCGACCAGATAGGCCAAGGCGGCGAGAACGGCGCAGGTCAGCACAATCTTTCCCGGGCGGGTCTTCAGTCCGGCCTGGGCTACATAGTCCTTGAAACTCGTGGACCACGACCATTTCGCCAGGGCCCTGTTCAATGCAGGCACGCCGCTCATCAGCTCGTCGCGCAGGAGCTGGACGCCGACCTCTCGACTGCCTCGGCGCTCGGCCCGTTCCACGGCCTGTATTCGGCGCTGAATGATCTCTTGTCGAGTGCTGCCGGTAAACGAGAACCAGATCAACAGGCAGACGACGGTTGCGCCGATAAAGGTGATGCATGCGATGAGGAGCGCCATATTCGAGATCTCTAGTCAGCCTTCATTGCACCTCAAACATCGACACGGGCAGCTGGATTCCGCTCACCAGCAGACGTTCGGCGAATTTCGGCCGGACGCCTGTCGGCACGAAGTTGCCGACCACCTCGCCCGTTTCCCGGATGCCGCGCTTGCGAAAAATGAAAATATCCTGCATGGTGACGACGTCCCCTTCCATCCCGGTGATCTCCGCCACGCTCACAATCTTGCGAGTGCCGTCGCTCATGCGGGCTATTTGAACGACGACATCGAGGGCGGAGGCAATTTGCCTGCGAATCGCGTTTTCCGGCAGGTTCAGATTGCACATGGCCACCATCGTTTCCAGCCGGCTGAGGGCATCGCGCGGGCTATTGGCGTGAATGGTGGTCAGGGAGCCATCGTGGCCGGTGTTCATGGCCTGCAGCATGTCCAGCGCTTCCTCGCCGCGAACCTCGCCCACCACGATTCGATCGGGCCGCATACGCAGAGAGTTGATAACCAATTGTCTCTGGTGAACGGCCCCCTTACCTTCAATGTTGGGCGGGCGAGTTTCCAGGCGAACCACATGTTCCTGGTTCAGCTGCAATTCAGCCGCGTCTTCAATGGTCACGACTCGCTCGCGATTGGAAATGAAAGACGACAGAATATTCAGCAAGGTCGTTTTGCCGGCACCGGTTCCACCGGAAATCAAGATATTCAGCCGCGCCATCACGCAGCTCCGCAGCAGCTCCAGCATCTGGCGGGTCAGGGTGCGGTTTTGAAGCAACTCCTCTGCCGAAAGCCGCTTGTGCCCAAACCGGCGAATCGACAGGCACGGCCCATCCAGGGCCAACGGGGGAATAATGGCGTTCACACGCGAGCCGTCTGCCAGACGCGCATCGACCATCGGCGACGACTCATCGACACGGCGGCCCACGGCGGAAACGATTCGGTCGATGATCGCCATCAAGTGGGCGTCGTCCCTGAATTGTATCGGGGCGCGCTCGAGGACGCCCTTTCGCTCAATGTAAACGTTTTTGTACGTGTTGACCAAAATGTCGGCAACCGTTTCATCGGCGAGCAACGGCTCGAGCGGTCCCAGACCAAAAACCTCATTCAGGACCTCCTGCACGAGGCGCTCTCGCTCTTGCAGATTCATGGGCGTTGATTCGCCGATGACCAACGCCTCCAAAATGGAAGATACCTGTCGGCGAACTTCCTCGCGATTTGACTCGGTGATCCGATCGAGGTTCAGCTTTTGGATCAACTTGCGGTGAATCGCCTGCTTCACCGTACCGAAATCGGTTCGCGCCAAGGTCGTGCCGGATGTGGCCATCTCGTCTTACCTCTTCGTCGAGAATGAGAAGAGCCCTCCCCAGCCGCTCTTCTTTGCGGCGGGACCGGGGTCCACGCCTGCGATTTGCGCAGCGATTTGCCGATAGCGAGCGCTTAGACCGTTGCTTCGACCGTTCTCCAAAAGGGGCGTCCCCAGATTTATGGAGCTGTTTGCCTTGCGAAAGTCATTGGGAAGGCGGGCGAAAACGGGTTGGTTGAAATCCTTCTGAATGCCTTTGAGCACGCCGTCGTCATCCTGATGCCAGCGATTCAGAACGATTCTGGCGCGCTCAGATTCGATTCCGAAACCCTTGAGTGCGGTAAGCCGCCGCTGCAGGGTCCACAGCGACGGTACATTCGCCTCGGCAATGATCAGAATCATACGGGCCATTTTCAGCAGGGAGGCCCATTCGGTTCCGAATTGCGATCCCATATCGACGATCACGATATCCGAGGTGGCGTTTGCGACATTCACGATGCGCTCGAGCGCATCGACTCGAATCGCCTGCCACTGTTCGGGCTGGGTGGTTCCCGCCAGCACTCGCAAGTGCGTGCTGTGGGATATCAGCAATCGATCCAGGAAATGCGCGTCCAGGCGCTCGAGGCTGTCCATCGCGTCGCGAACGCCAAACTGCGGATGCAGATCAAGCAGCAGGTGGACGTTGCCGAGCGGCCGGGCGAAATCAAGCAGCGCGACTCGCTTCTTGGCATAAACGGATAGCTGAACGCCCAAGTTCACCGCAACGGTCGTCGCGCCGACCCCGCCCTTCGATCCCATCACCACAATGAGCTTATTGAGCAACGGTCGCCCCGAGGTGATCAGTTCCTCGGCAAAGCGGGAGAGCATCGCTTTCAAATCGCTTGTCTCGACCGGCTTGGACAGAAACTCCTGGACCCCGCTGCGCATGGCATCCAGCAGTAGGCTTTGCGTGGGTGGCGAGGTGGCCGAAACGGCAATCAGTTTGGTCGCCGGGCGGATTCGCCGCAGCTGTGCTCCGAACGCAAACAGACGCTCGGCATCGAGCGTCAAATCCAGCAGAACGACATCGGGCACCATCTCCGCCGCATCCGGGGCGGTCGCACCCGGAATCACCCATTCTCGAATCGATTCAGCAAGGCCTGTCTGTTGCGCAGCTGCCGCCAACTGCGCTGAACTTGCCGTATCGCTGGTGATGATTCCCAGCGTGAGCATTGGGACCCTTTCTCCGTTCGTGCCTGGCCTAGTGGCCGGTTATTGCTGCCATCGGCGCCCTCACCGCGAGCTCGGCTGTGAACTGCCGGCGGCTGGCTGTGTAGCAGGAAGAAACGATTTTGGGAACGTGATCTGCGGCCCGGGCTCACCCGCCGGAACGGGACGCACGACGCGCGGGGTAGCCACAATGAGCAGCTCGTTCTTCGATTTGTTCAGCGTACGGCTCTGAAAGAGCTTACCCAAAATCGGGATGTCGCCGATGCCGGGTATTTTTTCCAACTGTTCGGTCACACGGTTGTCGAGCAGGCCGGCAATCGCGAAGCTCTGCCCGTCTTTCAAGTCGATTTCCGATTCGGCGTGATTGACAGCCAGCGCCGGGATCAAGAATCCGTTCAGTGTCAGAGCATTGGTAAAATCCAGCGTGCTTACCTCCGGAGCCACTTTCAAATGGATCATGCCGTCAGGCAGCAGCGTGGGCGTGAAATTCAAACGGACTCCATATTCCTTGAATTGAATGGTGATCGTTGCGACACCGCTCGCTCCCGTATTCTGCGGCACCGGATAGGGGAACTGGCCGCCGGCTAGGAAGCTGGCGTCTTTTCCGGATTCGGTGAGCAGGTTCGGTTCGGCGAGGATTTCCAGAAGATTGTTTTCCTGCAGGGCTTCTATGAAGACATCCAGGTTGATGTCGGGACGGAAAATAGCGATGTTCAAGAGGTTGCTGACCAAGAACTGATTGGTTCCCGTCGTCGATGTGCTGGTGGAGCCGCTGGTGGTTACCGTCTGGGTGCTCCCCAGGGTGGGCGGAGAGAACTGCTGGGTGCTGAGCGACATCGGCATATTGCTGCCGAAGTTTCGCAGGATATTGGCGCCCAGCTGGCTAATGGCGGTGCGGTCGACCTCTGCAAATCGAACCTGCAGAGAAATTTCGACGGCCGGGGGCGGCGGAGGGACTTCCATCAGGCTGGTGACCTTGGGCGTTACGTTTTTCACGACCTCCAGAATTTTCTCAGCCACCTCGGGCGAGGAGACTTTTCCCGATAGCATCACCACGTTTCCGGAGGTCTCAATCTGCACCGGCTCTCCCGGGAAGACTTCGTGGATCTTCTGCGCGATCCCCAGGATATCGATATCGACCGAGACTTCGAAATTCTGATTCTGGCCTGACTCATCCCAGATGATCAGCGAAACGCCGCCCGGACTCTTGCCATTGAGCAGCACCTGGTAGGGGCTCACAACCGTCGCTTCCGCAATCGCCGGGTCGGCCAGGGAAATCCTCTTGATGCGCGTCGGAGAGGTAATCAGTAGCGAGTGCCCCACGAGGATGTGGAGCGTTTGCGGTGCCTGCGCCTCTTGCGGCGCGTTTGCTGTGGCCTGCTGACCGGCCGGGACCTGGGTCGGCGCTGGAGTCTGAACTCGAGGAGCGGTTGTCCCTGCCGCCGAGGCTGTGGCAGTAACAGGCTCGATTTGCGCGGCGGCGGAGAATCCCCAGAGCGTCACGGCGGTTGCTGCCAGGAGGGCTGTGCGGAAACTCGATGGTCGGTTCTTGGTATGCATCGAAGTCTTCCCAGGTTCACTGCTCCTCGAAGCTCTTCGTTTCCCTCTTGTCCCCGACGATCACCTCGACGACGTAAGGGGGTGGAGGGCCCGCGTGAACGGCTTTCGGTGGGTGCACGGGCGCGGCTACGCTTGGCGGAGAAAACAGCTGGGCTTGTAGCACGGCGGGGGGATTGGCTGCCTTGGTGTCGATGGTGTTGCGCAAAGCCAGCTGAATTTTTCCTTCTGTGCTCGCCATGGTCAGCTTGGCCGCGTCATCGGGCGAAACCAGCAGAGTGACAACAGGAACTTTCTCCGGTTTGCCGTCGCGATCCTGTTCGATTTTCTGGCCCGCGGCCAGCACGCGCACATTTTCGAGAATTGTGCGAGTGATATTGTTGTCGGTGCCTTGGTTGCTGCCTGGCAACCGACCCGTGGTCAGAACGTCCACCATCGTGCCCGGAATCACGAACCCCGCGACGCCGACCACATCGTTCACCGCCACGGAAACCGCGCGCATCCCTTCGGGAATCGCCGCCGGCAAGCCAGCGCCCGCCTCGCGAGGCGCCAGGTTGGCTTCCAGGACCGGCTCGTTGGGCGCCATCGGGGAAATCACGGCCCGGCCCATGCACTCGCCGGTTCGGCGAAATGATCCGGCAAGCGGCTCATCCGCGGGCCAGGAGATGATGCGGACGGCATCTGAGTCCAGACGTTCTCCCACCTGCAGCTGCCTGGCGGCCACCACGATCGTTTCAGTCACTGTCGGCTTGACGCGTGTGGCGCGCTCGAAAGCCCGAT
>JASHRC010000138.1 GCA_030037525.1 Candidatus Acidiferrales bacterium | reverse complement strand
CCCAGACGGGCACTGCTGTTTGCTGACTGCTGCGAATCGTACCGGACCCAAAACCAGAGGGTCAACAGAGTCCCCTCCGGCTACGCGTGGGCCCGCACCACCAGAACCGGACACGGTGCGTGGTGCAACACGCCTTGGGAAACACTGCCCAGCAGCAGGCTTCCTATTTTGCTGCGCCCGTGGCTGCCCATCACGATCAAGTCGGCCTCCCACTTTTTCGCCGCTTCGATGATTTTGGTGGCCGGCGGGCCGGCCTCCAGAAACTCCGGAACAGCTGCCCGCGATCGGGCACGCTCCCGGAACTTTGCGAGCAGGCGTTTCGCCTCTCGTTCGGACATTTCCACCAGCTTGTCGGCCGGCACGCTCCAAGTGGCCCCCGGACCAACCGAGGGATCGAACACGTGCACGAAGGCAACCTGGGCTTTCAGCGGTCTGGAAAGCTCGATTCCGACATCGGCGGCGCAGGCCGAAAAATGGCTGTCATCGACAGCAATGAGAATTTTCTTGAAGCTCATGTCAGGCCCCCACCAGTACACCCGTTTACATATAACCGCAATGCGAATTTGCATGTGACAGCCATCACAAGGGGCGCTCGGTCGGTTCCCTTGGTGTACCAACTGGGAACGCGCTTGGGTCCAGGTCGTTGACATTGCCGTGCCCTTTGCCAGAATCGTGCCAAAGCGTTTTCTCCGCGAGAGGGGCATATGATTTTCCCAAAGCGCATGACTGCCGTTGCGTTGTGTATTCTCCTCCTGGATCTGCCGGTTCTGGGCGGGCCTCGGCCCGCCGACCAGCGCGCCGGCCAGATCGACGCGCTGATTCCAGCTGCGACCAGAAATGACGTGGCGGCCAAAGCCAAGGACGATTTGGACTGGAACGACTTGCTTAAAACCGCCAAGTCGGGACGCATCCGGGCGAGTCTGCTCGACGGCTCGATCCTGAGCGTCGGCTCCAGTAGCGAGCTGCGGGTCGTTGAACACGACGCCGCCACCCAACAAACATCGCTGGAGGTCGGCTACGGCAAACTGCGCAGCCAGGTCGAAAAGATCACCAAAGACGGCGGGAAATTCGAAGTTAAGACGCCCAACGCCGTGATCGGCGCCATCGGCACCGACTTCTACGTGGCGTACCTGGGCCACAAAACGACGGTGATCTGCTACAAAGGCCAGGTTCTGATCACACCGACCGGCAACGTGCAAATCCTCAGATCAGGTCGGACCAACTCATCGAGCAATTCCCTTACCGTCAACGAGGGACAGATGGTCGTGGTGAGCACCGTGCTTCCGCCGCCTTCCGACACGCCACCCAGCGTACAGCAGGCCACGTTGCTCGCGACCGATGTTCCCCCGAATGCTCCAGGCGAGGTTCGACCCGGTGGGACGGGTGGAGCGCACACCTGGATTTTCATCGGAGCAGCGGCAGCGATTGGGACGGCCATCGGCGTGGTCGCGACCCATGGCAGCACTCATCCGGCCACGCATTGACGACCCGCCGGCGTGCTAATTCCTTGGCCTGAACGCGGAACCGAGACGCAGGGGCGGCCAATTTCTGGCTGGAACGATGACATCGCCGGATGAAACCGAGCTTCGCTGGTCCGGGCGCTTGGGCCGAGCGCTTCTTCACATCGACCTGCTGCTCGGCGTACTGGTCACCCTCGCTGGCCTGGCGCTCTACGCTTTCTCCGGCATCGGTGACGACCCGCGCGCTGGATTCGCGTTCCTTGAAAACATCGAACAGCGCTCTTTGGACCTGCGCTTCGGCTTGCGCGGCGTGCGTCCACACGATGATCGCATCGTGATCGTCGGTATCGACGAACAGACGCTTCGGAAAATCGGTTCGTTCCCATTCCCGCGCGTCCGTTACGCAGATCTGGTTCGGCGACTGAGCGCCGATGGCGCCCGGGTCATCGCTTTTGACGTTACCTTCCCGACGCCGGAATCGAATTCGGCGATCGGCGCGCTCCAGCGACTCGAATCTGAACTGGGAAGAGCGGCCTCTCCCGCCCTCCGGGGGAAAATCGATCAGCTCGAGAGGGTGAGCGATCAAGACGATCAGCTGGCCGTCGCCATCCGGCAATCGGGCCGGGTGGTATTGGCCCACCTCTTTCTCAGTCCAGAGCGCGCCAAAGGCGCCGACCAGAAGCTCGAAGAAGAATATTTCAATATCGTCTGGGCTAAGAACTATCCCCAAGTCTTTCCGGTAGCCTCCAAGGGCGGCCACAAGTTCGACATCGGCCAGGCCTGGATCGATGCCGGCGGCACCGTTGCGGCCGGAGCGGAAGCAAACATCGCCAAGCTTGCCGATGCCGCTCAATCCTACGGTTTCATCGATATCAATCCCGACCCAGATGGCACGCTCCGCCACGCCTTGCTCGCCATCCGTTATCAAAATCAGGACTTTTTCCCGCCGCTAGCTCTCGAGGTTGTCCGCCAATACGAAGATATTCCCGACCAGGAGATCGCCCTGTACATTGCCGCAAGCGGGCTGGAGCGCATCCAATTCGGCCGACACACTCTCCGCCCCGCACCGAACGGCACGGCCATTATCAATTATGCCGGTCCGTACAAGAGCTATCGGCACCTCTCCATGTGGGACGTGCTGGCCGGTTCGCTTCCTCCTGGCACGTTCCAAGACAAAATCGTGCTCATCGGCCCCACGGCCGAAGCGATCGGCGATATGCGCAACACACCCTTTGAAGGTGGTGAACCGTACATGGGGGTGGAGGTTCACGCCAACATCATCGACAACGTCCTTCACAGCGGCGAGCGGGGTCGGGGCTTCCTCACCCGCGGCTTCGACGAGGAGATGATCGACATCGCCTTGG
>JASHRC010000137.1 GCA_030037525.1 Candidatus Acidiferrales bacterium | reverse complement strand
GCTCGCACTCGAGCAGCGTGTCCCAGCCCTCCGTGCATGTGATGTAGCGGGCAATTCCGTTCGAGTATCCGTGGGCACTCTCCATTACCGCTAGGGTGTAGTCCAGGGGCGTCACCCTCGAGCACGGGTTGGTGCAGGCGCCGTGCCAGTGGTCCACGCCCGTTCCTCCCGACCCGCTTCGTTTTACATGACCAGTTTCGATAATGACGACTTTGGCGCCCTGCCGGGCGGCACTGATCGCGGCGTGACAGCCGGCTACGCCCCCACCGACGATGAGGACGTCGGCCACTATCTCGCTCTCTTGTTCATAGCGTATGGGATAAGGCCATTCCGGTAGGGTCCCGTTCTGCTCAACGAATTCACTCCAAGTCGTCATGGCAGAAATCCTCCGCTCCTGGAACGCCGCCAGTTCTCGGTTGTGCTTCAAGCTTCCATCGAAATTGTGCGGCGCAGCTCGTCTGGGGGCAACCACGGTGTTCAGCATATTGAAGAGGCACAAAATATTGTCGAATCCTCCCGAAAGCCCCTGGGGCGAGGCCGTCTAAGCGGAATCGGACCGAAGCCCTCGCTCTGGTGTGGGTGAACGTTGGTATAATCTGGGCTAACACCTGAGGGACATCCGCCTTCCCATGGAGATACGCGCCGCCACGAATTCGCTCGAACGCGCACTCCTGCTGCTGGATCTCGTCGCTCGGGAAGGCCAGGGGCTGACGAACGCCGAGATTAGCAGGCGGATGCGGATGGCACCGAGCACTTCCTCGTACATATTGAGCAGGCTCGAGCGAGAGGGGTACGTTCGCAGGGATAAGGACACGGGCCGGTATCAGATCGGGATGAGGCTTGTGGAACTTGCCTATGGCGCCTTGCGCACGATAGGTCATCGGCCCCTTGTCGAACCCGCCCTGCATAGGCTGGTCGCACAGACTCGCTTGACCGCCCTCATCGCGGTATGGGTGCGGGGCCGCGCGGTAGTGGTCGAAAAAGTAGAAAGCCCGGAGTCCATCAAACTCGACGTGGATCTTGGCTATCCGCTCCATGCGCACTCCAGTGCCCTGGGCAAGGTGCTTCTGGCAGATCGCTCTTCGGATGAACTCAACCAATTTCTCAAAGAATGCGGCCTACCGCGCCGAACCGCGAAAACCATCACCTCCAAGGCCGGGCTCCTGCGAGAACTCGAGACCGTGCGGCTACGGAAATATGCCTCCTCCAACGAAGAGGAATTTCTCGGTGGCCGAGCGGTGGCCGCGCCGATTCTGGACGGCTTCGGACGAGTATGCGCAGCGGTCAGCGGGGCCGGCCCTACAGGTCATCCCATCTGGAAATGTCCGGAGGATGCCGTTCGGTGTGTGAAAGAAGCGGCACGCGAGATCTCCCGGCGGTGGCGTGGCTGAATCGGGATCTGGGAACAGACAAGATCGATGCCAAACCCGGAATTTGGGAATCACTCTTGCGTTGCATCGAATGATGGCAATGAGCGCGCCGCTCGGCCGCTACCGCTCGGGCGCTCTTACGACACGAACTGGCCCTCTGGTTCGGCTTGAAGATCAGCCCGCACCTCCATCAATTGTGAGAATCGTGCCGCTCGTGTAAGCCGAGCGAGAGGAAGCCAGGAATGCAACCGCCCGGCCGATTTCCTCGGGGCTTGCCGCGCGGCCGAACGACATGCCGCTCAACAATTCCCTCCAGCGGGACGCGTCGCCGAACCGTGTTTGTGCCCGACCGCGCAGCATCACTTCCAAACGATCGGTTGCCACCGGGCCCGGATTGATTCCCACCACTCGGATGCGGTCGGTCGCAGCGCCCTTGGCCAGTGATTTTGTGAAAGCCATCAATGCCGCATTGCCCGTGCTTCCTGCGATGTAGTTGGGATCCAGGCGTTCACCGGCCGCACCGATGACATTGACGATCACTCCGCTTCGTCGCTTGAGACTTGCATAGAAGGCGCGACACATGCTGATGTAGCCGAAAACTTTCAGATCCCACGCCGCGCGCCAGGCGTCGTTGCCAATGGCGGAGAGATTTCCCGGCGGGATCGCGCCGGCGTTGTTGACCAGGATGTCCAATTCCGCGCATTCGGCCGCGACGCGCTCGATTTCTCCCTGCTGGGAGAGATCGGCGCAAAACACGCGCGCCGAGACCGACGACTGACGCTCTATCTCGCGAGCCGTCTGATCGAGCGCCGTCCGATCGCGCGCGACTAATGCCACATCGCATCCCTCCTGAGCGAGGATCATCGCAGTCGCGCGCCCAATGCCTTTCGAAGCTCCGGTGACGAGTGCGAGCTTGCCAGCGAACTCTAGGTCCATAGCCAGGTTCCTCGGCGAGACGGTTAAGTAAAGCGGAAGGGTTATACCCCAAAACAGCCGAGTCTCACATGGGCGCCCCCCAGTTCCGTGGTTCGAGGAGCCGGCAACTTGTGGTAGGTTGTGTCGCCAGATGGACTCGCACTGAACGAGGTTCGACCGATGGGCAAATTCTTAAGGGGCTTGGTTGTCGGATTGGTTGGGTTTCCAGTTCTGGGTGCTGTGTACCTCCTGAGCGGCTATGCGCCCGTCGCAGTAACGGATCATTCGTTCGCGCTCGAACAGTACATTGCCGGCGCCGCACTGGAAGCCGGAGTCCATCGCAGAGCGCCCAAGCGGGAGCTGTCGAGCTTCACTGCGAACGATCTGATGGCCGGCACCGAAACATATCGCCGAGGGTGTGGTTGTCACGGGCTGCCGGGCGAAGCTCAGAGTTTCCCTGAACCGAAAATGTTCCCGCCACCGCCCCGGCTTTTCAGCCCTGACGGATACGTAACGGATGATCCGGTGGGCGTCACGTATTGGAAGATCAAAAACGGAATCCGCATGACGGCCATGCCCAGTTTCAGCGGTGTGCTCAAAGACGACCAGATATGGCAGGTCGCCGCCCTGCTCGCCAGCGCCGACAAACTGCCGCCCGATGTGATGAACGTGCTGAAACAGCCGCTTTCGCCGCCACAGCCGCCGCCCAATGGGACATCCGACAGTTCCGGCACCGTTTCACCGAAGAAGGCCGAATCGAAGCCCGCGCACGAATAGGACTCAGCACGAGCAAGGACCGCAGCGGGCCTGGATGATGGACAGAAGGGCGGTGAGGCGGCACAAAGCCCTGTGTTCGAGACGATTCTGGCTTGAGAACCAACTTGCGGAGAAAAGTTAAGCTTTGGGAACAGACCCAAGTTAAGAATTGGAGGAAGATCGCCTAGTGAAGAAAGGTCAGCCCGCGTCGAAAGCCCCCAGTGGTTGTTAGCGGAACTGCGTAAACGCTTCGGATCCTCGCTCGAACAACCGGCTCGGCGCTTTGGGCATTCGGTCGGTTGGTCAGCCCGCGGTTGGCCCGTCCTCCGGCATTTTTCCCAATCATTGGAGCAAACCCCGGTTCTTCGACCATCGCCGTTAGACCTGCTTTCATGGCTTCATTATGCGCGGTAGCGGTATCGTCGGACGCTGAATATGTTGAGGCGTGCGGGTGAACGGACTGTCATAGGAGTATGTTCCAACTGGGCACGCGGAGTTGGTGCTGGCCAAGACATAGAAGACGAAAAACTCTGTCGAAGAATCCGGATTGGTGAACACGCCTGCATTGTTGGACCCGGGCGTCGCAACCAGTTCGATGACGTTCCCTTGTCCATCGCCCACGGTGAACACCACAAGGTCGCCGCTTACGTAATCGGGACCGTAACTCGATGCAAGCGAATCGTCGCTGTTCATAGGATTAACAAAGCATACATTTCTGCTGCTGCGGGATGCGACCGAGACGATGTTCAGTGAGTAGTTCGAAGCTGGCTGCGAGCCGAAGTTGATCGATATTCGGTCGGAGTTGTTATATTCAAACGTCCCCCTATATGTCCCGTTGGGAACAACGGTCTGGTTATACATGTTGGCGTTGCCCTTGTCGCCCGATGTAGATAGGAAGGTTGCCGACATGGGGTCAAATGATGCCGTTGCTGTGAAGGTGAACACGCTACCGTCTTGATTGGTCACCGTCACAGTGTATTTTCCAGAAGCTAATTCGACCGCGATGCTGGAGACGCTGCCGTTGGTTGAATCTACGGAGTTGGTGAGCGAAAGAACGTTTACGCCGTTGCTGTCGAGGGTTGAGGCCGTTGCCGTCCAATTACTGGATGACGGCATATTCAGGTCGAACGTGATGGTAAGGGGGTTGTAGCAGTCGCCCTGGGGCCCGATATGTCCGTTGTCCCA
>JASHRC010000012.1 GCA_030037525.1 Candidatus Acidiferrales bacterium | reverse complement strand
CAGGACCACATGATTGTCCATAGAACGTCCCACTCGAGTTTGTCATTGCGGTGGTCCCTCCGTGCGGTTCTGCGCCCACGCTATCATATTTTTGACATGCAATCGAAATGCTTTGCTTGTGCACATCCATCCCGACATATTCAATATTGCTAGTCATAAAGGGCGTTCCTCCTCTGGAGCGGTTGAGCTGAAGCACTCAAACCCTACTCCACAAGGGGCGCCCTTTATACTGCGTCGGCAATCTCTAACGAGGTCGGCCATTGCAAGAGCTTTTTTCTGGGGTGTTGGCCTCCTCGGGGCACACCTGTTGCGTATCTGCTGAAGAGCATCGATCGTTCGCGTTTCGTATGTTCACCCCTGACGCTCAGGTCTGTGTCGCTTTCATCGTTGCGGTGCTGCCCACCAACCATCTGTTCGGTCACGACGGACCATGATGACTTCTGCGAACTCCCTCCCTGTGAAGGGAGGCGGGTAGCCTAATCAACCGGACAGTGACGGTTCGCACCATTGCCCCCGCACAGACGGCACCGCTTTGCCTCTGTCCACGACGACAGAACTCTTGGTAATCGATCTGATCGCGCAGCATGATCCACAGCCGAATCCCCAGTTTGCGAGCTGCGGCCACTCGCGCTTTGCCCAATCCCTGCCGGGTCACCCAAAAACACATCGGTGGCCAACGCCGTGACCGGCCCCACTCCCGGGTGACTCATCAACAGCTTGGCTCCAGGGCGCTGCAAGGCTTGGTCGCCCACACGCTGATCCAGTTCCTCGATCTGCGCGTGCAGCTGGTGATACCATCCTGCAGCGCGGTGCGCCGATATGCAGTGTGCGGTGGCAAGCGTAACGATTCGATGGCCTTTGGACCTGTCGGGGTCCACAGGGCCTTGCCTCGCCGCAGGCCGCGACCGATCGCGATGGCTTGCAGTATGTTCTGTACTTGCGTCCGCATACGCACCCACTGGTGACGATGCAGGAGCAGCGTGCGCAGATCTCGCAGTTCGCTCGAAGGCATCCCAATCGAAGGGAAGCGGTTTTCCACTTGTAGCTTCAGTAGCAACGCCGCATCCCGTCGATCGTGTTTCTGCTTGCGTGTCTCCGCTTTGCGAATCTCCGGCGGATGTCCTACCTGGTGATCGGTCCTTCGCGCACCACTCCCGCGCGATGTTCGATATGTCCCTGAATGTTACGTATCAGGCTTCGTAAACGAGTATCACTGGCAGAACCCTCTTTGTCACATCGCCAGTACGGCGGGCACTGACGCCTTCCACTGTTGGAATTTGGGATATCGAAGCATCGAGCACAGTTACTTCTTGACAGCCACAGACAACGGCAAGCAACCGGTGGCCCTCATGATTGGTATCCTAGTGGTTACAAGCAGCATGAGTCAGGGCGCAGTTTCGCTTCTCTGGCGAACCGCAGCTTTGCGGAGTGTGTTTCGCGGAGGCATTGTGCGAGAGCTATTCAGGACCCTTCTTACGGCGCTACTTGCGCTGATGATTGCGCCGAACGTTCATGCAGACTTGACTACCACCTACACGATCCATTTCAGCCTCGTGGGGGGTGGTCCATTGCCGACTTCCGGTTCCTTCGTCTACGACAGCACAACGAATCAATTCCTGAGTTTCACCGTGCAGTGGAACGGGTTGACGTATGATCTCACGTCCTCCGCCAACAATCCTCAGATCGAGGAACCGCCACCATGCATCGGTGGCACGACGGGGCCGCAGGCGACACTTGCACTCATGACGGTGTGTGGTGCTGAGGGCTACGACGTGGCTTCTTGGGTCGCCGTATATGGTGCCCCTTGTGTGCCTGGTGCTCCCTTCCATGTGGCCTCATTTGACTTTCAGGCCGCGGTCGTGGAGACCGAGGAGCAGATTAACGTCGCGAAGTCGTTTGAGGTTCCCCCGCCTCCTCCTGATCAGTGTCTCAGCGCGTTGGGGTCCTACATCGCGAGGCCAACATGGACGTGGCGTCCACCTCCCACAGGCCTTACCCCCGGCCAGATCATCCGCATCATCGCTGGACCGGTGTACGTTCCCCCCGGCGTTCCGGTTGAGGTTAATCTGGGATTCGTGGATGTCAACGGAGCGAACATCGGACCTCAGTTGACGAAAACTCTCACGCAAGGCCAGACCGCAACCCTCGATTTGAACGCCGACACGCTCCAATTGCCGGGACGAATTTTGGTTCGACCCGTTGTGACGGTGGTCAATCCCAACGGCCTTCCCAGCGCAGCAGCCGGTTCTCCGCCCGCCGTTTTCATCCCCGAAGTTACGGAGGTTTTCGATACCGCGACAGGCTTCGGTCGCGTGCTCATCCCTGGAGATACCGCGTTTGCGGCGCACCCTGTATTCGCATTTCAGGGACTGGCGTTGGGACAGACGATACAGCTTATTGCCTCCGCTTTTGCCAATACCGGTTGCAGCGGTACTCTCGGCTTCGCCGACGTCGATGGCAATCCCGTGGGTCCAACGAAACAAGTGACCCTGCAGCCCGGACAAACCGCGTCCCTAGAATTGCAAGCTGGCACATTAGGTCTTGCGCCGCGGCAGCGGAAGGAGATCCAGCCGGTCGTGAGCCCGCTGGTTTCGGCGGCTGCCGGCGCAACCGACTCCGCCTGTCAGGCAACCACGGAGGTGTTCGAGACCATCACGGGACGGACTTGGACTTATCAACCCGGTGAAAGAGAATTGCCGGAATTGCCGGCCGTCCAATAGCAGCCGGCCGCTCCGGGAAATGGAGCGGCGACACCAGGACACGGGACAGCCTTGGGAATACAGTAGCGCCAGCAAAAAACGGCCCGCGCTCCAGCTCCATCGCGCAGGGTCATCCCCGGAAGGCTCGTCGTGGGGACAAGCGGTCGGTTGTGGTGTCGCCGCTTTGTCCCGTCCCAACCTCGCAAGGCTCCGGGTCGCAACTCTACCGAATAGGGCGTAAATTTGTTCCGGCGGGCCTTCGCAGACCTTTCCTTGGCGGCAACGCGCCGAGACTTACCACCTCGATTTTGGTGAATCGGAGACGGTGTAGAGCTCGAACCAGGTTCCGCCGCCTCGGTGGCTTACTTCGCCGACATCCTCACGAAAGACCATCAGCGGCTTGGAAAGGTTCTTCGGAACCAGGAAGGCGAGCCAGCCGTCCAGTTGGTCGCCAGGGTTTAAGGTTCCCCGCAGGGGCGGCTGGGGATACCCGTCCAGGGCGGGCGCGGTGAATTCTCGGCCCTCTGAATCGGTTGCGGTGAACTGAGTCTGATTGAGATGGTAGCTGTCGGGTGCGGGCAAGGTGCGCGCGGAGAATTCAAACCGGACGCGCGCGAGAAGGTATTCGAATGCGGGCCTGGGCGGCGCGTTGGATACGTTTGCTTGCTTGACTATATCCCAGGCCTTTTCTCCGCGGACAACTTCCAGAACTGTGATTTTTGCGTCGTAGAGTTCGCTGCCCAGATATTGCTCGCCGAACTCGATGATGGTGGCGACGGGTGTGCCGACGCGATGAGGGGCGGAACCGGTCGAGCGCGACTGCGCCGCAAGTGAGGTCAATTCGAGAGTGAGCGCAAGTGCAGTGGCGCTCGCGACGAGGCGAGACCTCGCTAGGTCCATTGATCGATCGAGACGCTTACGCGGTAGCTCATGTTGGCGACCATGTGGTAGGGATTGGTCTGGCCGCCCACCACCACAAAATTATAGGAATCGGGCCGCTGATAATAAGGAACGCGGGCGTCATCGGGTGTGGAGGGATCTGGCACCCAGCGTCCTCCCGAGAGCGTCGATCGCGCATCCTTGGCCGAGATCGTCTGGTTTTTCTGCAGCCAGTCGGCGAGCTGTTCTTTGGTCTTGAAACCCAGCTCGGCCAATCCCTGTGCGACCAGCGGATCTAGCACGACGAGCGCGCCAAACAGCGGCAGAAATGGCGTGCAATTGTAGGCGATGGCCTGATGGTATTGAGGGATGGGCTTCACGCCCAGGCCGATTCCGCCTTGTCCTTGCGAAATGCTGAACCCAAAGAAAAGGCTCACGACATTCTCGTCCGGCTTGAAACCTTTCTGCACGCTCAGTGGCGTCCAGGGGCTCGCTTTTTCGTTCTCCGGGATGATCAAGTTATTGTAGTTGACGCTATTGCCCAGGGTGCCGAGATAGGTTTGTCCGGGAATGCCGGAATTACTTAGGTTGCGAGAGAGCATCGTCCAGGCGCGGCCGATGGCAGCGTTGGGTTCAGCGAAAGGACCCATCGTGCCGATGCCGTAGTTCATGTTGAGCTTGTCGCGGATGGGGCCGTTGATGACGGCCGCGACGGCGAAGGAATTGGTCGAGCTCGAAAGAGAAGTGAGTCCGCTTGACGCAATCGCCAGAATGGTGGGGAAATACTCGGGCTTGGCGCCGGCCATCACGGCATTGATCGCGACCTGCTTGACCGTATACGACCATTCGGGATAAGCGCCGCGAGCGGGCGCCATTTGGCCCACGACCTCATCGGGTTTGCGGCTTGTGCCTTCGAGCATTCGATCGACCCGCTCTTTGGTCGGCAGGACGATCTGCATGAAATCGGTCATGCCGTTGTCGATGTAATACTGCTGGAGATTTTCTTCGGTGTCGGCGAATGTCTCGGGCCCGGTGGAGATGGCGACCGAGCCTGTTTTCGATTCTTCCGCCGTAAGCGGAGTGGTGAGCGCGCTCAGCACTTCTTTCATGAGCGGCTTGCCGCTGACCGGGTCGTTCCCTTCCAGATAGGCGTACATCTGCTCGTCGGTTTTGCCCCACACGGGATGCGGCGTGAAGCAGATGCGTTCGTGCGGCATGCCGCGCTGCGCTGCGTTGGAAAGCGCGAGATCTTTGAACGCCACGGTGACCAGGGGAGCGGTCGGAAAACCCATTTGCTCGTACTTGATGCAGTGACCGACGGTCGCCGGAGTGCAGGTGCTTCAATGGCCGATGGCCATGATGACGGCGTTGCCGTTGGCCTTGATCTCGGCGTTAAGCTTGGGGTCGTCGTCGGCGAAACCGCCGGCTTTCAGGCGGTAGACGGTCTTGACGCTCGGCATGTTTTTCCGGAACCAGATCGCGATCTGATCCAGAAAATGATCCGCGCCCGGGAACCCGTCGGAAACAAGATAGATCGTTTTCCCATCAAGGGTATCGAGGCGCTTGGCCATGGGAACCAGCTGGATCGGGGGCGGGTTGCCCTTTGGGTTGAGAGCCACGATCTTGCCGCCTCCAGGGCTCGATGGGATGCCTGTCTTCCCAGGTTTCTGGCGTGCGCCCGCCAGCATTGCCGGTGACAGTCCGAGCAAGGACAACATCTTGCGTCGATTCATCGTCCACCCCTTCTGTGCCGAGAAATGCGGCGTATCTGCTAACGGCCTCGGATGTTAGTTTCACCCAGATCCCTTGTCAATGATGCCGCGGGATAGGAGAAAGTAAAACGGGGCTTAATCTCTGAGCCACACTGCTTGCCGTTGGGCGCGCCTAGCGCAACCTGCTCGTAACGGATTGCTCTCCGGATACGTTTCACACGCTGAATCATTCGAGGTGCTGCATGATCACGCGAGCAAGCCTTGTCGTTTTGCTGCTCTCGGTAGTTCAGGCGGGACCAGTCCACGCACAGGGCGCTCCCGGTTGCGGTCAGGGGGAGAGTCGAGTTTGAGGTCAAAACTGATAAGGACCCCCACCCTGCGGAACCCGAGCCGAGCAAAGCGCTGGTCTATTTCTTGCAGGACGATCTTCATTTCGATCCGAGGCCGAGGCCGCATGGTGGAGCTAAGTCAGGCGCCGACAAACGAAAGAGTCGGCAACGGATTGGCTCTCTCTAAACCACCGCGCCACACCTCGACTCCACAGAAGCTGAAATCGGCCAAAGGAACTTTCCCGTAAGCCAACTTGCCGGGACTTATCGCACGACGGAATCATTTTCGCCTCGACGCGTTATGCGAACTAGGGCCGTGTCGCACTCTCGTATCCCCTCTCCCGTCAATGACGCCGCAGTCGGATGCAGCAATCTGCGTCACAATTTTCAGAGGTCCCTGCTATAGTGGAATCGATCGGCCTTGTTCTATCGAACAGAAGACCTTCGCATAAAATCAACCGAAGTCGTCGTTGCGCCTGCCGTGCTCGAGCAGGAGATGCCCAAGACCGAGTCCGCCTCGGCCACGATCTATCAGGCGCGCAGAGAAATTTGCGAGATTCTTCACGGCAACAATCATCGTCTCCTGGTCGTTGTGGGGCCCTGCTCGATACACGATCCGAACGCTGCCCGCGAGTACGCCCAACTGCTACAAGGTGCCGTCGCCGAGCTTTCCAGCGATCTGCTGATCGTGATGCGCGTTTACTTTGAGAAGCCGCGCACAACGGTCGGCTGGAAGGGCCTTCTCAACGATCCCCATCTCGATCAGTCGTTCCGAATCAATGACGGATTGCGCATCGCGCGGCGTTTGTTACTGGATCTGGCAGAGGTGGGGGTGCCTGCGGGGACGGAGTTTTTGGATACCTTCACTCCGCAGTATGTGGCGGGACTGGTAAGCTGGGGAGCGATCGGCGCCCGCACGACCGAGAGCCAGGTTCATCGCCAGCTCGTCTCCGGCCTTTCCTGCCCGGTGGGCTTCAAGAATGGCACTTCGGGAGACACGCAAATCGCTGTCGAAGCGGTTTTGTCGGCGGCGCAGCCGCATACGTTTCTGGGTCACACCAAGCAGGGCCAGTCGGCGATTTTCGTCACGACCGGCAACTCGGATTGCCATGTCATTTTGCGGGGTGGAAGGGAAACGGTGAACTACACCGCCGAAGCTGTCGCGGAAGTCTGCGGGCAGTTGCAGAAGGCAGGTCTTCGCGAGCAGGTCATGATCGACTGCAGCCACGCCAACAGCAACAAGGACTACACGCGGCAGGCCATCGTCTGCCGCGATGTCGCGCGGCAGATTGCCAGCGGCCCTCCGCATATCCTCGGCGTGATGATGGAAAGCAATCTCGTGGCCGGATCACAGAAACTTATCCCCGGCGAGCCTCTTGTGTATGGGCAGAGCATCACCGATGCCTGCATGGGGTGGAATGAGACCATCACGTTGCTGCGCGAGCTTTCGACTGCTGTTCGCTCTGCGCGCTCACTCCAATATCGTTCCTGATCACCTGCATTCCCTTCGCAGCACAATCGCGAGCGGGCAGCGAACACAGCGACGCGCCCGCCGGCGGGAATCAGACCATTCTCATTGTCGAGGATCAGGATGCGGTGAGGGGGCTGGCCACGGAGTTCTTGAAATCAGCCGGGTATACGGTGCTCAGTGCGAGGGAGGGCGCCGAGGCGCTGGAACTGGTAAACCGGCTGCGACTGCCGATCGATTTGCCTTTGACCGATGTGGTGATGCCCCATATGCGAGGGCCGGAGTTGGCGAAGCAGCTCAAGAGTTTGCGCCCGGAAATGAGTGTGCTCTTCATGTCCGCCTATCTGGAGTACGACCCGGGATTTGAGTTTTTTCTTCAGAAGCCTTTTTGCCGCGAGACCCTCGTCCAGAAAGTTGCCGAAGCGTTGAGGGTCGGAGGGCTGAATCCACAGCCTGCCGAACTTGTGCCCAGCCCTGGGGGTCATTAGTCACCCCTCGAGCCGTCACCTGCCTGCGTTGACATCCGGGTGTGTTGCCCGAAATAATCTTCGACTTCCGGAGACCGGTAGTTGCGAATCAGATTTGAGGTGCTGCCGGCGCTTTCGAGAAACGATGGACGTCCTACTGCTTCCCGGGCTCGCGTGTGATCAACAGGTCTGGAAGGACCAGATCCGCAGGCTTTCGGAAATCGCCACCGTGCGTGTGGCCGATTACGGCCGAAGCGACTCGATCAAGAAAATGGCTGAGGCGGCGCTCATCCGTGCGCCCGCGCGTTTTGCGCTCGCGGGGCATTCGATGGGCGGGCGCGTCGCCTACGAGATGGTTCGCCGCGTGCCGGAGCGGGTGAGGGGTCTGGCCCTTCTCGATACGGCCTACCGGCCCTTCGCTGGCGGCGAGCACGGCGAGCGCGAAAGGGTCGAGCGCCTGAGATTGGTGGATGTGGCCCGAAGGCAGGGAATGCGTGCGATGGCGGAAGATTGGGTAAGGAACATGGTTCATCCTGCGCGCCTCTCCGATCGGCCGCTGATCGATTCGATCATCGAGATGTTCGACCGCAAGACTCCGGAGATTTTTGCGGCACAGATCCAGGCTCTGCTCGAACGGCCCGATGCCATGCCGGTGCTCTACGCGATTCGCTGCCCAACCCTTGTGTTATGCGGCCGTCAGGATTCCTGGAGCACCCTGTCAATTCACAAGGAGATCGCCGCGCGGATTGCTGGGAGTAAGCTTGTGGTGATTGAAAATGCCGGTCATATGGCACCGATGGAGAGGCCCGAACCAGTCAGCCGCGCGCTGGTTGCCTGGATCGAAGCCTTGAGAACGCCGATCTGTTGAATGGCGCGATCGCCTCCTCGGTTGACGCAGAGCTTTGGGACTGCCTAGAATCCCTCATCCGACGAGGAAAGGCGGGAGACTGTGCGAGACAAGAAGAAGGCAATCGTGGTCAGCGCGCATGCAGCGGATTTTGTGTGTGTCACCCGGGTGCTCCCATGAGTGCGCCAATGGTGGTGAGGCGCGTCGAATTGCCGCCGGCTGACGCGGTCCGGGCGCTCGAGAAGTACGGCGTCTCGACCGTGCACGAGGCGCAAGGACGCACCGGATTGCTGGCCCCCTACCTGAGGCCGATCTATCCCGGCGCGGCGATTGCCGGGCACGCGGTGACGGTATCACTGCCTCCGGGCGACAATCTGATGATCCACGTGGCGGTCGAGGTGTGCACGCCGGGGAGCGTTTTGGTCGTCGCGCCCACTTCACCCTCGACGGACGGATATTTCGGCGAGCTGCTGGCCACTTCGGTCCGCGCGCACGGCGTCAAGGGACTGGTGATCGATGCCGGAGTGCGGGACGTGCGGCCGCTGACGGAGATGAAATTTCCGGTTTGGAGCCGGGCGGTGAGCTCCCAAGGCACGGTGAAAGCAACGCTCGGTTCGGTCAACGTGCCAATTGTGTGCGCGGGCGCTGCGATTGACCCTGGCGACGTGATCGTTGCCGATGATGATGGTGTTGTGGTTGTCAAGCGAGCGGAAGCCGCGAACGTGGCCGCGGCCTCCCAACAGCGCGCCGAAAAGGAAGAAGGCACGCGCCAGCGTCTGGCCAAGGGCGAGCTGGGCCTGGACATTTACGGCCTGCGGACGAAAATCAAGGAGCTCGATTATCGGTAGAGGCGTCGGGAGCCGATTCGAACTGAGGTGCCGCGGCCGGGCTTTGTTCCATACTTAGCAGGTCATGATGGCCACACCGATTGAGCGCATCGCTCTGGTCGGCTTCGGCGAAGTTGGCGGTATCTTTGGGCGCGACTTCGCGAATCTGGGAATCCGCGTATCGGTTTACGACATCCTGTTTCATTCCCCTGACGCGCGCGAGGCGATGCTTCGCAGAGCTCGCGACTCGAACGTTCGGGCATGCGAGAGCCTCTCGGAATGTTTGCGCGACGCCGAGTTGGTGATTTCTGCGGTGACTGCTTCTTCGTCGCTCGAGGTGGCGCGGGACGCTTCCAAGATTTTGCGGCCGGGGCAAATTTTCATGGACATCAATTCGGTTTCGCCCGGCACCAAGCGAGCAGATGCAGCGCACTTCGAGCGAAGCGGGGCGCAGTTTGTGGAATCCGCTGTGATGTCGCCGGTTCCTCCCTATGGGCTGAAGGCCCCCATGCTGCTCGGCGGCAAGTATGCCGCCGAGCTTGCTAGGCGTCTGGTCGAGTTGGGAATGAACGCGAAGGCCGTGAGCGAAGATATCGGCGTGGCTTCCGCGGTAAAAATGTGCCGCAGCGTGATGATCAAGGGAATCGAAGCGCTCGCCGTGGAGTGCTTGTTCGCCGCGCGGCGATATGGAGCGGAGGACGCGGTCCTGGCCTCGCTCGAGGCGACCTACCCGCAGATGGGTTGGCGCCAGAAGCTGCCAGACTATTTGGTCAGTCGGGTGGCCGAGCATGGCCGGCGCCGTGCGGCGGAAATGCGCGAGGTTGCCCAGGCTTTGCGCGACGTGGGTGTTGCTCCCATGATGGCCGAGGCGACCGCGGAACGCCAGGACTGGCTCGTCGATGGAATGGCCGGGCTGAATCTCAACTACCAGGACCTTTCACCATTTTCGTGGATCGCGCTCGCCGAGGCTCTGAGCAAAACTCCCTCCGGCAAGAAATAACGGCTTCTAGTTCTTGATTCGTAATTCCGGCGGCCGCTTGCGGGGGGTACGCTGTCCGCGGCCGGGGAAACGAGCCAGGACTTCGCCATCCCATAGCCGGATGATGCGCTGGCGAAACAGCCAGCGGTTGCGAGCCTTCACCAGCTGGTCCTGGTAATAGCCAGCAAAGCGGAGCGTGTACGGCGGTTCGCCGTGGCATTCGGTGACGAACGCAAAGGAGCGCGCCGAACAGCTCTTGGAATGGCCTTGGACCACGAGTTGGCTCACGTGGTGCTGACGGCCAGGAAAGTCGGGCACGTTGCGGTAGTGTTCGGCGAATCGACGAATGTTCGCGCGTCCTTCCCAGCGGTCCGCATCTTCGAAAACCTCCTCGATGACCGTGGCGTCGGGCGTAAAGCAGGCCACCAGCCTGTTGACGTCGCCGGTGTCGAGCGCCCAGGCATATTCGGCGAGGAGATCGTTGATGGCGATGCGGTCGGCAACGGTGAGACGCTTTGGTTTCGGCACAGAAGGTATCCGCCTAATAGCCGACGGTGAACCGTTCGCGATGGTGCTTGGGATGCTCGGCCTCGTCCATCATTGCGACCGCGTAATCCTCGAGGGAAATGTGGCTCTTTCCCTGCTCGTCATAGAGAACGTGATCCTTGCCACGGCGAAAACGGTTGGTGCGCTGGCCGGGTGCGATCATAACCGATGGAGACAGGAACACCCAATCGAGGCCGGGCTCTTTCTTGAGCATATAGTAAAGCTCACGCGTGCCGCGGATTCCTGGCTTGAAGGGTTCGAACGCGGCGGGGAATTCCGGGGAGTCGAGGAATTCGATCCCTGCGAGCGTCTTCAGGCTGGCCGCGCCCCCAACGGCGAGGAAGCGCTTGACGCCCGATTTTTTTACGGCCGAGATGATGGCGCGATGCCCGCGGACGTGCCGCTCGAAGACCTCTGGGCCAGGAACACCGCGCGCCGGATTGTAGGAACTGATCACCACATCATGGCCAGCGAGAACCCACGCCAGTTCATCCCGGCGCAACACGTCTCCCTGCACAACGGTGAGATTCCGGTGCGGCGGAATCCGCTGCGGGCGGCGGAGGATGGCCGTCACTTGGTGGCCGCGGCGCAAAGCCTCCGAAAGAATCTTCGAACCTACGAATCCGCTGGCTCCGATGAGAGCGATCTTCATGACCAGACACTCCGATTCGGAATTGACAGATGCAAAAATCAGCGGGATTGTACCAACCTTCCCATTCGCTTGCATCGATGGAGACGCTGATGACTGGACCCGAACCATTCGGCGATGCGTGTTCCTTGCTCGATCATCCCAAGCTGGAATTTGCCTTCGAAGTGCGCTTGCGCTTCACGCGGGTGCAGAACATCGCGCGGATGCCCACAGGCGCAGGGCGCGGCGCGGTGTATGTCGACGGCGGGGAATTCGAAGGCCCGCGTTTGAGGGGCAAGGCCGTGCCGAACTCGGGCGGCGACTACTCGCTTTTCCGGCCCGACAACGTGCTGGCCTTCGATGCCCGCTACATGCTCGAGGAGGACGACGGCACCTTAATCCTGCTGCACAACCGGGGCTACCTCTGGGGCCGCAAGCCGGACACCATCGAGCGGCTGCGCGAAATGGCTTTTGCGGGAGGGCCCGCGGTCGATCCGCGAGAGTACTACCTTCGCGCGTTTCCGACCTTTGAGGTGGAAAAAGGCAAGCACGACTGGTTGATGCGGTACGTGTTTGTAGGAATTGGCGAGCGGAAGGCGGACGGAAACCGCATCCGCTACTACGCCCTGCTGTAATCGTGGTCGGCTTCTCAGACCGCGGCCGAAAGGGCGATATCGGAGAGGCGCTGGAAGCGTTCGATGTTGTCGGGCTCGTCCATCACGCCAGACGTCAGCGACACGAAGGTCATATCCCGTTCCGGATCGACCCAGAAAATCGTGCTGCCGTAACCGGTGTTGCCGAAGGTTCGAGGCGAGGCCAGCGTGCCGAATTGGTGATGGCAGACGGCCTCGCCGCGCAGGAAGAAGCCAAATCCAATGTAGGCGGGACAGGGTTCCCAGCCCCGCGCGGCCGTGAGCGCCAAATAAAGTTCGTTGGGCAGGTCGCCCGTGCGGTTGCGCGTCGCCTGGTCCAGAATCGCCGGACCGAGGATCCGAACCCCGTCCAGTTCGCCGCCGCGCCTGAGCATTTCGGCGAAGCGAAACATGTCGGCGACCGTGGAAATGCCTCCCACCCACGGCATTTCTGCTTCCGGCTCGTCGAACGCGCCGTTCTCGCCGAGATTGCTGTGGCCGAGATGCTGCATGGGAGGACACGTTGGCAGGAAGAACGGGACGATGTGCCGCGACGCGAGGTCCCGGCGCACGCCGATCGAGGAATCCTTCATGCGCAGGGGAGTAAAAATCTCTTCAGCGACGATATCGCGATAGCGGCGCTTGCGCCCATCGGTGCGGCGGACCGCTTCACCGAGCAGCGCGTGGGCACACATGGGCGAATACGAGACGCTTCCACCGGGCACCCCAGTACAGTGAACATGAGCGCAGATCGCCGCGACCACTTCGTCGAGATTGTCGATGCACATGCCCGTGACCGGCACGAACAGCGGTGGCAGACCGGAGCGATGGGTGAGGAGATGCTCAACGGTAATTCGTTGGCGCGAGCCGCCGCGAAATTCGGGGATTAACTCCGAAATTCGGCTGGTGAGTGCAAAATCGCCGCGTTCGATCGCACTGAAGACGAGCACGTTGGTGAACGCCTTGGTCACAGAAAACAGGCTGAAGACGTGGTCGGGCCGCATCGGCTCTCGGGTTGCTTTGCGGGCATAGCCGATGGCCTCGTGCAGGCCAACTTGGCCGTGTCGAGCCACGAGAATTACCGCGCCGTGGTAGTCTCCGCGCTCGACATCCCTCTCGATTGTCGATTTCAAGTGTTCGAGCCTGCCCGGAGAAAGGCCGCTCTTTGCGGTGGCTTCCTGCATTTCCTCTCTCGATCGAATGGTTTCCGGCATCGATCCCCCTTGCCGGTGGGATCATACCCGATCCGTGCGGCTGAAAGCACGGATCGGGTCTCGCGACCAAGAGGCGCGCATCCACAGGTGGAAAAAACGGCGTAGCGGATGTGGTAGGCTGTCGGTTGGCGAATTTCGACGAGCACGCTCGCGGCACGCTGCTACGTTTTGGGGGAGAAGCACCATGAGCACACGCACGACAGTGGACGTTCCCGAGTCGATTCGAACCGATGGTTACTACTGCGAAGTTCCCCATGAGCCTTGCGCGGTGGTGATGTTCGGCGCTTCGGGCGATCTGGCGAAGCGAAAGCTCCTGCCTGCCCTATACGACCTGGCGGTTCATGCTTGTCTGGCGCCGCGGTTTCGCCTGCTTGGGTTCGCGCGTACTCCCATGGGCGACGAACAGTTCCGGTCGGCGACGTCGGAGGCCATCGCCAAGAAGGATGGACCGGGAGCGGATGAAGGGAAACGGCAGAATTTCCTGAGCCAGACTGGTTATTTCGCGGGCGATTACGACGACCCTGGGTCCTATCGGCGGCTGGCTCAGCGATTGGATGAACTCGACGGCGAGGGCCGGCTCAACGGCAATCGTCTGTTTTACTTGGCGACGCCTCCTGAGGTTTACGCTCACATCGTCGAGCAACTCGGCGCCGCGGGGCTGGCCAAGCCGGTGCGGGATGGCTCGTGGACCCGTGTGATTATCGAGAAACCTTTTGGGCGCGACGGGGCGTCGGCGCGGGCGCTGAATGCGAGAGTGCTTTCTGTTTTCGATGAGTCGCAGGTCTACCGCATCGATCACTACCTCGGCAAGGAAACGGTGCAGAACCTGCTGGTTTTTCGTTTTGGGAACGGCATTTTCGAACCGCTGTGGAATCGCAACTATATCGATCATATACAGATCACGGCGGCCGAATCGCTGGGAGTCGAGCGCCGGGCGGCCTTTTATGAATCGGCCGGCACCCTCAGGGACATGATCCAGAGTCACGTTCTACAGCTCACCTCGCTGGTGTCCATGGAGTCGCCCGCGACATTCGATGCGACAGCCGTGCGCAACGAAAAAATAAAGATCCTGCAATCGATTCGGCCGCTGCAGCCGGAAATGGTTTGGAAATCGGTTGTGCGCGGGCAGTACGGAGCTGGTAGCGTGCAGGGCACTGCGGTGCCGGGATACCGTCAGGAACCGGGCGTGAAACCGGATTCGGCCACCGAAACGTTTGTGGCGCTCAAGCTTCTGGTCGATAACTGGCGTTGGAGCGGTGTGCCATTTTATTTGCGCTCGGGCAAACGGTTGGCTCGCCCGGGAACCGAGATCGCCATTCGCTTTAAGCAGGCGCCCCACATGGTTTTCCAGGGGAACAATGTCGAGCCGAATTCGCTGGTTTTGAACATACAGCCCGACGAAGGGATCTCGCTTTCCTTTGGCGCCAAGGCTCCAGGCGGGCAGATGGAAATTCGCCCGGTGACCATGGATTTTCGCTATCGCCAGGCATTCGGGGCAGGTTCACGCGAGGCGTATGCAACGCTGATCAATGATTGCATCCGCGGGGATGCGACATTGTTTGATCGGGCCGATAGCGTTGAGGCTGCCTGGAGCCTTGTCGATCCTGTTTTGAAGGCCTGGGAGGCAGGGGCGTCTCCGCCGTTTCCAAATTACCCGGCGGGCAGCCAGGGACCGCACGCGGCGGATGACCTGCTGGCATCGGAGGGACGCCGCTGGCGTCCGCTTTAGAATCGATCAACCATTCCAGATCGACGGTATCGGGCGGATGGCAAGCTGTACAAACCAGCAGACCATTCTGTGCAAGGCGGTTCGGAGGACGGAATGATACTGGCCGGCGACGTCGGCGGAACGAAAACGAACCTGGGCCTTTTCGACGTGCAAAATGGGGTGCTTGTGAAGGTCGCCGACAAGCGCTATGTGAGCCATGAGTACAAGGGGCTCGAAGAGATTATCGCGGATTTTGTAAGGACTACCGGAGCGAAGCCGACCGCCGCCGGCTTTGGAATTGCAGGTGCGGTGGTCGATTACCGGGTACACACCTCGAACCTGCCCTGGGACGTGGACGGTCAGACGTTGGCCCGGCAGCTGGGACTGGGTCTGGTACGGTTGTTGAACGATCTGGAGGCCACCGCACACGGAATCAGCACCTTGCGTCCAGTGGATCTCGAAATTCTCCACCAAGGCGTTTCGGCGCCCGAGGCCCCTCGCGCCGTGATCGCTGCCGGCACGGGACTGGGCGAGGCGATCCTGTTCTGGGACGGCAGCAAACATATTCCCACCGCCACCGAAGGCGGCCACGCCGATTTCGCTCCTCACACGATTCGACAGGCAGAACTGTGGAAATTCATCAAGGCGCGCAGCGAGTTCGTCAGCACGGAGTTGATTTTGTCGGGCAGGGGCTTCCGCACGGTGCATGAATTCCTGAGCCAGGCGGTTCGCCATCCCGCCTTCGATGATCCCAAGATCGATTCGGCGGTCGAGATTACCCGCATGGCCCTGGCCAGGGAATGCCCGGTCTGTATCGATGCCGTAGGGCTCTGGGTCGAGATATATGGCTCGGAGGCCGGTAATCTGGCCGTGCGGACCGTGGCGCGCGGCGGGATCTACGTTGCCGGAGGCATCGCAGTCAAGATTTTGCCGTTGCTCCAGGATGGCCGGTTTGTCGCGGCCGCGCAGCACAAGGAAAAGATGGCCGATTTTCTCAGACAAATTCCGATTCAGGTTGTGCTTGACGAAGAATGCCCGCTCAAGGGTGCCGCGAACGCCGCGTGGAAAAGCTGCTAGCAAGCGCCACGAGTTCTAGAACGCGGTATTTAGTACCGACGGAAATTGTCGCGGCAGGAATTTTCACAAAAATGGTGCTGCCGGCTTCCCAAACGCCTTTTGTTCATTCGATGCCCCGGTCTAAGTGGTTGAGTTATCAACGGCTCAAGCCCCTGCAACTGGCAACCGAATTGCGACACACATAGTTCACAACTGCCCGCGCCAGGAGGACAGGTATGAAGCGCGTGATGGGGTTGACCGTTCTCGCTCTGAGTATGGCCGCGGCGGCGCATGCGCAAGCGACCCATACGGTCACAGCAGGCCAGGCGAGCACCACGATCAACGCGAGCGGTGGCGGCTGGGGCGGTGGGGGTGGTTGGGGTTTCGGAGGCGGGTCGGCGGGAAGCAGGCCACCTAGCTCGCCACCGGCAGTCTTCCACGTGACGAGCATCAGTGGTTCCAACGAGAGTTACGAGCCCTCAACCTTCGTTTCCTACGAGCAGGCGCTTCGGGTGGGGAAGAATCTGATCGATACGCGGCCGCCAACAGTTGCCGAGGCTGCGCGCCAGCAAGCAAGTGCGCACCCACAAAAGGCCAAGCTTGCGCTCGTGCAGGACGATTACGGTCGGG
>JASHRC010000011.1 GCA_030037525.1 Candidatus Acidiferrales bacterium | reverse complement strand
GGTGCGGTCGCCCTCGGTCATCCCATCGGCGCGTCAGGCACGCGCATTTTGGTCACTCTGCTCTACGAATTGCAGCGCCGCAATTTGAAGCGCGGCATCGCCGCTCTCTGCCTCGGGGGTGGCAACGCTGTGGCCCTGGCCGTCGAGCGCCCCTAGCACAAGTCCTGCATTTAGGATAAAACTCCGGACATCGTGTTCTGCCCTAAATGCAAAACGGAATACCGTCCCGGGTTTACGAAGTGCGCGGATTGCGGCATCGACTTGGTCGGGCATTTGCCAAAGCAAGACTCGACCAACCCGGGTGCTCCCGGCACGTCTGAGCTTCCCGTCGACCCCGAAGGTCGCCTTTTGCTCTGGAGTGGACTTTCTCCTTCGCTCTCGACGGCCATCGGCGAGGCCCTGGGTTCGGCTGGCATTCCATATCGGGCTGAGGGCCGGGAATTCGGTATCCTCCCAACGCTTACTCAAACAGCTGCCCTGATTTGGGTCGATCCCGAGAATTTCGGCTCAGCGCGCGTCATCGTAGAAAAGGCTGTCGCCAACTCCGAGGGACAAGAGAACCAGCCGGACGAGGACCTTTCGCGCGATAACGCGGGGATCAATCCTTTCGGCTTGGGTCGTAGGGTCTACAACCGCGTCTGTGATGAAAACAATCGGCACGAAGATGAGGACGAGCTTTCCGAGTCGGGGGCTTCGGGTGAGCCGGTCCCAGACGACATCGTCGAGGATTTTGACCCCCATCAAGCGACAGCAGAAGTCTGGTCTGGCGACGATCCCAAAACCGCCGACTATCTGAAGATCTCGCTTGAGGGAGTTGGCATCGGCTGCGTTTTGCGCGAAGACGGTGCCCGATTCCGCCTGTTCGTTTTGCCCGCCTCCGAGAGGCGCGCGAAAGAGATCGTCCGCGAAGTCGTGGAAGCCTCGCCACCCGAGTAGCACCCAATCCGCCCTTCTTTCGCGGGCTCGGTTTCGCTATTATCTAGCGCACCATGTCGAGCGATGCCATCAAAACCGTCGCCGTGCTGGGTGCGGGCACGATGGGGAACGGAATCGCGCATGTGTTTGCGCGCGCAGGCCATCGCGTTGTTTTGCGCGACCTTGAAAAACGCTTCCTCGATCGTGCGCTCGAAACCATCTCCAAGAACCTCGATCGCGAAATCAAGAAGGGCAAAATCACCGAAGCCGAGAAGTTCGACGCGCTCGCTCGCATCGAGGCGGTTACCGAGGATGTCGCTCTGGTCGGTGCAGACCTTGTGGTGGAGGCCGTTTCCGAGCAACGCGAACTCAAAATTCGTGTGCTGAGGCAAGTGGATGCGATGCTGGGCCCCGGAGTGATTTTGGCGAGCAACACCTCGTCGATTTCGATCACTGATCTTGCGGCCCACACCTCGCGCCCGGACCGCTTCATCGGCATGCACTTCATGAATCCGGTGCCGGTCATGAAGCTCGTCGAAGTCATTCGCGGCCTGGCAACGAGCGACACAACGTTTCAGCGAACCATGGCACTTTGCGAGAAATTGGGCAAAACTGCTGTGGCCGTGAACGACGCACCCGGCTTCGTCTCCAATCGCGTGCTCATGCCCATGATCAACGAAGCCGCCTTCGCGGTGATGGAAGGAGTGGCGAACCCGGAAGCCGTGGACGAAATCATGAAACTTGGCATGAATCATCCCATGGGCCCGCTGGAACTTGCCGATCTCATCGGCCTCGACGTGTGCGTGGAAATTCTCGATGTTCTGCAAAAGGGGCTCGGCGATCCGAAATACCGCGCGTGTCCGCTGCTGCGAAAGTACGTTGCCGCAGGCTGGCTCGGACGCAAGTCGGAGCGCGGCTTTTACAAATACTGAGCGGCAGCCGCTTTTGCCTTCCCTCCTGTAACCCGCGAACCGGCCGCGAATGGGCTCATCGAAATCGCACGGGACCGTCTGTTGGTCTAGTCTCAACCGGAAGGAGCCGGAGCCAAGTTACCAAGTTATTGTTGACATGACCCGACGAGTCTTGCTATAGGAGCGCAAGGTATTTCGGCCCAAAGCACCAGAGGAACAGATCTCTACCGGGGGTGGGGACATGGGATCCAAAGTTTTCCTCGGGTTGTGCCTGATTTTGTCCGCGGCAGTCCTCAGAGCGCAGACGATTTCCACTTCGCAGATCAGAGGCCTGATCCAAGACTCGAGCGGTGCGGCCGTGGTCGGCGCCACCGTGAAGTTGACCGAGATCGCCACGGGCGCGGCGCGGACAGTCACGAGCGCAGCAGACGGAGCCTACGCGTTTCCCGACTTGCAAGTGGGCACCTACGACCTCGAAGTCACCAAGGAAGGCTTCACCAAGTATGTTCAGAAGAGCATCGTCATTCAGGTCGGGGTGAATCCAACGATCAACGTCACTATGGCGGTGGGGGCCGTAACTTCGGAAGTGACTGTCCAAGCCGCCGGCGTCACGATAGAAACACAAAACGAAGGTGTGGGCCAGGTGACGCCCCCCCAAGAAGTGCAGGATCTGCCGCTCAATGGACGGCAAGTCACTGACCTGCTTCCGCTCTCCGGGGCCGTGGGCCAGGGCCGTGCCTTCCGCGCCTCGTATCCTTCGTCGACGGTGATCTCGGTCGCGGGTGGAACACAAGGCAGCGTGGCCTACTGGCTCGATGGCGGCACGCACAACGATCCGCTGAGCAATCAAAATCTCCCCCTCCCCTTCCCAGACACAATCGAGGAATTCAAGATCGAGACGAGTTCGTTGCCGGCGCAGTACGGGACGCACCCAGCGGGCTCCGTGGAGGTGGTCACCAAGTCAGGAACGAATTCGTTTCACGGTGATCTTTTCGAATACCTGCGCAATTTCATGTTCGACTCAAAGAACACGGCATTCGCTGCCGCAACCGAGATAAATCCGGTGACCGGCACTACTTTTGCTTTCCGACCACCGCTAAAACGTAACCAGTTTGGCGGCACAGTCGGCGGGCCGATCATGAAAGACAAACTCTTTTTCTTCATCGGTTGGCAAGACACGATTCAGCGCTCGACGAATCCGGCACAGACCTATCTACCCACGGCAGCGATGCTGGCAGGCAATTTCCAACCCTGCTTAGGTACGACCGCTCAGCTGACGAAGGCGCCCTGGGGTACGGGAGAGTATGGAGCGAACCAAACCAATCCAGCCAATTTTAGTCCCGTCATCATGGCGCTAGAAAGTTATATGCCTGTGGCACCTGCGGCGGGGCCCGTCGGCGTGGACTCACCATACCAATGCGGCACGTACAACTACCAGTCGCCCTCGAATTTCGACGAGAATCAGGGACTTGCGAGGGTCGATTATCACTGGAGCGATAAGAACACACTCTTCGGGCGTTACTTCATCACCAATTGGAACCAGCCGCCCGGCCGCCCCGACACGCTGCCGGACGGCAACCCAGACCTTTTGATCGCGGCCATCGACGGCCAGTTCAACCGAGTCCAGAATCTCACGCTTGGCGACACCTACCTAATCACCCCCAACCTCGTGAACAGCATCCATGCCGTTGGTAACCGCAGCCGAAACCTCACCGTTGAAAACCACACGGTTGACTTGAACCAGTTATTTGCCGCAGCTGGGATTACCTCAGGTATTAACATCTATCAGCAGGGTCCGCCCAACTTCCCCACCTACATGGCGGATTTTAATCCGAGCGGGGGAGGGCTCTTTGGAATCACCCCATCCACGCCCAGTCTCCAGCCATACGACACGCTAGAGGTGTCCGACGATCTCGCCTGGACCAAAGGTGCGCATCAGCTTTCGTTTGGAACGGACTTCATCAACTTGAGAGCCTTCGCACACAACTACCTGAATAACCAGGGCAACTTCCTTTTCGACGGCACGCAGAGTGGCTGCAGCCCTTGCGGATCGGTCGGCCTTTCTGATTATTTGCTGGGTGAAACATCGGTGAGCGGCGGCTTCACGCAAGCTGCTCCCATACCGTCACTCCAACATCAAGACGTCTTTGCGATCTACGCGCAAGACGTCTGGAAAGTGAACCGAAAATTAACTGTCACAGCGGGCTTGCGCTGGGATCCATTTTTTGGACACACCGTTCCCCACGCCTACGACGTCGTGAACATCTCTTTGTCGAACATCATCAATGACGTTCACAGCGTCAAATATCCCTTTGCACCGGCCGGCTTTCTGTTCCCCGGCGATCCGGGCGCGCCGTCGGGAGATAAGTTGACGGAGAACGACCTGAACAAATGGAGTCCTCGAATTGGCCTTGCCTGGGACCCGAAAGGCAACGGCCGGATGGCTATTCGTGCTGGCTTCGGAATCTTTTACGATTTCCCGAATTTCTCATACGATCAGTTTGGTTTCGAGGAGCCTTATGGCGGATCTTTTACCGTTCCTGGTCCAAGTTATGGAACCGCCCCTGGTGACGTCTGCAACTTTCCTTGCAGCGTGGATTTGTCAAATCCGTGGGTGCAGTTCCCGTCCTTCACTTCCTACCTAAACGGTGTCCCGACGGTTCAGGCAGCTGGCACGAATCCTTTCGGAGCAGCAGGTCCCGGAAAAGCCGGCAGTTTCGTTGGGGGAGGTCCAAACGACGTTGCCTACCTTCCCGACGCTTTGATCTTCAGCTATCCCCAGACGATCAAACCGACCTATGTCATGCAGTACAACTTGAGCGTGGAAAAGCAGGTTGCGTCGAACTGGTTGCTCTCGGTTTCCTATCTTGGTAACCAGCAACGACACCTCTGGGGTAATAACGAGGCCAACCCGGGTCTTCAGGGCCCCTGTCCTGGCCCCTATCCGGACGGATATCCACTCCCTGCTGGCGTGACGTGCACCGCTCCGGGCGGAGGTGGGAACACCGTATCCGGGGCGTGCGCCTCGGTGCCCGCCCCTCCGTTCGTTTGTGGCACATTTGCTCCGTTCTTCTCGCTGAGTAACAATCGCCTCTTCTACCACGCCAATTTCAACCCCGTGACTGGTCTTGCTAACCCAACTTACCTTGGGTCGCTCTGCGGCGCGGTGACAGCGCTGAACACGTCCTGCTATGGCGAAACGCTGGTTTTAGAGGAAGAAGGAACTGGAACCTATAACGGGCTCCTCCTTTCGGCGAAACACCAATTTGCCAGCCACTACACATCCATTACGAATTTCACGTGGTCGCACTGCATCTCGGACAACTACACCACAACCCTTGGATTCTTCCTCGCCGCCGAAGCGGTCCCCTACGACAGGCGCGCGGACCGCGGCAACTGCCCGAGCGCAGACACGCACGACATTTTCAACCAAACGCTCGTCGCGCAATCGCCCACACTTTCAAACCACGTGGCCGACGTGCTCCTCGGCCACTGGGAATTCTCGCTTTCTGGGATCATCCAATCCGGCACGGACCTCGCGGTGTATAACCTGCTCGACTTCTCCGGCACCGGCAACGGCTTGACCCAGCATCCCAGCCTCATTCCGGGCGCCGATCCGTACTGCCAGCCCAAAGGGCGCACGTGCTGGCTCAATCACCTGTCTTTCGCCCCTCCGGCGCCGTACACTTTCGGAAACGTGAAGAACATGAGCCTGTTTGGTCCTGGGTCGGTCATCTTCAATACGGCGCTCGAACGTATTTTCCAAGTCCGCGAGGGGCAACAACTCGCCTTCCGTTGGGAAGTGTTTAATATGCCCAATCATGCAAACCTGTACCCGCCGACTGCTTACTACGTATTGCCAACATTTGGGCAGCCAACTCCAGCGAGCACCGCCGGCCTGGGCGCGCTGAACCAGACGGTGAATGATCCGCGAACGATGCAGTTCGCCCTGAAGTATACGTTCTGAAGAGAGATTTTCCTCCGACGCGGTGAGCTACGCTTGCGTGCCGGCGAAACAGTACCACCAAAAGCGCCAGCCGTGGCATCATCTATTAGGAAGTGCCGCAAAGGTTCTGGCATATAATCTCGCGCGATGGTTCGTGTGGACAGGGACACATCCGCAGGATGACCCGCTCCGGTCCAGCCTTCGAAAGTGCGAGGATCTTGATCGGCTCGACCGGGCGAACCCTGCGACGGTCTATGGGTCGCGGTGTGGCCGTCGGGAGTCCAGTAGCATGCAACGTGTGAATCGATTCGCGATCGTAGCAACCCTGGCTGCCATGATCGCGCCCTGCGCTACTGCGCAACAGCCGGCGCAGAATCCGCCGCCGGAGGCCGGGCGTCCCAGATTCGGCGGATTTCCGCTCGGTCCGCCAAGCAAGATTCTCGAACTCAAGGCTGTGCCCAGCACCATCGGCCCGGGTCAGTCGGCGACCATCTACTGGCATGCCGTCAATGCCGACGACACCTATTTCGATCAGTGCCTCGGCATCGTCACGACGCTCGGCAAAATCACAGTTTCCCCTGCCGCGACGAGCACATACACGTTTACGGCCAAGGGGCGCGCCGGAAACGACACGAAGTCAGTCACCGTAAATGTCGTCGGAACGAATCCCGTTCCGCCCAGCACCGGTCCAGGCTGTGTGAACCCGCACGATCAGCCGATCCCCGGGGCTCCGGATGGTCGTCCCGATCTTTCCGGCGTCTACATCGCAGGATTTAACTTTGCGGCGCGCGATGCCGCCATCGTGAAGCCCGGCGCGGAAAAGTACAAGCTCACCGAGGAAGAAAATCAGATCGGCATCGGCGTTAGTTGCGTGCCGCCCGGGGTTCCCACGGCCACGTTCGAGCCCTATCCGCTCCAGATCGTGCAGAAGCCGGGACTCGTCGTGATTCTCTACGAGGCGTATCACGTCTTTCGGGTGATTCCAACCGACGGCCGCCCGCACCCCGATGATCTCGATCCCACCTACATGGGCAACTCCGTGGGGCACTGGGAAGGCGACACGCTCGTCGTCGATGTGACTGGATTCAACGACCAAACGGTTGTCGGTAACTACCATCACACCACGGCGTATCACGTCGTCGAACGCTATCACCGCGCCTCCTACGACATCCTGGACTATTCGGCCACCATCGAGGATCCGAACGTGTTCGCCCAGCCCTGGACGCAATCAGCGAAATTGAAGCTGCATCCGGAGTGGCGGATTCAGGAATACGTCTGCGAGCAGAATAATAAGGACTATAAGGAGCTGCTTCTTAAGAAATAGAGGAGAAGCCGGACCGCGCGGAACCTGCGCGGTCCGGGATGACAGGAGATCATTGCATGGTACGAAGATCGGCAATTTATCTTTCGACGGTGCTGGTTGCGCTGGCGGCGTTTGCGACACTGGCACTGGCACACCATTCCGTTTCGATGTACGACATGGAGCATCCCACGACACTCAAAGGCACGGTCGAACGGCTGGAATGGACCAATCCCCACGGCTACATCTACCTGCAGGTGAAGGACGAAAAGGGCCAAATCGTTGAGTGGGCCGTCGAAATCAACAGCCCGAACTTTCTCAGGCACAATGGCTGGACGAGCACGACCGTGAAGCCGGGTGACGTGATTACGGTTACCGGAGGCGCAGCCAAGAGCGGAGCGAAGACCATGCGCTGCACAACCGTCGTCCTTCCTGACGGAACCGTGCTGCGTTCCTAAGGCTCATTGCTATGCTTCACTTTTGCGAGTGGCTCGAAAAAAATCCCTGGATCGTCTGGGTCGATAGTTCGATCGTCATTTCTCTGATCCTCGAAATCCTGCACTATTCAGGATTCTTCCTGTTGGTCGGCTCCACCGCGATCGTGGACTTGCGGGTTATGGGCCTTGCCGCACGCCGCCGCACCCCGGCGGAAGTTGCCAATCAGCTTTTTCCCTGGATGTGGACAGGCTTGTTGATGGTCGTGTTCTCGGGGTTTTTTATGTTTGCGGGAGATGCCGCCGATTTCTACGGAGCCATCACTTTCCGCATCAAGATTGTCGTGGTGGTGGTGGCAGTCGCATTTGGCCTGATCGTCAGGCAGTACGTTCCGCGATGGGGGCAACGGCCGTCGATTCCCGCGAGCGCGAAAATCGTAGCGTTCCTCTCGCTCCTGCTGTGGATTGGGGCTATCCTCATTTCGGTCGAAGTGCCCGCGATTTCGGGCGTGGGCTAGGGCTGGTCTGATGCTCGACTTCTTCATGGCCATCGCCAAATGGCTGCAAAACACCTGGTGGGCGCTGGACATTAGTGGCTCGACCTGGGCATACCCGTTCGTCCAGTTGACCCACTTCACAGGCCTATCGCTCTGGATCGGCACGAACCTGTCGCTGGACTTGCGCCTGCTTGGCGTCGGTTCGAAGCGGCAAACGGCGGGCCAGCTTTCCGAGGCGCTTTTCGCCTGGAACTGGACCGGCTTTTGTGTTGCGGTGCTGGGCGGATTCATGCTTTTTTCCAGCGCGGCGACAAAATACATTCCCAATTCCGCGTTCGAAATCAAACTGGGCATCCTCGTCCCGCTCGGTGTCCTGTGGCATATCCTGGTGCAGTGGCACGCGCGCAAACGGGAACAAGGCGACACGGTGAGCGCGTTTGGAAAGCTCGCGGGCTTCGTCGAACTTCTGTTGTGGTTGGGTGTAATTACAGCGGCCGTGTCGATTCCCAATTACGACACGCACTAGCAAGAGGTATGACCTCGAGGCCCTGGTACCGGACCCTGGCCCTTGCCGCTGTGATCCTCGCGATCCCCGGTTGCGGCACCAGCAAATCCCCGGCGCCGCTGCCCACGGTTGATCCCACCACCGCTGGATCGATCCGCGGCACGGTGACGCTCGCAGGCGCTCCTCCACCCGTCAAGCCCATCGACATGAGTCAGTCATCGGCTTGCGTAGAAGCCAATCGGACGCCTGTCTTTCCCCCTGTTGTTGTTGTGGGTGACCACGGCGGCCTAGCCAACGTCGTGGTCTACGTGAAAAGCGGGCTGGGGAAGTACAAGTTTGTCGCGCCGTCAACTCCCGCGACCCTCGCGCAGAAGAATTGCATGTACGAGCCGCACGTGATGGCTCTGATGACCGGCCAGCCATTCGCGGTGGAAAACAACGACCCTACCATGCACAATGTGCATCCCATGCCCAAGCACAACCGCCAATGGAGCAATTCGCAACCGGCCGGATCGGCTCCGCTCAAATCCACATTCGAGCGACCGGAATTCGCGATGGCGGTCCTCTGCAACGTGCACCCGTGGATGCGGGCGTTCGTCTTCGTCTTCGATCACCCCTACTACGCTGTCACTTCGAAAACCGGTACATTCGCGCTCGACGGCCTTCCTCCGGGCACCTACACGATTGAGGCGTGGCACGAAAACTATCCCGCACAGGATCAAACGGTCACGATCGCCCCGAAGGAATCGAAAACAGTCTCCTTCACGTTTAAAGCGACTGTCCCCGCCTCGTGACTGTCAGATTGCGGCTGGTGAGGAATGAGCCCGGTTTTCCGAGATGGAAGGTGACGCGAATCTCTTTACGCGCCGCGACTCGCTGCGCCCTGCACTTGAATCGAGTGAAGCAGGCGCTGCTCTTCTCCATGCGGATCACTCACGAGCTTCCACTCGTCGTTGATCACCATCACGGGGCGCTTTTCGGTGTCGAAGGGTTCCCAGTGCGGAGCGAGAGTCGTGTCTGGGTTTCCCGTGCGCGCGAAGGCGACCCAGGCGGAGCTGATTTTTTCGGCGAGCGCATAGCGATCCTCGCCCGAGCCCAGCATCGATTTCGCCGCGTCCACGTTGCCGAACACAAACGGGATCTCAATGGTGTGGAAGGACCGCAGCTTGCCTTCGCGCACCGGCGATCTCCAGGTGAAGTAGTACTGATAAACCGCAGCTCGTCCCTGTTCCGCTTTGCGCTCGGCCTCGGTCAAGACGCCGACACGGAACGTGGCATCGGAGGCAAGTGCGAGATAGAGATCGGTGTTTGACGCCCCCGGACGCCCCGTGCGATACGCCGCGATTACCTGGTCCACTTGATCGTCGCTGGCCGTGCGGAGCATTTGCTTCACGCGCGCGTGAAACGTGGCGTCGTCGATTGGGTCGAGAATCTGACCCGGGAAAAACGCGACTTCGGTTTCGACTGTGCCTATGAGAAGAGGAATATCGGCCGCGATTTCCGGGGCCACAGGATCGAACGGGTTCACCGGGAGGCTGTGGCCATCGACCACCGGCCCGAAGGCGATCCCCGGAGCGCCCGGTACGGGCGCCGCTCCGGCCGTGGGCGCAAGCAACTCGTCGATCGAAAGCGTTTGCAGACGATCGACCTCGGTGGGTTTCAGATTTAACTTCGCCAGATACATTTCGGTCGATTTGTCTGCCGCATCGCGCGACATGCCTCTGACCGCAGCGCCGCTTTCGACAATGGCGCGATGAAACAGCCCCTTGGCTCCCGGCATGGCCATCAGAGAGCTGACTTTGCCTCCGCCGCCCGACTGGCCGAAGATCGTGACGTTGCCGGGATCGCCGCCGAACGCTTCGATATTGTCGCGAATCCACTCGAGCGCGGCGATGATGTCCAGATTGCCCAGATTGCTGGAATTCGCATATTTTTCGCCGCCCATTCCGGCAAGGTACAGATACCCAAAGGCGGTAAGACGGTGATTGAGGGAGATCGAGACGACATCATGTTTCTTGGCTAGCTCGGTGCCGTCATAGCAGATGAAGCCGCCCGAGCCGCTGGTGTAGCCGCCGCCGTGGAGCCAGACCATCACGGGACGCCGGTGGCCTCGACCTACGCTGGGCGTCCAGATATTAAGAACCAGGCAATCCTCTCCCATGGGCTCGTTGCGATCCATGACCTCGAATTCCGGAGGCACTTGCCCGTGGAAGGAACTGGCGAGCTGCGGCGCGCGCAGCCCCAGTTCGAAGCAATCGCGCACGTCGGTCCAAGGCTCGCGTTTGACGGGCGGCAGGAAGCGGTTCGATCCGGCCGTCGAGGCCGCGTAGGGAACGCCCTTGAAAGCGTGCACTTTGTCCTCGATGGTGCCGCGAATCTTTCCCCGTGTGGTCGTCACCGTCGCACCGGGAGCGGGGTTGTCATCGTCGGCAAACGCGCGTGCCAATCCGCTGTTCAACGCGCTCATTGCGAGTGTCCCAAAGCCGAGGAATGATCGACGATCCATTTCCGTTGCCTCCCATCCGGATCCGTGGAGGTTTCGAACCTTACCTCCAGGGGCGGCGAAAGTCCTTGGCGGCGGAAGCGACCATGCTTTGTGGCCACGTCGCTCGACTCACCTGGTTCCCTGCCATAGGCCGACGTTCCGGGCGTCATTCTACTGCACAGTGGTGGAAGTGCAAGGGCGCCTGACCGGGCTTCTGTGGCCAGGGCTTGAGGGGCAACGTGATTCTCCGAATCCAGGCAGGCTCAGGTCTGCCATTTCTTGGCCAGGGCTTCGAGCGTGGGGTAGGAGCAGGCTTCGACAAAGGTGTGTTCGGGGGGCTCAAAGCCGTCGGTCAAGGCGCGCGTCAACATTTCGACAGCTTTGTCCATCGTGAGCGAGGTCACCACCGCGGCGCATAACTGGCCCTGATCAACAAGCGCGCGGCTGCGTTCGGCAACTCCCACGCCCGCACAGGGTATGGCCATCCATTTTGCTCTCTCCGCGCCGCGGGCGGTGGCCTCGAATGCTTTTCTGGCTCCGGTGACGAAGTCGGCGTTTTGCGAAACGATCAATTGAGTGCCTTCGGGGCGCTGCTTGGTGAGATTGAGCCAGGAGGAAACGGCCTGGTAAGCGCCCTCCACTGAGACTGCCAGCACTTTGACAGTCTTCACCTCGACGTTGCTCGGTTTGGTCCTCTCCAGGCCCTCGAATCGTTTCGTGGCCCACCAACTCATCTGCGGGCCGCGCAAGTAAAGGACCGAGCCGCCTTTCGGCAGTATGGCGCCGATCTGCCTGCCTTGAATGCGGCCGACTTCCACATGGTCTTGGGAAATCTGAAACACTCTAGTTTTTGCCTTCCTGCGAAGGTCTCCGATGTAGTCCGCCTGCGCGTTGCTGAGCACCCAGGCAACGCCGGCAGCCACCGCCGCCGCCGCAACGCGAGGCAAGCCGGCGGCACTCACCGGCTCGACGATGATTCCGCTGGGCCGCGAATCGGGGGATTGCACCAAGTTCAACAAGCGCTGGCCCTGCACGACGGCGTCCATTTGCGCGTTGATCACTTTCACTTCGAGGCCTAGACGCTCGGCTGCGGCCTGTGCAGCAGCCGTTTGCGCGTGCATGTACATCGTGTCGCCAGGGACGGAGACAACGAATTTGAATCGATTCACGGATGACCCTAGTCTAGGTTACATCGTCGGGGTGAACGCCGCGAGCTCTGCTCGAAGGCGCTTTGACCTAGATGGCAACGGGCTGCGGGGCGCACCGAAGGGCGATCCCGACTTCCGCACCAAAATGACGCGGCGGGAGCGGCAAGAATCCGCGCCACCTACCAGCACGGTTGCCCTCTGCGCTCGGAAAATCCAGGATTATTTAAGACCAGATGGTCATGGACTCTTCGAACAGGCGCGCGAGATCGTCAGGCCCGGCTGGCCGGGGCGAAAGCTTTGTCACCCGGTGCTGCGGCAGGGTGCCTTCGACGAGCGAGGGAATATCGTCGGATTGGTAGCCGAGCGCGCGCAAGCCGTTGGGAACTTTCAGGGCCTGCATCAACTGAATGATCTGGTCGGCAAGAATTCGGCCGGCGTCTTCTTTTCTACCACCGACCTTCGCCCCCAAAATTTCGGCAGCGTGGAGATGGCGTTCGGGGCAGGCCGAGGAAGTGAAGCGAAACGCAGCGGGAGCGTGCACAATCACCGATATGCCGTGCGGCACCAGGGGATGATCGGAGGAATAACCCGGGGGGCGGTAATTCCGCACCATGCCCGCAACCGGATAGGACATGCCGTGAGGCAAATGTACTCCTGCGTTTCCGAATCCGATTCCCGCGTAGGAAGCGGCGAGCATCATGCTGGCACGCGCTTCCTGGTCGCCGGGGTCGGCTACGGCACGACGTAAGTAGGCTCCGACCAGACGAAGCGCTTCGAGGCTCCACAAATCGCTGATGGGATTCGATC
>JASHRC010000136.1 GCA_030037525.1 Candidatus Acidiferrales bacterium | reverse complement strand
TGGACTGAACCCTTAACTTGAGACACTCGGATAAGGCACACTTTGCAGGGAAAGGCACTGCAAGTGGCCAAGAAGAGACGAGTGGGACGGTATCCGAAAGAATTCCGCCGGATGGCTGTCGAACGATTGAAGGCCTGCGACAACATCGTGGAATTGTCGCAGGAACTTGGTGTGCATCGGCGGCTTCTCTACAAGTGGCGAGATCAATTTGATCCCTTCGCCCCCAGTGAGGAGTCGCCACCAGGGAACTCTCGTGAGTCCGCGCTCCGCAAGGAAATCAACCAGCTGAAGCGAGTGCTGGTTGAGAAGACGCTGGAGCTGGATTTTTTCAAAGGTGCCTTGCAAAAAGTCGAGGCGCGACGCCAGAAGAGCGGCATCAGTGGCGAGAAGGCGTCTACGACGAAATCCAAGAAGTGATGCGTTTGCAAGGCAGCTTAAGCATCGAGCGAATGTGCCAGCTGGCCGGGGTCAGTCGAGCCGGTTTTTATCGTTCTCTGCAGGGCCGAGCACCGGTCGAGGAAGACATGGAGGTGCGCAGCGTGATTCAGCAGATCGCCGTCGAGCATCGACGCCGCTACGGGTATCGACGGATCAGCGCCGAGTTGCGGCGGCGGGGGATGCTGGTCAATCACAAGCGCGTGTTGCGGATTATACGCGAAGACAACCTACTGGCCGTGCAGCCGCGGGCGTTCGTGGTGACCACGGATTCCGATCACGAATTCGAGGTCTATCTGAACCTCGCCAGTCGCATGAAACTGACGGGGATCAATCAGCTCTGGATAGCAGACATCACCTATATCCGTTTGAAGCAGGAGTTTGTCTATCTGGCCGTCATTCTCGACGCGTTTTCGCGGAAAGTGGTGGGCTGGGCATTGGACCGGACACTGGCGAGCCGGTTGCCGATTGCAGCGCTGGAACAGGCCATCGCCCAACGACAGTCACCACCAGGTCTGGTGCATCATTCCGACCGTGGCGTGCAGTACGCTTCGGGAGACTACGTGAAGATCTTGCGAAAGCACCAGATGATCCCGAGCATGAGTCGGCCGGCGAACCCCTATGACAACGCCAGTTGCGAAAGTTTTATGAAGACGCTCAAACGGGAGGAGATTTATGCGAACGACTACCGCGACTTAGACCACTTGCTGGGTAACATCGAGGCCTTCATCGAACAGTACTACAATCGGTGCCGTTTACATTCGGCGCTGGGCTATCGGCCGCCGGAAGAGTTCGAACGAGAGGCGAATACCGCAGTAAATTCTTCTGGAGCAACCATGAGTTTTTTCAGGTATGAGGAGATCGATCAGCCCGACGAAGAAGGAACAGTAGCGGGGAGCGCCCCAAGAGCCGCCCCCCGGCTCATCATTCCGATGAGTCTCCAGCAGAGCTCGCCTCCGCTTCCTACTTGGGGAAAGTGAGAGACGCATGAGGAGTGAGCAAACGGGGGATGCTGTAGGTCGACCAGGCCGGGAATCGTCGCTCTCAGGCGCTCCTGGCGCGAAATTTTTCTGTGGAAAACTGGGGATAGGCACCAAGAAAGAAAAAAGGAGCAAAAAAGAAAGAAACGGAGGCCTGTGGAAACTAACGCCACTGATGGGAATCCGCTCACCACGCGGCTTCCCACAGCGGCTTGGAAAGCACAAAACGCTTTCCACAGTTCCCACAAGGCCCGACGGCGGTTCCATCACAGGATCCGCTCCTTTCGAGAGGCAGCGGTCCACCTTAAACACGCATTCTTTTGGTCAGAAGGACGGGGAGCAATTAAACGGCAAGTGTGCCAATTCCAGCTGTCTCAGTAGAGGGGTTCACCCCATTCCACTGTGCCCAGTTTTGTGCCTACCCTGCGACTTGCAGCGACGAGCTGGAGAAGCGCGAGGGCGAGCTAAGACCAGGGAAGCAAAGGACGTGTGCTACGGTTTGCTACCTTCTGCAAACTGCGGCTAACTCGTTGATTCTTCGTGAGAACAATCTTCGAGCCAGATGCTCTATCCAGCTGAGCTACGGTCGCACCGTTCACAATTGTATTCCACACTACTCACGCTCCTAGTTCAACCTGTGATTTTTCGAAATGATTTTTGGAGCACGTCGGAGCTAAACCGGAACGTCGAATCCAACGCCTCCGCGAAAAGCCTTTCGCTTACGTCCAATCAGGACGGACTAAACCGGAGTGGATTTCCCTGACGTGTAGCGTCAGCGGCAACGCCGGAACGTTCGGTCATATAGAATGCCCGAAGCAAAATCCGCCAGCTTTCTGGCAAGAAACCCGAGATTGGGCGCCTGGGAAATCTCGCCAGGTGGCCACCTGTCACGCACGCAGGTGTCATGGCCCCGAAGTTTCACAGGGGACAGGCACACCCCGCGCACGCCTCCGGAAATGTGAATAGAAGTCACGCCACGGGCGTCAAAGAGGTGTATATTGTCTTGGCCCGTTGTCCCCTAAACGACTTCGGCAGCATCCAATTCTCCGCGGCCCCGTACCTATATTCACCTTGGAAAGGACACTCGCGTGAAAATCAAGATGACCGCCGTGACTGTGCTCCTCGTGCTCGCCCTTCCGTCTTTCGCGCAGCAGAAGGAAGCCGAGCGCCTCAACAACTCTGCCAGGGTTTTTAAGGAAATCGTTTCCGACAATAAAGGCCTGCCCACCAGCATTCTGGACAAAGCCGAGTGCGTGCTCATTTTCCCGAGCGTGAAGAAGATCGCCGTCGGCATTGGCGGCAGCTACGGCCGCGGCGTGCTCGTTTGCCGCTCGGGACCGAACATGGACGGCCGTTGGGGCGCGCCCGCGATGTACAAGCTCGACGAAGGCAGCCTCGGCATCCAGCTCGGCTCGACGGCCACTGACTTCGTGCTCCTGGTGATGAATCACAAGGGTGCGGCGCAAATCCTGAACGGCAAGACGAAGCTCGGCGCCGACGCCGCCGCTGCCGCCGGCCCCACCGGCACGGACGCCCAAGGTTACAACGCGGAAGCGATGAAGGTCGACGTCCTCACCTACTCGCGTTCGAAGGGGCTCTTTGCTGGCGTGTCGCTCACCGGGGCGTCGATGGATGGCGACGAGGACGCCAATAAGGCGGTCTACGGCAAGCCGATCACGCCGAGTCAGATCATCAACGGCGGCACCACGTCCCCCGCCTCGGCCACGACGCTCATCGAAACGCTCAACAGCGCTTCAAGCGCGCGCCACAGCTAGTCGGTGCCTGCGCGGACGTCACCGCGGCAGGTAGTCCCGGCATGAACTAGGGTTGCTGCGGAAGCTGGCACAGACGGGAAACCAGAAAGCGGAGGCCTTGCTCCACAAGCCAGGCGTGGTGCCGGGCGACGGTACACGATTGCATCGATCTGGTTCGCCCGCCTGATCGGCCGAGTGCAAGAGGGTTGCGGACGTGCCGTTTGCGTCCGAGCAACCCGGAATTGAGTTCACCCCTAGCTTCGGGACGGGGTGCCCCGATCGAACCATCTCACTGGGAGGCTGCGAAGTCGCTCCGGGCTAATGCGAGCGCGTGGCCGTAAACTCGCGGTTGAACTGGCCGCCGGACATGGAGCCTTTCAGGCTGTCGCCGTTCAGTGTAGCCGTGTATTGGATATTCGTGGTGCCGCCGTTGCGACCCTCGCGCACTTCTGTCCACGAGATTGTATTGCCTGACACCGTGGCGTCATAGGAATTCTCGCCGCGCGGCGTTGTGTGGGTGACCTTGAACTTGTCACCATCCTGTGTGACTGTCAAGGTCCGAGCGCCACCGCCGCCATGCCGGCTCCCGCCTCCGCTACCGTGACCGCCGCCTTCCATGGTCATCTGCCATGTGCCGACAAAGTTCGCACCCTGAGGCGGAGCTCCAAGGGCAGCCGTCACCGCCAAAACTGCAAGGATCCACAGCCCAGCACGTACGAATCTAATTTTCATCACAGCGAATTCTCCTTCGCATCAGTTTCCTTGCTCCCTTTGAAGCTCGAGCACCTCTTTGCCTGAATTATGAGAGCTGTGACCGAACGACGGTCTAATTCCAGTTGCGTCCAAGAAGAGCAGAAGTTCCCAAAATTCGGAAGCAGCGTCGGACAAAACGTGGTGTGTAACCCGTTACATGCGAGTAACGTCTGATCTAGGCGTGCAGCTCTGGCGCTCTGTCCTGGCTCATCCGGATGCTGCAGAATGTTTCCCAACACTCACGTGTTCCCATTGCAAAAAAGGAGGTTCGATGACAAGAAATCGAATTCTGATGGCAGGATTTTGCGTTGTGCTTCTCTCGCTGGCGCACGTTGCGTTGGCGCAGGACGCGAAAGTCGCTGGCGCCTGGGATCTTAGCGCAGCGGGCCGCGACGGCAACGTTATGACTCAGACACTCACGTTGCAGCAGGATGGGACCAAGCTCACAGGTACGCTAAAGGGTCAACGTGGCGACGCGCCTGTGACCGGCACGATCAGTGGCAACAACATCAGCTTTTCCGTGACTCGGAGTACCCCGAACGGAGACATCAAGATCGATTATACGGGCACGGTCAGCGGAGACTCGATGAAGGGCACCTTTACCGTAATGGGGAATAGCAGAGACTGGACGGCAAAACGATCCGCAGGAGGATCAGGCAACTAATCTCGGCTAGGGTCGTTCAAGCCGGCACGAGAGCGCGCTCAGACACCAAACGTAAAACCCATCCTGGCTGATTCGGCAGCCGCACGGACCGTTACGGAGTGCTCTTGAGTGACGGAACGTGGCGGTCAGAGCGCGAGCGTGTATTCCCCGGCGGCACATTCTGTATCACAAGACTGGCGTCGCCAATGACCGCCTCATACGGATCGTCATCACCCCGATACAATTTTCCATCCAAGGATGAGTGTTGCAGTGAACGGGAACCATGATCGCGGGATGCGTGAACTTCGAGCTGTGAGTGGTCAGGTCGCCAGGGATGACCTACAAAGGCTATCCGACCATGATGCCCAGAACGTGCGGCTCAAACATGCAACCTCTCCGAGTGAGAGTTACCGAATTCGCCGGCGCGAGCATGGTTAGATTGCCGCCTTTTGAAATATAGACAAATTCATTCGGCAGCGTGCCGTTCGCACTGACGCGGCCGTACTCGGGCAGCACGAACTGGATTCCTCCGCTGGATAGCGGCAAAGCTCTGGTCGAGCCGTTCTCAGTGACAGGCGTTCCTCCAACCAGTGTGCACGTCCCCAGCGCAGCGGTTTCCGAGGTTTTCGGCGGCGTGACATTTGCAAGGCTCGATGGTCGGTGAGGGTATCGCAGTTATCCCGCCCATTGTGAAGGCCCTGGAGCCCGTCGTCCTTCAGCCAGGAGTCGCATTGCGGCGTTCGTGATGACGGTCACGACCGGATGTGACTAATATCACTGGTGGATACGGGGCCTAGGTCTAGTGTGTGGTGGCGAGATCTTATCAGGTGACCATACCGGGCCGATTACCGGCAGAGTCCCAGAAGACAGCGCGGATCGGGATCACCCTGAACGGCGAGCAAGTGGACATATCCTTTGCGCCGTACAAGACTTTGCTGGAGGTTCTCCGCGAAGATCTGAACCACACCGGCAACGAAGGACGGCTGCGAACTGGGCGAATGAATTTCGAGATGAGCGGGCGCAAGAAGGTCACTTCGGAATTCGTGATCTACGCGGGGCGTGAGCTGCGCGGTGATGATATGCGTGCCGAGCGACGGAGCCTATCGGGCCACGATTAGGAGGCATTCTCTTCATGGGGATTCGCCCCTGGCAAGCGGGCAGAAACGCTCATCGGACCTCTCGGAGGACTCGCCCGACCCCGTGCTGTGCGGAACCGCGAGGTCGGTCAGTTTCGCGACTTAATTCAGGCGCAAAAAAATGTTGAGTAAGAACTCACAAATTGTAGTCAGAATTCGCGAGATGATCTTGCAAGGCGACCTCGCGCAGGGCCAGCCCGTCAGAGAAGTGGCGCTGGCCGGCAAGCTCGGCGTTTCCAGGACGCCGGTGCGCGAGTCCTTGAGTCTTCTCGCACAAGAGGGATTGCTCGCCCAACTGAATACGCGTGGATTCATGGTGCGCGCAATCAGAGCGCAGGAAATCATGGATGCAATTGACGTCCGCGGTGCGCTCGAGGGACTGGCGACTCGCCTGCTCGCTGAACAGGGGCTCTCGCGTCGACTGACGCAATCGCTGCATGCTTGCCTCCGCGAGGGCGACGAGATTTTTGCCAAACGGCACCTGGTCACATCCGACCAGGCCAGATATGACGAGATGAACGAACGATTTCATTCACTCATTGTTCAGGGGGCGGGCAGCAAGGTAATCGCCGACGCAATCGAATGCAATAGTCGAATACCGTTTGCAGCTGCACACGCCATTGCCTTCGGCAGAGCGGATCTGGTTCGCATGTACGATTCACTCAGTTATGCACACCGTCAGCATCACGCGATCGTCCGTGCACTGGAAAATGGAGAGGGAACCAGGGTCGCAGCCCTCATGCTCGAGCACGCATATGAGGCGAAAATCAGCGTGAACATGGGCCGCAACACCTGGCGATCAAGCCCCGCAAGTTAGCCCTGTTGACAATCTCAAGCGCGCCCAGCGCCGTCGAGCCAAACAGAATCCCCACCTGGCCTCCTTATGACTGGAGCTCGAGCCCCGTAATGCGAACGCCACTATGAGGAACGCGATAGCGGCGGTTCACGGAGATCAAAAGGGCAGTGATGCCCTCGACGATGCTGGACATCTCCAGGGGTCCCGCGTCAATCGGGCGCAGGCCAGGGATCAATTTGATGAATGGGAATACGGTCTGTTTGGCTGCATCATCATCTCCGCACACCAGGACGTCGCAGTCAGGTGTCGCCGACAGGTCTTGTAGAACACCAGCTGACACATTGTGGAAGGCTGCCACCACAGGTGTAGCGGGTGGCAGGAGCTCGCGAGCCTGCGCAGCGGCGGATCCTTGCCAAAGCCTCAACAGTTGTGTGGGTTTACCGCCCAAGGCCGCAGCCAGCGGAACCGTTGTATCCACCAGGATTCGATCACCCAGCGAACTTCGAATGCTTTTCAGGATGGCGGCCTGAGCTGAGATAGGAACGGCTAACACCACGATGGAAGCCTGCGCGGCGGCCTGCGCGTTGTCGATCCCGCGAATCGAAAGGTGTTGCGACTCCGTTGGCGCATGCAGCCTCAGGGTCTCGGTTATGCGTCGGGCCGCTTCCATCGCCTTGCTTTCGTCGCGGGAACCAATGATGACTGGCACCCCTGCTCGCCCCCATCGCAGGGCCAGGCCAAATCCCAGGTCGCCGGTTCCGCCAATGATGCCAATCTTGTTTTCCCCCATATTTCCTCCCTGCAGCTCCCAGAACCAGTTGGCCTGCCCAGCTTCCGATGCTAGTCTGTGCGACATTCGATCGATCGAACGCGTCGAAGATTCAATTGCGCGAGAAACCCATTCCTTCTCCCATACAGATTGTTCCGTTGACGGGGCTGCCCGAGGTTGCGCCCGGTGACGACCTTGCTGGGCTGCTCGTGGAAGCGGTCCGACGACAACGGCTCGTTCTCAAGCCCGGAAACATTTTCGTAGTGGCACAGAAGGTTGTGTCCAAGGCCGAAGGAAGAATCGTGCCTCTCGACTCGATCCAGCCTTCCGAGCGGGCCGAACGCTGGGCCGCTCTGTACCAGAAGGATCCGCGCATGATCGAAATTGTGCTGAGAGAAGCCAGCAGCGTCGTGCGGATGGAGCGCGGCGTCCTCATCGTCAGGACCCATCATGGCTTTGTGTGTGCCAATGCTGGCGTAGATATCTCCAATGTTCCCGCTGGAACGGCGTCGTTGTTGCCGGAGAACCCGGATCGCTCCGCCAGCACGCTTCAAGAGCAACTGCAGCGAGCTTTCGGCGTTCACCTGGCCGTCATCGTTTCCGATACATTTGGGCGCGCGTGGCGGGAAGGTTTGGTCAACGTCGCCCTGGGTGTCGCGGGTATGGCACCCTTGGTCGATTATCGGGGACAGCGCGACATCCACGGAAAAATCCTGCGGGCCACTGTAATTGCGCTGGCCGATGAACTCGCCGCTGCTAGTGGACTGGTGATGGGCAAGCTCAACCAGGTTCCCGCGGCGGTTCTCCAAGGCGTGCCCTTGCCGCAAGGCAGTGGACGGGGACGCGACCTGATTCGACCGGCGGAAAAAGATCTGTTTCGGTAGCGGTTGCCCCCAGAATTGATCCGGTCGATGAAACTGGGTGCGTCTTGGGGCCAATCGCGATGGCCTGCCGGAATACTCTGTTTCGCACCCCAACCAAGTGCCGAGACGCTCCCAAATGCTACGAGGCCTTCGACACATCGGCAATCCCGACATTTTGAGAGCTGGATCGTTCCTGATGAAAATTCGGTCCAGGATTCTGAGCTTCGCCTGAAGGCAAGAACTCGAGCCCCGCATCGATTTCGCAAGCCGCTGCCTGCACAAGTGCTGAGATATTGGCGATGAACTCTGGAGTGGCTTCACTCTCTGGAATCGCCATGGCAACGCTGCCCATCACGACCCGATCCCGGCCAAACACGGGTGCCGCGATTCCGACGCGCCCCTCGTCCACTTCCCCTCGCGTGATGTGAAGGCCGGCCCTGCGGATGCGACGAAGATTCACTTTTATGGTCTCCCAGTCCGACCCCAGCTCCGCCGCAGCGATTTCCTCTGGGTACCTCGCGAAAAACCACCGCGCTGTTCTTGATGGAAGATTGGCGAAAATCACCTTGGAGGACGCGCCACGAAACATCGGCATGGGTCGGCCGCGCTCATAGCCAACGGTGTTCTCGGGAAGAGCCGCCGGCTCCTGATGGACGCACATGACACAGTTGCGATAGATACGGCACAAAAGAGCCACGCCCACGCTGCCCGAGCGGGCAATCAATCGCCGCATGGCGGGTCGGCCAGCCTTGATCAGCGGGTCGGTCAGCCGAATCTTGCGATCATTCTCGATTACAGCGGGCCCCAGGATATACCTGCCCCCGGGAAACGGATCGAGGAAACCCGCTTTGGACAATTCCCTGAAATATCGGTAAGCCGTGCTAATGGCGACACCTATCTCCTTGCCGGCCTCTTCGACAGTCCATTCAGGCCTTTCAACCGTGAAGAGGTTCAAAATAGCCAGCAGTCGATTTGCTGTATTCACGCGCTTCCTCGGGCATTCAAAGCCGATGCTAGCGACGCTGCTGGCCAATGGTTTTGCACGGGATCATAGTAGCTAATTTTTGTACAATTGTATACGTGAATTATCCCATTGAAGTAATTCGTGAAGGCACGGCCTCGATTTTTATCGAGAATAGATAATTCTGCTTGACCTGATAATAAACTGCTGGTAGGTTTGGGCTCATCCGACCGAGCCATCAGCGTATGGTCGACAATATCAAAACTGTTTCCGAAGTCGTTCCAATCGGCTCCTCGAGGAAGCCACATTGCTTTGGGCGGCTTCGCCATTGCCCGCAACGTAATTGCTGTTCTGACACGACTTCCCTCAGCGGACCAGCGCCTGTTGCGCGGGGAAGTTGACCCCCAGGGGGTGTGTCT
>JASHRC010000135.1 GCA_030037525.1 Candidatus Acidiferrales bacterium | reverse complement strand
TAGGCTCGTCTCCAGAGGCGAAAACAGCGCCATGGGCGAGGATCTCGAACAACTCAAACAACGACTCCCGCTGCTCGCTTACTTGCGACAGCAGAATTGGACCGGCCAGCCAGCGGGGCAGGGCCCCGAGTTCGTGGGACTCTGTCCCTTGCACCCGGAGACTCGGCCTTCCTTCTATGTCAACGCCCGCAAGAATCTCTTTTACTGTCATGGTTGCGGTCAGGGCGGCGATCTGATTCGCTTTGTCGAATTATCCCAACACCTCTCGTTCCGCCAAAGCCTCGCCTACCTCGAACAGCAAAGCGCTGGAGCAGACCCCGCCGCCGTGTTGCAGCAGGCTTCCGCTTTCTACCAACAGCAACTCGATCACTACCCGGAGGCGCGTCAGTATCTGGAACAACGCGGAGTGCGCGACCTCGCCGTGATCCGTGAGCTGCAGATCGGTTATGCCCCTGGCGGGAGCTTGCGGCGTCATCTCCTCGCGCAAGGCTATTCCCTCGATCTGCTGCGGCACATCGGCCTCGTCAGCCGGCAGGGCCACGACGCCCTCTATCAACGCCTCGTCTTCCCCTGCTTCCAAGACGGCTGCATCGTCAACTTGTACGGTCGCAGCATCGACACCGCTTTCGCCCATCGATTTCTCTCCGGCACCAAGGGCGACTTGGTCGCCTGGGAAACGGTTCGCCAGTTCCCCAGTGTGATTCTCGTGGAAGGTATCTTCGACCTCGCCGTGTTGTGGCAAGCCGGGTTCCGCTATACCACCTGTGCGTTCGGTACGCATCTCACCCCGGACCAGTTTCGCCAACTGAGTGACCGCCCACGCACTGTTTATCTCAGCTTGGATGAGGATGCCAACGGCAGCGGCCAACAGGCCGCGCAGGTTTTAGCCCATCGCTTGCGGGCGCAAGGCATCACCCCTCGCCGCGTCCTCCTGCCTCCTGGTCACGATCCCAACTCCTTCTTCGTCCAGGGCGGTGACGCGCGACAGTTCCAATCTCTCTTGGAGGAAGCCCTATCATGAGGTTCCACGTCACCCACTCGCAGACCTCCAGCCCCGCGCAAAGTCCTTTTCGCATGGTCGAGCATGAAACTGGCCGGGAGGTCGGCTGGGTCAATCGTTACCTCGACCGCGAGCATGTCCGCCGCCTGGCGGACACCACTCTGCGCAGTTGGGCTTTCGCTCTCCTGCACTTTGTGCGCTGGTGGGAGAGTCTTCATCATACCGGCGAGGTGCGCGAAGCCGACCTGACCAGGTCGACGCTGCTGGATTATCTGAAGTTCCAATGCAGCCACCAACCCCCCTTTTCCGGTTCCACCATCAATACCCGCGTTGCCGTCGCCGACCGCGCCCTACGCCATGAGTTCCCCGACGCCCCCGAAGCGACGGCTCAGGGCTTTCAGCAAGCTTATCTGCGTCGTGGTCCGCTGGGCGTGGGCCGGTCGCGCGTCGCCATGAGCCGCTTGCGCGTGAGAGTGCCCAAACGCCAACTCGTTCCACTTTCGGTAGATGAGGTGGCACGTTTTTGGTCCAGCTTCCGCACGGCGCGGGACTTGGCGATCGTGGGCTTGATGCTCCTCGAAGGGATGCGCTCGGCCGAAGTATTGGGTTTGAACGAGGACGACGTGTTGCTTTCGGAGGCGCAGTTGCGCGTGCGCGGCAAAGGCAACAAACTGCGTTTCCTGCCGCTGGCGCCGGAAACCGTGCAACTTCTCGATCACTATCGTCGGCTGGAAAGGCCCCCAGCGGGCACCGCCGCGCTCTTCGTTTCGCTCAAAGGTCCGGCGCGCGGAACCCGCATGACCCTGGCCGGCTTACGGTCCTTGTTTCGCTACCATCGCCGGCGCACGGGCATCAAGCTCGCGAACCCGCATCGCTTCCGGCACACCTTTGCCTCCGACCTGATACGCGGCGGCATCAGCCTGCCTGCTCTGATGCGGTTAATGGGGCACTCCGACATCCAGACGACGCTGCGCTATGTGCAGATCACCCCACAAGACGTCTATGTTGAGTATGCGCGCGCAGTGGCACAGCACACTCGTCCTGTCCCGAAGATTTCCTCATGAACCGCGCTCCCCGTCCGCCGCTTCAGCATCCTCTGGCGTCGGTCTTCGATCGTGCCGTTGATTCCTTCAGCCTTGCACTCAGTCCCGAGACGATTCGCCACTACCGCGGTACCGCGCGCAATTTCCTGAGATTTCTTGGCTTCGCATATCCCCAAGTGAACCGTCTAGAGCAATTGCGTCGTGAGCCCCACATCCTGGGCTGGATGTCTCATCTGCGCTCAAAAGTGCGGCCCCTGTCGACCGCGTCCTACATTAACCAGCTCATCGCTCTGCGCTCTCTCTTTAACGAACTGGCTTGGTCGGAAGAGCTTGCGGAACTCGTTCGCCTAATCCGGCGCGAGGATTTTCCTCGTCCACCGCAGAGACTCCCACGGCCGCTCACGCTGCAGCAGGATCAGCTCCTCCAGCAGGAGTTCCGCCGCCGTAATGATGGGGGGGGCAATGTTTTTCTGTTGATGCGCCACACCGGCATGCGCATTGGCGAATGCGCCGATTTGTCCTGCGATTGCCTTCTCTCCACCGGGCAAAAGCAATGGGCGATTCATGTGCCCCTCGGGAAGCTAAAAACCGAACGTATGGTCCCTGTGGATTTCTTTGTCTGTGAGCTCGTCCAACGCCTGGCATTCTTTCGTTCCCTGGATCCGCTGCCGGCCGATGGACGGCTCCTGTCCCGCGCAAGTAGCAAAGAAGCCCTGGTTCGTCCACTGCGTGATTACTTGCATCAGGTCTGCCATACCCTCGGCCTCTCCACCCGCATCGTTCCTCATCAGCTTCGTCATACCTATGCCACAGAAATGCTGCGTGCCGGCGTGAGCTTTCCCGTGCTCATGAAGTTACTCGGCCACACCTCTCCTGACATGACCATGCGTTATGTCGATGTGGCGTTGACTGATCTCCAGCGGGAATTTCAACTGGCTCGTTCACGACCCCGGCATCTTGTTCCACAGCCGAAACTGCCCTCCACCCGCATTCGAGCTGGACTCGAGGGAGTAATCGATTCCTTGCTGGCGGCTCAACATGCGCTCGAGATGTTCCGCCGCGTGCTGCCACATGGCCACTCTCGCGCTTGCCTCGACCGCCTATCCAACCGGCTCACCAAGATTGTCAGCGAAACGCGCAAACTCCGCACCCCCTGAGAGTGGGCAGAGATTGGCCGGTAATGTCGGCCACACGGAAGTGACCTTTTAGATTAGATCTCATGCGCACCAGCGCATCACCATGGATGAAAATGGGCTGGTAACTCAAGTCTTCCATGATCCTCGGGATCACGACGATCATTAATGTCGCCACGTATAATCAACCACTTGCAGCGCGATTTTCATGGCAGGAGCCACAAGATCCCCCTACCCGAGGGCGACAGCCGTTCGAGGCAGATAGGTAACGAATTGATGGGCGTCGCGGCGGTTGGTATCTCTTTTCACAGCGAGACGGCTACGCCTCACCCAAGGAACATCGGCACGGTGGTGGTGTGTCGCTCACT
>JASHRC010000134.1 GCA_030037525.1 Candidatus Acidiferrales bacterium | reverse complement strand
CAGGGCCCCATTCGACAACGTTGAGGTATATCTCGAGAATGCGCTGTTTGCCGAGGACGAATTCGGCCACCGGTACCAGGGTGACCTCTGCGCCCTTGCGGAGGATCGAGCGGCCCGTTCCGAAGAATAGATTTTTTACGAGTTGCTGCGTAATGGTGGAAGCTCCACGAGTGCGATCGCCTTCCAAATCATCGTCGGCAGCGATCTGGATTTCCTGCCAATCGAATCCGTGATGCTGGTAGAAGTGTGCGTCCTCTGCGGCGATTACGGCGTGCTGAAGATCGGGCGAGATTTGGCTGAGGGGAATGAATTGGTAGCGCTCGCGATACGGCGTGTGGCGAATCCACGCCTGCAAGTGGCGCTGGATGTGCACCGCGGTTGTCGGTGGGTTGATCCACCGGACCGCTACAAGGATCAGCGCGGCAAGCGACCAAAGAAGCACCACGCCCATGACGAGCCATCGAATAAAGGATCGGAAGAAGCCCGTCGGAAGCGGAGTCTTGTTGTATCTGTTCGGCGCTTCAGTCACATTTGACAATCATAGCCCGGGGAGTTGCCGCTGATCGATACTCTTGCGAGCGCGAACACAGAGTGCTGCGTTCTGCGCAGGCCACTCGGGACAAAGCCCCTGAATCCCATTGAACCCCTCTACAAAGGAAAGTGGGATTAGTCCCATGACGTCGGCATAGCGGAAGAGACGGCCCAATTGGATCCCAGTCTGGCAGAGTGAGATACTGGACCGCGCTATGACTCTCGACGAGTGCCGGCTTTTCTATGCAGATGAAGTGAGACTAGCAGCCGGCGTCGACTCGCCTGCGCTTGTCGCAGCTTACGCACGCGTGCCGCGAGAGAAGTTCATGGGACCGCCGCCCTGGCAGATCACATCGCCGGATGCGGTTTCAATGCTGCTTATGGGGCTGGCTGGCAAGGTCTATTCCACCACTGACGATCCCAGGGACTTGTATCACAATGTTCTGGTTGCGCTCGATCCAGAACGTCATTTGAACAATGGACAGCCAAGCGCGCTGGCGCGATGGATCGACCCCCTGGGACTTGAAGTTGGCTATCGCGTTTACCACCTGGGTTGCGGTGTCGGCTACTACACTGCGATCATGGCTGAAGTCGTTGCTCCGAGCGGGTGCGTGATGACCAGCGAAGTGGACTCGGACCTGGCGGCTCGCGCGCAAAAGAACCTCGCCGACTATCCAAATGTGTCGGTGCACGCGGGAGATGGCGCGGCATTCGATCCCGGCGAATGCGACGCGATATTCATAAATGCTGGCGTCACGCATCCGCATCCGCTCTGGCTTGAACGCCTGTCCAATCGCGGCCGCCTGGTCTTGCCGCTCACAACTGGCAGCGGCTCGGCCCCCGGCGGTGCCGGGGTCATGGCAAAGATCATGCGTATGGCCAACGGCTTCTCTGCCAGGATTGTGAGCCCTGTTGGGATCTATTCGTGTACGAGCGTGCGTGACCCTGAAATGAGTGCGGCTCTCGCGAAGGCTTTGCAAACCAGGGCCCTGTTTAAGCTGAAGTCCGTGAGAACCGATCAACATCAGCAAGACGAGACTTGCCTGGCACACCGAGCAGACGTCTGCCTGAGCGCTGCCGAGTTGTCCAAAGAAGGGGACTGAAGAGACCTCGGCAACGAATCAGGCCGAACCACAACCCTGACAAATCGGAGAGAGACTCGCTTTTCGCCCGGACCCTGGCCTGCGCGCGTTAGGTTCGGTTATTCTTTGCCGCATGAAACCTTTACTGCTGGCCGGGCTCTTGACCACAGCGCTCGCCATGGCGCACTCTCCCGCAAAGAAGGACGTCCCCATGCCGCACCATGTCAGCGGGTCATTCGACATCAAGGTCGGTCCGCTTGAGCCGTATAACAAGGAGGACAAAGCCGTCGGGCGCTACTCGCTCGACAAGCAGTTTCACGGCGCACTGGAAGGCACGAGCCAAGGCGAGATGCTGGCGTTCGGAACCGGCGCTCCGGGAACGTCGGGCGGCTACGTCGCGATTGAGAAGTTCACGGGCAAGCTTGAGGGCCACAACGGCAGCTTCGTCCTGCAGCACAACACAACGATGACGAAGGGTAAGCCGGATATGAACATCTTCGTCGTCCCCGACTCTGGCACCGGCGAACTCGCCGGCATCAGCGGCAAGATGCAGATCATGAACGACGCCGGCAAACACTCGTACGTTTTCGACTACACGCTGCCTTAGAATTCACGGCAAACGCGCAGTGAACAGAGCAGAAAGGCCCGCAATCCTTGCTATCTTTTTGGTTGAGTTCATGCTTTCTCTCCCCTGGTTTTGGGCTCGGACCGCCTAACGTGCGGAGCGTAACGTAGCGAATTCGGCGATGCTGAGCACGACGGCGTAGGTGGCGAACAGAAGAGCGCCGTAGCGGCCGCCGGATGCTTCCTGAATTCTTGGCATGAAAGTTCCCAGATGAGAGAGCACGACCGCTTCTCCGATCATTCCGGGTATGGCGAGGAGCAGCATGGCGACGGCCCAGTTCGACAAAGCGATATGGCACCAGCGGAGAATGAGGATGCACAGCACGGCGGAGATGATGGGAGAAATGGCGAAGCTTAGCCAGTATTGTGCCGGTGTCGTTTCTAAAACGCGGTGACCGGCATACGCGTAGCAGATGGTTCCCAAAATCCAGATGATCAGGCCGAGCAAAAGCAACAGCAAGCATTCTTGCATTTTCATATGGGCCTCTCCTACGTGCTGGGATGAACCACATGGTACGTCGTAATGTACCATGTGGTACACAAAGAGGCAAGATGCGCCGCCGCAAAAAGCCGGATGTAGGGGTGCTGCTCGATCGCTGCCTGGCGGCATTCGTCGAAGCGGGAACCCTCGACGTAAGCCTTGACCAATTGGGGCGCAGGGCCGGGAGCAGCAAGCGTATGCTGGTTCATTATTTCGGCGGGCGCGAGAACATCGAGGAACAGGCGATCAGGCGCCTCGAAAACCGCCTGCGTGAGCAATTTGCTCCCGAGGCGTTTCCGCCGGGAGCCACAGCACAGACAGTCATGAGTGCTCTCTGGGACCGCACTACCGCTCCTCAATCGAGGGGTGTCCTCTTGCTGGTAATGGACTTGTCGAAACGCGCCTGGTCGGGTTCGAAACGCGCGAAGCGATTTTATGAGGAGCAGCAAAGGTTGTGGATGGAGCTCCTCATGCGGTTTTTGCCCGATCGGGCGACCGTCGAAGAAGTACTGCAGACGTTCCAAGGAGCTGTCCTCGCATTTTTGATCACAGGAGATCGTGAGCCGGGGAGGCGGGCGATCGTGCGAGTCCTCAAAAACCAAGAGAAGGTGCGGTCGCGAGCCTAACTGCAAGCCTTGCCTGGACTCTGTGTAGGTGACGAGCAAGCCAGAAGCAATCAAAATCACTTTCTGTTTGCCGACCATCCACCAAGCAAAACCTGCTCAATGAGTGTAATCGCGATTTATCAACGGTTCGTCGATGCGGGCAGCCTGCTCAAATGTGGGCTTTCGAATCGTCTCGCCCCGCCGAACTTTTTCAGCAAAATTTCTCGCACCTCTAGTTTCTGTTAAGCTGACGCTGCTATGCGCGGCATCCTGCCGCTTTCGTATCGCAATGCCATTGTAGACTCGCTGTGGATTGTGTTTGTGCATCTCGCTCCGTTGGCCGCAGATTGCCAGACGACTTCGTCACAAACACCTTCCTTGAGTGGCGGTCTTACGGCTGACGATTACGAGCTAATTCTGGCTGCGCTGGTTGCGATTTGCGTCATGGCACTTCTCTCCTCGTTCAGTCGGCGTACGAGGAAATTTCTTGGGGAGGACGACCGTTTCGAATCGAAGTTGAGTGAACGTGACTGGGCCCTTCGTGAGCGAGAACAAGATCCCGAACCTGCGACACTGAGATATTCACAGCAGGAGTTCGAGGAGATGGTATCGAACGCCTTGGACGAGATTCCCCCGGAGTTCGACGAGGAATGGAAAAACGTTGCGGTGATTGTCAGTGCCGGATACGCGACGGATGAAGAGAAGAGAAAAATGGGGGTGCCGAAAGACCGCTTAATTCTCGGGCTTTACTCCGGGGTTGCCCGCACGAAAGGACTCAGTTCAGACTACACAAGCCACGTCATCGTCCTCTATCAACCGGCGCTTGAAGCGTATTGCGGTGAGGACAAAGAAAAACTGGTGCGGGAAATACGTCGAGTGGTGCTCCACGAATTGGCGCATCATCTTGGCATGTCGCATCAGAGAATGAGAGAAATGGGTCTGTAAGCGTGCCGAAGGCCGCGAGTCCTGACCAGCGGGCAAATCGAGCTCTCGGCGCCGTGGCTTACGTGGGACTTCCTTCATTCTCGTTTAACACCGAGCCGCTATGCAGGAGCGATGGCTGCCCTGGCGGGTCTGACGCTTGTGTTCGTCGTGACCTTCCTGTGGTCGCGTCGGCGCGCACTAGCCGAGCTGGAGCAAGTCGAAGCGTTCAGGGCATTGCTGGGTGCAGTGGGCCCAACGTTCCGGCATGTGGCGGTCGAAACGGAATCGGGCGGCAGGGCAGGGCAGTTGAGGAGTGGATGACGGTCAATCGGATGTTGAACCACACAAGCCAGAATTCGGCTCCAGGGACTCGGGGCATTTATGAGATGGGTTGTAGTTGCTTTCGATTCCTCAGCTGGATATTTTAAAGGCCGCTAATCTCTGGATATTTCGCGTGAGGCGACTATGAGACACGCTTGGACCTTGCTGGTGAGCCTGGCGGTTCTGGCTATTCCAGCCTTCGCACAATCTGATCCCCTGTCGATTGCTCAGCACGACCGGAATCTAGAGGCGTGTGCGAGCGGCAGCCCTTCCTGCAATCCTTCGCAGCTGACCTCTGCCGAAGCTGGCCTGGCTGCCCTTGCTCAGCACGACCGGAATCTAGGGGCGTGTGCCAGCGGCAGCCCTTCCTGCAGTCCTTCGCAGCTGACCTCTGCCGAAGCTAGCCTGACACGATCCCGGAGCTCACGCGCAGCGGTTGCAATGGGGCGATAGGTTGACGGCTGCCGTCCAGGACGTCGTAGCAGCCGGACTTGAGTGATCCGGCAGACTTTGGCTGGACTCCAATACCATCGCGCTTACGCCGCACCAAGGCCGCGGCCGCTGGCTCGGTGCGCCATTTCAGCTTACCAGCAGCACGCGGCGGCCGACGATGCGCGTGCGCCCTTCCAGGACGAGGCGTACCGCTTCGGTGTAGATGCGGTGCTCTTCGCGCAAAATCCGGGCCGCCAGGGTTTCCGGCGTATCGTCATCTTCGACCGGGACCACTGCCTGCAGGACGATGGGACCCGCGTCCAGATTCTCATCGACAAAATGCACGGTGCAGCCGGAGAACTTGACGCCGTGTTCCAGGGCCTGGCGCTGCGATTCGAGTCCCGGGAAGGCGGGCAGCAGCGAGGGATGGATGTTCAGGATGCGTCCGCGAAAGGCGTTAACGAAGTAAGGCGAAAGCAGCCGCAGATATCCAGCCAGGCAAACAAGATCGACTTTCTTTTCGCTGAGCGCGGCCACAACAAGCTTGTCGTAGGCTTCGCGCTCGAGCCCTTTTGACGGAATGGAGCGCGCTTCGATGCCCCGCAGGCGCGCTTTCTCGATTGCCGGCGCATCTTCGCGATTGCTCACGACAATCACGATTTCTGCATTGGGAATGCGGCCTCGGGCGACGCTGTCGGCCAGTGCTTCGAAGTTCGAGCCGCGTCCGGACACCAGGACGCCGATGCGCTTCTTCATGTGAAGGGAAACTTAGCATAGAACAGCGGCAGTGGGAACCAACGGCCAGCGGTTCGGCTGGCGAGCGAGGACAAGCCATGCCGGTTGGCTAGAGGGGAAGTGCGCCCGAATAGACCACGGCGGGTTTGCCGCGGGCTGCGCGTTCGATGCGGCCGATCAGGAAGAATTTTTCGCGGCGGCGCTTCAGCTCCGACTCCACTCGCGAGATATCCTTCGCCGGAACTACCAGAATCATCCCCACCCCGAGATTGAACGTGCGCAGCAGCTCGTCGCGCTCGATGCGGCCGAGACGCGCGAGATAGCGAAAAATCGGCAGGACCGGCCACGAACCCAGCTCGAGGACGGCGCGCACGTTGCGGGGTAGCGCCCGAGGCAGATTGCCGGTGATGCCCCCGCCGGTGATATGCGCCATCGAAGCGACCCACTGGTGCGCCAGGACATTTTTCAGCAGCGGCCAATAGGCGCGGTGCGGCTTCAGGAGCTCCGCGCCGATTTTGTTTCCAATTTCCGGCACGTAGCTGTTGGTCCCCAGCTTGGCGACGCCAAAAACCAGTTTGCGCGCGAGCGAATAGCCGTTGGTATGGAGTCCGCTCGAGGGAAGACCCAGCAGTATGTCGCCGGCACGCACGCGGCGGGGGTCGAGCATTTTCCTGCGTTCGACGGCCCCCACGATAAAACCCGCGAGATCGTACTCGCCGGGCGCGTAGACGTCGGGCATTTCTGCCGTTTCACCACCGATGAGCGAGCAGCCCGCTTGCTTCGCCGCGCGGCTCATTCCTCCGATCACCTGTTCGATGACGCGCGGATCGAGCTTGCTCATGGCGATGTAATCGAGAAAGAAAACCGGCTCGGCGCCCTGCGTCAGAATGTCATTGACGCAATGATTCAGGAGGTCCGCGCCAACAGTGGAGTGCATTCCCGTCGAAAAGGCCACCTTCAGCTTGGTGCCGACTCCATCGCAGCTGGCCACCAGCACTGGGTCACGCCAGCGGTGGTGGTCGAGTTGGAACAAGGAGCCGAAACCGCCGATCGGCGCGAGCACGCCCCGCCGAAACGTCTTGCCCGCCATGGCGGCAATGTGTCGCTTCGTTTCCTGCGCAACGGAGATATCGACTCCGGCGTCGGCATAGCGCATGGATGTGGCTCGCTCGCTTCCGCAGGGGCAAGGGCCGATTCTAGAACGTGCGAAACAGCCGGCGCCAGCGGATCTCGCTGGGATGAACGAGGGCGTCCGCGTAGGTCTCAAAGCGTTCGATGGCGAAGCCCGGCCCCCACACAGATTCCGGCGCGTCGATCGACATGTAGATCACCACGGGTGTGCCGATGATGTCATCGCGGGGCACAAATCCCCAGAAACGGCTGTCGTTGGAGTTGTCGCGGTTGTCGCCCATCATGAAATACTGCCCGGGCGGGACCACCAGTTCGCCTTTGACGGTATGCTCGCGCAGCTCGGTCGCCCATTCGGGGCGGTCGTTCAATGGCAATTCTGAAAATCGCGCGGGAAAATTCTCGACAGCGGAATCCGCGTAGCCGGGCGTGTGGGAAACGTAGGGTTCTTTGAGCGGCACATCGTTGATGTAGACCTGACCCTCGACAATTTTGAGGTGGTCGCCCGGAATTCCGATGCAGCGCTTGATGAAATCGGGATTCCCTTGATCTTCCAGCGGCGCGCGAAACACCATAATCTGCTGGCGCTTCGGATTGCGCCAGAGCGGCACGTGAATGTTGGTAAAGGGAATCCCGGCGTCATAGCCGATGCGGCTGACGATCAAATGATCGCCGACCAACACGGTCGGTTCCATCGACCCGCTGGGAATCACGCGCGCCTGCACGAGCGTTCCTTCGATCAACATGAACACCACGATCACCCAAAACCAGGAAACCACTTCGCGCCAGACGCGGTCCCGGGCGGAGGGACGGGAGAGGCCTCTTACTTTTACGACGCGTACGTCGGTGTCTTCCAGCTCAGCTTTCACGATGAGCCTCCACTTCCATCTGCACCAGCTCGGTCGGATAATTGCCCGTATAACAAGCCGTGCAGAATTTTTGCTCCCCATCTTCCACGGCGGCGCGCAACGATTCCAGCGAAAGATAGCCGAGCGAATCCGCCCCCAGGAACTTGCGAATTTCTTCCACCGACTGCCGTGCGGCGATCAATTCGTCGCGGCGCGGCGTATCGACGCCGTAATAGCAAGGAGAGATCGTGGGCGGGCAGCTGATGCGGACGTGAATTTCAGTCGCTCCCGCCTCGCGCACCAAGCGGACGATTTTGCGGCTGGTGGTGCCGCGTACGATCGAATCATCGACGAGCACCACCCGCTGGCCTTCGAGCATGCGCCGCACCGGGTTCAGCTTCAGCTTCACGCCGAAATCGCGGATGGCCTGCTCTGGCTCGATGAAGGTCCGCCCCACGTAATGATTGCGGATCAGCGCCATGCGAAATGGAATGCCGGATTCGGCTGCATAGCCGACCGCTGCCGGCACGCCCGAATCCGGAACGGGCGTGACGATATCCGCCTCGACGGGATACTCGCGCGCCAGCCGCCGGCCCAATTGTTCGCGGCTTCTGTTGACCGGGCGGCCGAAGATGACGCTGTCGGGCCTGGAAAAATAGACGTGCTCGAAAATGCAGTACTGGTGCGGTTTTTCCGGACCAAAGCGAATCGATTCGACTCCGCTGCGCGAAATGCGCACCATTTCACCCGGCTCTACTTCGCGGACGTACTCGGCGTCGATCAAATCAAAGGCGCACGTTTCCGACGCCGCGACCCAGGCGCCATCGAGGCGCCCCAGCACAAGCGGGCGGAAGCCCCGCGGATCGCGAATCGCGTACATTTCGTCGCGCGTGAGTAAAAGCAGCGAATACGCACCCTCCACCTGGCCGAGTGCGTCGGCCAAAGCGCCTGGCAAATTGCGCACGACACTTCGCGCCACCAGATGCACGATCACCTCGGTGTCGCCGGTGGTCTGAAAGATCGAACCGCGATGCTCGAGTTTGCGGCGCAGCTCGAGGGCATTGGTCAGATTGCCATTGTGGCCGAGCGCGACCTTGCCTTTGTTGCAGTCGATCATGATCGGCTGGGCGTTGATGAGCGTCGTATCGCCCGATGTGGAATAACGGGTGTGGCCGACGGCCGCTGAGCCGGGAAGACGCGAAATCACTTCCGGCGTGAAAGTCTCCTGCACGAGTCCCAGCGCTCGGTAGTTGCGAACCTCGCATCCATCGGCAGCGGCGATGCCGGCCGATTCCTGTCCGCGATGTTGCAGCGCATAGATTCCGAGATAGGCGAGCTTCGCCGCTTCGGGGTGCCCGTAGATCCCGAACACGCCACAGCAGTCGTGGAAATGATCGTCGCCGAGTTGAATAGACTTGCTCACCCGACTTCCCTGCCCAGAAAAAGCCCGGAGCGCGGCTGGGCTGGACCGCGTCCCCCGAATCACGAGCCTTCGATGGCTTGGCCGAGAGATTTCGACCAGATTTGGCAAAACTCTTCCGTGCTTCCCTGAATCACTGTGGCCCCCTTGTATTCGATGCGGAAGTCGCCGCGCGTGACCGTTCCGATCGGCTGAGCCCTCACGCTCCATTGTGCCGCAATTCGATTGACCCGAGCAAGCAAGCCAGGCGAGACCGCAACGACGGCGCGAGCGCCGCGTTCGCCAAAAAGTGCCAGTTCCGAGGGAGATTCCCCAGGGGCTCCTGCTTCGTCACAGGTCGTCGAAGGCGGGCCTTCGGCCCGCAGGCGCACTGCCGCAGACAGGCCGTCGCTTCCAAAGCAGCATTCGGCCACCGTAACGGCAAGACCCCCGTCGCTCACGTCATGCGCCGAACGGATCGCCTTCTCGGCGGCCAGCCCGACCAGACATTCGATCAGATTCTTCTCCGCCACCAGATCCATCGCCGGCGGCGCACCGGCAACCACGCCATGAATCGTTTTTGCATACTCAGAGGACGCAAACGCAGGATCGTTCGGGCTCGATGGGCCGCCATCGAGCAACACAATCACATCTCCCTCGTCGCGAAATGCGGAGCCCAGCGTGCAGTCGGCATCCTCGATCAGGCCGAGCACGCCGAGAACGGGTGTCGGATAAATGGGCTGGCCGAGCGTCTCATTGTAGAAACTGACATTCCCTCCGGTGATCGGAGTTTCCAGAACGCGGCACGCCTCGGCGATGCCCTCGATCGCTTCGGTGAATTGCCACATGACCTCGGGCTTTTCGGGATTGCCGAAATTCAGGCAATTGGTGGCCGCAATGGGACGCGCACCCGTGCAGGCGACGTTGCGCGCCGCTTCTGCTACGGCGTGCATGGCGCCCAGGCGCGGCGCGAGAAATGCCCAGCGCCCGTTGCCGTCGGTCTTGATTGCCAGCGCGCGCTTGGTTCCTTTCAGCCGCAGTACGCCGGCATCACCCGAGCCCGGCCCGACGCGCGTATTGGTACCAATCATCGAATCGTACTGCTCGGTGATCCACTGCTTGGAGGCAATGGCGGGCGAGCTCAGCAGCCGCTTGAAATTTTCCGTAAGCTCGCTTCCTTCCCGCGCAAACGGGAAAACGGGCATCATCCTGGCTCCTGCCGCCTGGGTGATCGGCCGACGGTAGCGCGGCCCTTCTTCGGCCAGCGCATGGGCGGGAATTTCCGCAGCGATGCGTCCCTGGTCGAGCACGCGCAGCATCCTGTCGCCGGTGATGTGCCCAATCTCGAGCGCATCGAGCCCCCATTTGCGGAACGCCTCGACGACCTCTCGCTCGCGGCCGTGCTCGGCCACCAGCAGCATGCGCTCCTGCGATTCGCTCAGCAT
>JASHRC010000133.1 GCA_030037525.1 Candidatus Acidiferrales bacterium | reverse complement strand
CCTCATGCGGGCCAAGCTCACCGGGCCTACTTTTTTTGAACTTCCTTCTGCATTTCGTCTAGTTCGCGGACCAGCTGCTCCGCTTGCTCGCGCAGTCTCGCCAGTCGGTCCGCCAGCGCGGCTTGGCTTTGCGCGCTGGCTGTTGCGCTTGGTGGTGACGGAGTCGTGGTGGCAGTCGTGTTTGCAGCGGTCGTGGTGGGACTTGTAGGCACCGGCGCACCCCGCAGGTCTGCCAACGCCTCGCCAAACGTATCGCGGTAAATCAGCCGGTCGCCCATCGCCAACACCACTTTCTTCAATTGAGGCATTCGCGCTTCGGTCGCCTGCAAGTAGATCGACTCCAAATACAGAAAACCTCCGTTCACGGGGAGCGCGACCATATTGCCGCGCAGCACATGCGAGCCTTGCTGGTTCCAGAGCGTCAGGTCCTTCGAAATGTCCTGATCCTGATCAATCCGCGACTCGATCTGCATGGGACCGTACATCAATTGCTGCTTCGAGAGTTGGTAGAAAGTCAGTTCGCCCAAGTGATCCCCGTCGCATCGCGCAGCCATCCAGCCGATCAGGTTGTCCTTCCCGCGCGGCGTGAAGGGAAGCACCAGCAGGAACTCAGGCTGCTTTTCTGCCGGCAGCGTGGCCACGATGTAGGTCGGTTCCACAGGTTCCGGCTGCCCAGTCTGGCCGGAAACATTGCGCGCCACGTCCCAGATATCCTCCTTGTTGTAAAACACCTGCGGGTCGCGCATATGGAAGGTGCGATAGGCTTGCGCCTGCGCGCTGAAAAGAACTTCTGGATAGCGGACGTGCTTTCGCAGGTCGGCAGGCATACTCGAAGCGGGCAGAAACAGTTTTGGAAACAGATTCTCATATGCCTGGATGATCGGATCGCGGGGATCAAACACGTACAGCGAAACTCTTCCCGTGTAAGCGTCCACCGTGGCCTTCACGGCATTGCGAATGTAATTGGCGCCGTCATCCAGGCCAGCTACGGGAAGGGTCTGTGAATATGGATGTGAAAGAGAAGTGGTGTAGCCGTCGACCATCCAAACGAGGCGGCCATCGTCTGTGATCACGAGGTAGGGGTCCGGATCCCACAGCAAGAAACCGGCCACTTCGTTCAGCCGATCCTGCACCCGCCGATGAATCATCATGCGGCTTTGGCCGGTCAGGTAACTCGTGAAGAGGATATTCGGTTCACCTTGTGAGATCGTTGCGGCAAGCTTCAGCAAGAATGATCCGACCGGAAATCCGCCGCTGCCTTGGTACGTGGAATATTTGTTTTGATCGCCGGAGGGGTAGTCGAACTCCTCACGCGCCGTGTGCACGAATACGGGGTCCCGGGTCTTTTCGCCATAGTATATTTCCGGTCGACTCAGCCTAAACCCGGGCGATTTGATTTCCGGCGGCGCGTTTTCCACGAGCAGCACGGGTAAGCCATCTGGCGTGATCTTATTCACCTCCGAAACCACCGCCCCGAAGCCGTGCGTGTAAATGAATCGCGGATTGATCCAGCTCTGGCTCGCTTCCGCTGAGAGTTGCGTCACATCGATTTCCCGTGCCGATAGCAGCACCTGCTTGATGTGCTCATTGATGAAGTAGCGGTCCACGTCCGTATCTGGAAACGTATAGTACGGGCGCAGCGCCTGGATTTGGCTAATCGTCGCGTTATAGGCGCGCAGGTCCCAAAGCCGGATATTGTCGAGCAGGGTCGTGTCCTGCGTCGCATCCGTCGTTTGTCCACCCGAGGAGACGAACGGCCGCTCCGTCGTATTCCGATCCAGGCCGAACGCGCGAATCGTCGCTTCGATGTGCCGTTGAATGTAAGGGCGCTCGATCGAAATTTCATTCGGCCTCACGTAGATGGCGCCCACGGCCGCCGACACAACCACCTGCAACAAATAGAACCCGCCGATCAGATACACCGCTCTCAAATATCGCGAAGTCCACACCAGTGCGATCGCCGCCAGCGTCACCCCGATCAGCACCCAGCGCAGCGGAAGCGTTATCCTCTCGTCCAAGAAATCGGCGCCGGTCATAAACGGATGTGAGTTATACAGCAGATCGTAATTCCCCAGCCAAAACAGCGCGGCAAGCCCCAGCAGGAGAATCGTCCCGACCACCCGCAAAAAGTGCGTGCGACCCGCGCCCGGCAGCAGCAAGGTCCTCGGCTCCAGCGTGAAGGTGTCGGAACTTCTGAAGCGGATCTGCTGGCGCCGCAGCTGAAAGCTTTCCACCAATTGCCAGCCCCGCGCCGTGGCCCAGAACGTGAGCGCGCACAAAATCGCCAGAATGAACACGAAGGCCAGCGCCTGCGAGTAAAACGGCAAACCGAACAAATAGAAAGAGAGCGGTCGCGAGAAAACCGGATCGATCCACGCGTCCCGTGCGCCCGCGCTTCCGCGCGATCCGATGTACCGCATCACGGTCCAGTAATCGATGGAAGCCGACGCTAGAATAATCGCCACAATTGCTAGCGTGACAGGCATCAGCCACGAGTACAGCGGGTGGTCGCGCCGCCGAACACCGGCAAACTGCATCGCCCGCGCATGCGCCAACCACAATGCCACCGCGGCCAGAACGGCGGCTATGCTCACGGGGGCGATGCTGTACCACAGCATCCCCCTCCAGGTGTCTACCTGTCCGATTTCGCGCCACCAGTTGTAGGCGATGATTAAATTCGCGGCCGCGGGAATCAGCCAGAAAACAGTCAGCAGCACGAACACCGTCAGCAGAACGGCTTTAACAGGCTGGCGCATAGAGCCGCGTTGGATCCCTTCGATTGCGTGTCTATGGACATTCTCACGGGGCTCATGCCGCGTCAAGCCGATTGCCACGCTGTCGGAGCCAGATGTTGGACAAACTGGCTGCGAAAAATCGGCAAGCTTTTTCGATCCAATTCGATCCAGAGTGGAAAACAGTCGTCGCAGCGTGTTCCCTCATCGGGAACCCATCATCGATGTCAAAATCAGCGCCCCCGCAGACAAGTATTTCTTATTTCGGCCTGGCGCTTCGGCGCTCGTGAAATAATGACCCTACTCTCCTAACGAGGCCTTCGGGGACAACTCGTGCACGGCGCGACTTGTTCTGGCGAAGCTATTGGCCTATCCCAGCAAGGTAGGGGGCAGGCCGAAGTAGCGGGTTGCGGATCACGCTGTAAATGCCGCGCGTTTCGAGTGAGTGTCTCGGCTGGACGATGACTGAAGTAATGCATTGTGAGGCCGGTTACAAGCGTGAGGCCGATGACTCCGGTCTGTGATTTGGATCACAATGTTCAATCCGAGGATTCTGTAGAAAGAAATTGAAAGGCCGGGGCCTCGTGGCCAGTTCACTCAAGGCAGCGTGTCCGCACACGTTTTCCGAGGCAGTTTCTTGGGGTGGTGCGGGCTGCCGCGGTGCGTCCCAGCGGTGAGGTAATTGGGAGTGAGACAGGCATGAACGAGTCACAGCAACGTCGATTAGACCGATCAGAAGGGCAGTTGAATCCCTGCTAGAGGGAGAGTCACGATGAAAAACGGAGTCGCTCCAGTAGGAGTTTCGCTGTTTGCAGTCTTGTTCGCGACCACGATTATCGCCGCCGCGCAACAGGGTCAAACCACAATAAAGAAAGAACCCATTAAAACTACGTCGCCAGGTTCTGGCGAAGAGATGTTCAAGTCGTACTGCGCCTCTTGCCATGGAGTCGATGCGAAAGGGAACGGCCCGGCCGCACCGGCGCTCAAGGTTTCGCCGCCGGACTTGACGTTGCTCGCTCAGCGCAACGGCGGGAAATACCCGGGCGCACACGTCGAGGCCGTACTGAGGTTCGGGGCGGAGAATTATCCCGTCCACGGAAGCAAAGACATGCCGGTCTGGGGACCTGCTCTGGCCTCAATCAGCGGTGGCCTCGGTTCGGGCCAAACGGCGCAGCGGATACACAACCTGAGTCAATATATTGAAACACTGCAGGTGAAATGAGGGGCTCTGCATCGATATCCGACGAAAGGCTAACCTTCCCGATACGGATCGATAGAACCCGCTAAACCGTCTCCGAAGACACACACCGGCTAAATGCGCAGCAATCCGCCCAAAAGGCACAGCAGCACTCCCACATCCAGGCTCCCAAAACCCAATGCGATCGGGGTACGAGAAGGGGCGCTCGTTCCTGTAGCGGCCAGCGGCACTCGAGATGCGACGAATTTCGTGCGCGGCGTCTCTCCATTATGACCATGGTATAATGACCATGGTTGTAGCGGAGGCTCGGATGAAGAAGATGGCTGCCGGCTCATTTAAAACGAAGTGCCTTGCGGTCATGGACGAGGTTCGCGCCAAACACGAGACCATCATCATCACAAAACACGGTCGGCCGGTCGTAAAGCTCGTCCCCGTCAATACCGAGCCTGACGAAATCTACGGTTTCCTTGCTGGGAAAGGCGCCGTCGCCGGCGATGTCGTTTCGCCCGCGATTACCCTCAAAGAGTGGGGGACGCTGAAGTGATTCTCCTGGATACCCACGTTGTCGTCTGGCTCGCATTTGAACCAGCTGCAATCTCCAAGAAGGCAAAGGCGGCAATCGACGACGCCCGCAAGAATGGCGAGGGTTTAGCGATCTCAGATATCACCCTGTTGGAATTGGCCGTGCTGGTCAATAAGGGCCGCATCCGGCTCAACATCGGCCTGGAATCCCTGCTGCACGAGGTTGAGTCGCGCTTCGTCGTCCTGCCAATGACTGGGCGAGCCTGCGCCCGCGCCATAGCCCTCCCGGCCACCTACCCGAAGGATCCCGCGGATCGCGTCATCGGGGCCACGGCTCTGGTCGAAGGATTGTCTTTGCTCACGGCCGATCAAAGGATTCAACGCTCCAGGGCCGTTCGCACGATCTGGTAGCATGCCGGCCCGACCGCGCGAATGCCGTCCGGAAGCATTGGCGGAAGCGTGTGGGAGTCGAATTGGCCAGTGATTCCATAAAGCCCGTGATTCTACGGCATTGCGCCACACGCCTTCCCGCCAATCGGCACAAACGGTACAAAAGGAACTACCCGACGATGAATAGGCGAATTGCTTGCAATAAAGCGACGTTACGCTAACCATGCGCACCGTCGACTTGAAACAGCAGTAAAATCCGCCACATGAAAGCATTCCACAGCGGGCGGGAAGCCAAAGAGTTCCTCATTTCCCAGATTGTCGAGGAAGCGCAGCGGGAGAACATCCCGCTCTCCGAAGTCGAGCGCAAAATGCTGTACTTCACGGAAAGTGGATGGACGCTTCCTGACATCATGAAAGTTAACGAGGATTTTGATCGTGAGTACGACCAAGATGAATATGAACATAAGATTGCGAAACTAGTTGCGAAGGCTGATAAGCGCATTCGCAAGGGTTCTCGTGACGATTACGATAAATGGTGGGCCGCAATCCGTTTTCTTCAACGCGAAGACCACTACCTTTTGGTAATGATGCGACTGGCAGGCCTACGATCTCGCGGTGATCAATTAAGGCTACTCGCAACTGGGCTTGGAATTGTAACCGTGCTCCTCATTGCGACCCTCTTGAGCATCAAGTATGACATCCATATGCCCTCCCGGCGGGACCTCGGGATTTTCGCTTGGGTTTCCCTCGCTTGTCTGTTCATTTCATACACGCTTCTGAGGTTCATCCTCGGTGCGAGGAAAGCCGATGGCTTCACCTCCGCGGTGTTAGAGAAATTATCCCGAATCTGGCAGCGCGTCAGTGGAAAGGCATAACTGCCGAAATCAGCAATGGGATGGTGGCAGTCGGAGCTGGACCAAGCCATCCCGCTTGTACCAGTTGCGCGAGAAAATTGTTAGTAAACCCCGTCGTATGAAATAGATTGGCGGAAGCGTGTGGGAGTCGAATTAACTTATGGTCGTAGTTTCAAGGACTTCCAAGAAACCCGACAGCCCACAAGAGAGCGATAAGGAGCGCACAGGTACAGCTATTGCCCACTTGTTGCCCACGTGTTTTCACGCGGTTTTCCTCTCTGGTAGGACCATCTGGACGACCTTGCTATTTGCTTCCTTTAGCGCCTCTGGAACAGCTTGCGTGTAGATGTTCATCGTCGTCCTTATGTCGGCGTGGCGCAGGAGCTCTTGCTGCACTTTCAAATCAACCCGCAAAGCTCGCAACATCGTCGAGTAGGTGTGACGGAACGGAGGACCGGTTTAACCTTTGCAATTAGATACTCGCCCCATTGCGGTTTGATGTGATGAGTTATCCACGAACGGTACTTGCTTGCGGTTACATACCGTTCTGGAATCTTTTCCCGCATGTACCTGTCGACGAGAGCCCCGAAGGTCACTCGGTTACCCGGATTATCCCGGTTGACCGCGAGACGTAATCCTTCAGCCGCTCTCCACGCTAGGGCCCTGGTTGGATACTGATTGACATCACCGATAGTCATCGAATCGTTTTCCCTACGACCTTTCGGATCGGTGCTTCGGCAACGCCAGATCCAAACGTTGGGACCTCTCGTCCTCTTTCTTAACTCCAACCATCCGAACTGATACCGTG
>JASHRC010000132.1 GCA_030037525.1 Candidatus Acidiferrales bacterium | reverse complement strand
CGCTTCCACCTGAACACGCGCGACAATCGCCACCTGGTGGTCAACGTTTCAGTGGCGCCATTGCTCGGAAAGAACGGCGCACACCTAGGCCACCTGGTGTTGCTCGATGACATCACACAGCGTGTGCGGTTGGAAGATCAGATGGTGCAGACCGAAAAGCTGACTTCTCTCGGCTTGCTGGCGGCCGGCGTGGCGCACGAGGTGAATACCCCGCTGGCCGTCATCTCCAACTACATCCAGATGCTCGCCAAGCAAATCCCAACAGGCGATCCTCGCCAGAAAACCATCGAGCGAATTGTGAAGCAGACATTCCGCGCCAGCGAAATTGTCAATAATCTGCTGAACTTTTCGCGCACCGGCGGTGCCGAGCCTATGGCGGTGGATTTGAACGCCGTGCTCGAAGAAACGCTGACGCTCGTCCAGCATCCGTTCAAAACCGCGCGGGTCACCGTGGTCCGCAACTACACCGAACACCTCCCGCCGGTGCTCGGCTCGGCGCCGCGTCTTCAGCAGGTCTTTTTGAATCTGTTCATGAACGCGCGCGATGCCATGCCGAACGGTGGGATGCTGGAAGTCCGCACCGGCGCGCAAAACGGCTCGGTCGAAATCGAGGTCAGCGACACGGGAATGGGTATCCTTCCGGAAAACCTGCACCGGATTTTCGACCCCTTCTTCACCACCAAGGCCACCGGCCGGGGCACCGGACTGGGCCTCTCGGTGAGTTACGGGATCATCAAGGAGCATGCCGGCAAGGTCGATGTGCGCTCCACGCCGGGCAAAGGCACATCGTTCCGGCTGGAATTCCCTGCAGCCAGGAAAGCAGTCCATGCCTAAAGGGTCCATCCTCGTTGTCGACGACGAAGCCGAAATCCGCGAGGGCCTCTCGGAGCTTCTGACCTCTGAACATTTCCAGGTGACGCTGGCAGAAACCGGCGCGGCAGGTCTGCAAAAGCTGGAAGAGCAGCCCTTCGATCTCCTGTTGCTCGATGTAAGCCTGCCCGACCGCAATGGCATCGACATGCTCCGCGAAGTTCGCCAGCGCGACCCCAACCTGGCGATCATTCTCATAACCGCGTTCGGTTCAATCGACATGGCCCGGGCGGCGTTCAAAAGCGGCGCCCAGGACTACATCACCAAGCCCTGGAATAACGACGAGCTGATCGCCCAAGTCTCGCTTGCCGTCGAAGGGCGCCGCTTGCGCGAAGAAAACGTGCAACTGAAGCGCGCGCTCAAGCAGCGCTACAACTTTCCGAACATTGTCGGCAAGAGCGAAAAGATGCTGGCCGTGCTCGATCTGGTGGCCCAGGTCGCCTCTTCGCGCTCGACCGTGCTCGTCTCCGGCGAGAGCGGCACCGGCAAGGAACTGATCGCCAAGGCCATCCATTCAGCGTCGCCGCGCGCGGACAAAGCCTTCATTCCCGTCAATACGGGCTCCATTCCGGTCGACCTGCTGGAATCGCAGCTTTTCGGCCACGTGAAGGGAGCGTTCACCAGCGCTGTGGCGTCGAAGAAAGGCCTTTTCGAAGTCGCCGATCAAGGCACGATTTTCTTCGATGAGATCTCCACCGTCAGCCCGGAAACACAGGCTAAGCTGCTGCGCGTGATCCAGGAGCGCGAATTCATGCGCCTGGGCGGCACCGAAACGATTCGAGTCGATGTGCGCATCCTGGCCGCCTCGAACGAAGACCTGCGCAAGCTCGTGCGCGAAGGACGGTTCCGCGAAGATCTCTATCACCGCTTGAACGTCATCTCCATTCATCTGCCGCCTCTGCGCGAGCGCAAGGAAGACATCCCGCTACTGGTCGACCGCTTCTTGGGTGAATTCTGCCGAGAGAACTCCAAGCCGCCGTGCAGGTTTACCGATGCGGCTATGAAAATCCTGATTGATTACGACTGGCCCGGCAACATCCGGGAACTGGAGAACGCGGTCGAGCGCGCCGTGGTTCTTTCGACCATTGAAAATATGGGCGTCGATTTACTGCCCGAGAGCGTGCGCTCGCGCGAAATCGTGAAGGGTGTGCATCTCCAGCTTTCCGAATTCCTGCCGCCGTTACCGGGGGAAATCGCAGGCCAAGGCGCCGCGCCCCCGCCGGCGCTGTTTGAAATCCTCGAAGAGGTCGAGCGGCGGCTGATTGTGGACATGCTCGAGCGCACGCATTGGAATCAAACCGAGGCCGCCGAGCGCTTTCAAGTTCCGCTTTCGACCCTGAACCAAAAGATCAAGCGCCTGGGGATTGAAACACGACGCCGGCCCGCAGCCCCGAGAGACGCCGCCTTTGGCTACGGGGAAAACGGGGGAGCGGAATTCGCTGCCGGCAAATAGCAGCCATCAGGCGCTGCCACGCTTGTCTCGACCGGAGGAGGAGGGAGTCGTGTCGCGCGACCTCCGCTTCATCTCGTAAAGCAAGCGGTCGGCTGCTTCCAGCAGTTCCTCTCTTGTCTCTCCGTCCCGAGGATAGACGGCGGCGCCGACGCTGACGGAGATGGCCGGCTTCTCGCCGTCTTCGGCAACGCGCTGCCGGATGCGCTCGGCCACCAGCTGGGCCTGCTTGCGACCCGTCTCAGGTATGATCAGCACGAATTCGTCGCCGCCATAGCGGCCGGCCGTGTCGATGTCACGGCAATGCACGCGAAGAACATTGGCCAGCCGGCACAGCGCCCGGCTGCCCACTAAATGTCCGTGGGCGTCATTGATGGCCTTGAGCCCGTCCATGTCCAGCAAGAGAATGCTGAACGGTCTTCCGGTGCGGCCAAACCGCTTCATCTCGAAATCCAGCACGTCGATGAGCTTGCGATAGTTGGCCAGGCCCGTGAGCGGGTCCGTCACCGCGAGGTTCAAAATCTGCTCTTCGGCCCGCGTGCGCTCGGAAGTCAGCACCGCCAGGGTCAGCGTCATCACAGCCACAATGCTCATGAACGACTGCAGCAATAGAAGCGACTCGTTCCGGACGCCCAAGGCGAAGGGGCCGAAGCCGTCGAGCGTTCCGCGAATCGCAATCGCCGAGAGCACCGTAGTGACCGTAGCGGACTCGCGGGGGCTAAATCGAAAAGCCGACCAGATCAAAAAAGGAATGGAGAGATACTCGACCGGATAGCTTCGGCGGGCAAAAGGACCGAAGACGATCTGGCTGGTGGCCGTGAGCCCCGCCAGCAAAACCCCGAATTCGCCCATCCGCTTCCAGGACCATCGCACTCGGCGGTCGGCGCTCCACAGCAACACCAGTGAACCGAGAATTAAAACGCCCGCCGCGTCGCCCAGCCACCAGGTGAACCAGATCGGCTTGTAGTCTGCCCAGCTTGCAAAGCCGCCCAGCGTGAGCGCCGTGACACCGATGGTCGAGCTGATCGCACTGCTCCCGAGGCCTCCGAGAAAGGCAAACTTCAGCGTGTCTTGCGCGCGGCCAAAGCATCTGGCCCCGTTTGCGAATCGGGATACCAGGTATGCCCCGACAACCCCTTCGAGCGTGTTTCCCACCGCAACGGCGAGCGAAGTCCAGACGGATTCGGCGGTAGTGATGTTCACCAGGAATGCGCCCAGCACCACGCCCGGCCACACCCGGTAGCCCAGGAGCAGAAACGCCGCCAGCGCGATTCCGGAGGGCGGCCACACGGCCGTTGAGCTGGGATGCACAAGCGCCATGCTCAGGCCTAGCTTGCCGGCCACAAAATACGCCGCCGCTATCACGCCGATAGCGATCAGATTTTTCTGCCGATCGTCCAGAGCGGGGCGGTCGGCGCGAGGGTTCCCTGTCAACGGCAGCCTCTGGGTCATTGGACGCTATAAGCGGCCCAGATGCTGTTCGGGAATTGCGGGCGAAACGCCAAAGGGTTACTGAGGAGAAGACGGTACGGCAGAACAGCGAAGGTACAAGCAAAAGGACATCAGCAGACCAGCGGTTGCCCGGCGAGCTTCTCCAGAATTCGGTAAGGCGCCTGGTCGGGCTCGACCAGCGCTTGGGGCGGTACCAGAAACGTCTGCTCGAGCGCATATTGTCCGGACATCACTGCATGAGCCACGCCGTCGGTCAGCACCAGCCAGGTCGCAAGCGGCGGGAATTCCAGCCGGATTTTGGGGCAGCCTTTCTGAAAATCCGTGTTTTCCTTCAGATAATCGTGGAAGCCAAGCATGAAGATGTCATAGGGACTCCGTCCCATGCCTCGCCAGCCGAGTTTCCCGGCCCAGTCCTCGACTCTCCGGCGAACCCAGGACTCTCGAGCAATGCGCTCTAGGCCGGCGTCAGAAGCGTAGCGTCTGGCCAAGGCCTCAAATGGTTCTGTGGTGTTCCACACGCGGGCCCTGGTCGGATTCAAGTTCGTGAAGACTCGCAGGATGCGCCCGCCGTGCGTGGGCCTGCTGGGGAAGGCGTCCACGTGAAGCAAATCGTTGCGCTTGTGCAACGGCAGCCCCCGCCGTTCTTCCTCAAATGGACGGAAGCTCGAAAAGTCGACCGTGCACTTGCCGGCGTACGGCCTAAGGAACTTCCCCATAAAATCGATCACCGCCGCCGAATAATTTCGAAAAATCGACCGCAAGCGAGCAATCGTCTGCGGGCTGCCGGAAACTCCCTTCAGCACGTCCTCACTGGGCCGATAGGAAACATTCTTGTGCAGTCTCAGCTCGGTCCATTCCTGGACGAGCAGGAACTTCCGGTCCTCGTCGGGCAGATCGAAGGGCGGCTCGCGAAACAGCAGAATCTTGCCGCGTTCCAAAAGTTCGCAGCATCGGAGCGACCGGCCCTCGCACTCTTCCAGGTTCACCCAGCCCGCGCCCTGGCGATAGTCCTCCACGGCAATCCACGGCGGATTGATCGGAGGGGTCACGACTTGGCGGCCCTCGTAGCTTCGGTGCGGTAGCCGGGCGGAAGCAGCGCTGTCGAAATATCGGCGCCTGAAAGATCGACGCCGTCCAGGCGCGTCTCCCGCAGAATGGCAGTCTTCAGCCTTGCTCCTTCGAATTCGGCGCCTCCGACCAGCGCCTCGCGAAAATTCGCCGCCCCAAAGTCGGCTCGCCGCAGAATGGCCTGTTGCAAATCGGCGCGAAACAGTTCCGCGCCCCCGACCAGCGCCTCCGTCAGGTCGGCGCTTCGGAGATTCGCTTCGGTCAAATCCGCCCCGCGCAGGTCCGCGTTTGCCAGGCAAGCCCCGCTCAAATCGGCCGAGCTCAATTTGGCCTCGCGCAAACTCGCGCCTCCCAGATTCGCGCCGACGAGATTGGCGTAGGCCAGGTTCACGCTGGTCAGATTCGCGCGCGCCAGATCCGCACCGCACAGATCGGCGCGCCCGCCTTGGAGGTTGCCGCGCACAAATTCTTCATGGCTCGACAAAATCTCCGCGAGTGTCTGGCCCTTGTGGCGGATCGTTTTCGGCGACCTGAGCCCCCCGCCCTTGAGCACACCGAGAATACTCATTTTCGCTTCCTCACGTCCATTTCGAATTCTACTAGAATTCCCCTGTCGCGGCTGGAACCAACAGGATCGCTTTTCGTGGTAACGTAACTGCTGATCTCCGACCTGCTCGGAGATCGAGTGTGAAATGAACGCCCGCTGTTCGGTTTTGCTGCTTGCGCCTCTCGCCCTGCTTCTCCTGCTCGGAGCGGCGCAAGACAATTCCACTCCCACCGAGGAGGCCGTTGCGAATCTCGCCGCCGGCCGCGTGGTTATCGCCGTCGTGCGAGACGCGATTCTGGTCGCCACCGTCGAGAACCCAATCGAGCCTGAGACTCGTCCTCCTACTCCGGTTCCGCTCTCGAGCGGTCGCTTGGGCGTCCTTCTCGGCCCCGTGTTTTGGTGGTCGCCGACATCGAAAGTCGCGCTTGCCAGTCTCGACCAGGAACTTCCCCACTTGCGCAGCCACCTCATCGCCAACGTCCCCCACCTGGCGGCCGAACAAAGCGGCGAAGAAGCGACCGACCTGGAGACGATCGGCCAGGGCTTGCTCGAGCGGCTGGGCGATGTCGCCGGGAACCTGCACGGCAAAGTGGACCTCGCGCCGAACCAGCCGCTCATCCGATTGGTCATCGCCGATTATCTTCCCGGTTACGGCGCGGAAGTCTGGCAGCTCGATTACGGGGTGAAGCAGGAGGAAGAGCAGGACGGCTACTGGATGACTCGTGTCCTCCGGCCCGCGTATCTGCAGCTCTGGCCTCCGGAAAAAGGCCAGCCACATACGCTCGTCGAATTTGCCTACCCCGCTGAGAACGCGCAGCAGACGCTCGTCACTCTGCTGCGGCAGAAGGATCCACGACTGCAGAAAATTGTCGCCTCCAATCCCAAGATGAACCAGGTCGCCAGCGAATTCCTCGATGGTGAAAGCAACAAAATTGCGCCCGCTGACGCCACCCAATTCCTTCGCGGCGCTCTCGACGCGACCGCTCCCCCCAGGGCTCGCGAAACCATGGCCATCATCACTCCGGAGAAAGGCTGCGATTGGATCCTCGCGCCGCCGCCCGAGCCCGAATCGAGTCTCGCCCAAAGCCAGCGCCCCACCGATGCCCCCAGCCTGCTCGGGGGCTCTCGCTAGAAGCGTTTGTTCGATGTCTGGGCTTTCAAAGCCGGTTATTTCTCTTCCGCGATCTGCTTCTGTAAAAGGGCGTTCTTCCGGGCTATTGCTTCGACCATCTCCTGTTTGTGGTCGAGGAGCCGTCGCGCGACCGGCTCGTCTGATAGCGCGATAATCTCTGCCGCCAAAATTGCCGCATTGACGGCGCCCGCCTTATCTATGGCCATGGTCGCCACGGGAATTCCGCCCGGCATTTGCACTGTCGCCAGCAGGGCGTCCAAGCCACCGAGCGAACTAGAAGCAAGTGGAACGCCAATCACCGGCAGCGTGGTGCTCGCGGCCATCATCCCGGCCAAGTGAGCCGCTGCTCCTGCCGCCGCGATCACCACTTTTAGCCCCCGCTCGCGAGCTGTGCTTGCATATTCGTGCGCTCGTGTGGGCGTCCGATGAGCCGACAACACCTCCATCTCATAGGCAATGCCAAATTTCTTAAGCACCCGTGCCGTCTCGCTCATGATCGGAAAATCCGAGTCCGATCCCATCACGATTCCGACCAGCGCCCGCCGGGCTTCCGCGCCTGTCACCCTTGATCTCCTTGGACTTCAATCACGAGGTCGGTTTTTACACCGTCATCCTCTTCGCATCTCCGCAGCGTGGCCCTGGGCGGCCCCCGCGCCGGCCCCACCGATGTCCTTGCGATAATGCGACCCCGCGATCCGGATGCGACCGACTGCCTCATAGGCCGCCCGCCGCGCGCCCGCCATGTCTCGGCCCGTCGCACTCACAACCAGCACTCTGCCACCGCTGGTCTCAAATCTCGGGCCGCTTCGCCGCGTGCCCGCGTGAAAGATCACTACTCCTGGCACCTTCGCTGCTTCCTCCAGGCCATAAATCGGAACGCCCGTGCGCGGAGCACCCGGGTAGCCCTCCGACGCGATCACCACACAGAGGCTTGGGTCCGCCAGCCATCTGGCTTCGAAATCACCCAACGCGCCTGCCGCCGCCCTGGCACAGGCCTCCGCGAAATCGAAATCCGCGCGCAGCAATATCGCCTCGGTCTCCGGATCACCGAGGCGGCAGTTGAATTCAAGAACCTTCGGCCCGTCGGCGGTCACCATCAAGCCAAAATATAGAAACCCTCTGTAGGGCAACCCCTCCGCCTGGAGGCCTTCAAGCGTCGGCCGCACAACCCTCTCAATGATTTCCAGCTCGAGCGCATCCGGCAGAATCTGGCCGGTTGAGAAAACGCCCATTCCGCCCGTATTCGGTCCCCGATCGCCATCAAACGCCCGCTTGTGGTCGCGGGCCGGAGCCATGGGGATGAAGCGATCGCCATCGGTCAGGATGATGTAGGAAAGCTCGTCGCCCGAAAGCGCTTCCTCCAGGAGCAGGCGCTTGCCCGCCTCCCCAAACTCGCCCTCGGTCACGCGCGCGATGAATTCGGCCGCTTCCTCGGCGCGCGACGCAACCAGCACGCCTTTGCCGGCGCACAAGCCGTCGGCTTTCAGAGCGAGCGGCCACTTCACCCCTGTGAGCGCTCGTCGCGCCTGGGCGGGATCTTCCACGACTCCGTACACCCGAGCCGTTGGAATTTCGTGACGGCGGAGAAATTCCTTGGCGAAAATCTTGCTCCCTTCCAGCTGCGCCGCCTTCTTCCCCGGACCTAGCAGTTCGAGGCCGCGCGCCAGAAATTCATCGGCGACCCCGGCCACGAGCGGCACTTCCGGCCCCACGACGGTCAAATCGGCTCCCAGCCGCGCCGCCAATTGCGCCGCTTGCTCGACGTTTTTCACGTCGAGCGCCACGCACTCGGCCTTTTCGGCAATCCCATCGTTGCCGGGCGCGCACCAGACTCGCTCAACCGACGGGCTTTGGGCGAGCTTCCATACCATGGCGTGCTCGCGTCCGCCGCCGCCAATGACAAGAATCTTCATCATTCGACTTCCAGACTTTTTCGCAGCACAGGACGATACGGCTCGTGTTGAATACTGTCAACCCCGCGTATCGAGCCATCTAGAATGTAACCGAAGCTCGAAACATCGCGCCATTTAAGATGTAACCCAACCAAAACTGTCGTGGGGGAGGAGGGTTGG
>JASHRC010000131.1 GCA_030037525.1 Candidatus Acidiferrales bacterium | reverse complement strand
AGACCTGATGGTACAGGTTGAAATCTTTCTTCAGTATTCGCTGCAGAGCAAGGCCATCGAGCGCCTGGGACGTATCGCCGAACTTTTTCCCAGCGAAGAAGAGAGAAACGAGCGCCTGCGAGCTTTGTGCGAGCGAGCCAATTGGTGGCCCAAGGGTACGCCGGTGAAGCCGACGCCCCCAGCCCTGCCGACGCCTCTACCAGCGGTTGAGGTGGTCGCTCCTGTGGCGGATGTCTCTCGGCCGGTCATGGCAACCGCGCCAGCGGAAACGCATCGCGATCTGGCAGCCATCGCCGAGATTAACCGTTTGATGTATCGCCAGCCGACCCCGCGCGAGGTTCTGGGAGCCACGGCAGCAGAAGTCGGGAAATACTTGAGCGCAACGCGTCTGCTCGTCGTCTTTGGCACGGCGGGTGAAGCGCAGCTGACCGCCGAGTACTCGATCCCGGGGGTTGCTCCGCTCGGTTCGTCGCGCATCCAATCGATCCTGCAGATGGTCTCCAGCGCGACTCCCGACGCGCTCGGCGGCATCGAGCTGGAGGCTTCTAACTCGCCCGGCTTGGGCGAGCTCGGGCTTGAATCCGCCCTCGCCGTCCTGCTCACCGACAAGGAAGCGCAACTCACCTCCGGTGTATTGCTGGCCGGCATGGCAGGCGGAAGAAAGTGGAAGCCCAACGAAAGTTTTTTTCTGCAGGCCATCGGCGACCAGCTCCTGCTTTCGGTCAGCCATACCCGGCTGCGCTCCCTGGTTCGTTCGCTGGCGGTCGCGGATGAGAAAACGGGTTTGCTCGGCCGGGGCGCCTATATCGACTGCCTGCTGGTCGAATCGAACCGTGCCAGATCGCAGGGCACGCCTCTGTCGCTCATCCTGTTGCAAATCGACCGTGGCGGAGAACTGCTTCGACAGCATGGCGATGCCGCGGTCGAGCGGTTCATGGAACAGCTTGCCCGAGCGCTTTCCTCCTCCGTGCGTCAAACCGATATCGCGGTCAAATACACGGCGTGGTCACTGGTTTTTGTGTTGCCCAACACCTCGCTGGACAGCGCTCGGTCGCTGGCAGAAAAACTGCGCCAAGTTGCCGCCACGGTTCAGCCTTCCTGGGGCGCACCGGCGCTGACCGTGAGTGCGATCGTGGCGGAAGCATCCTCGCGGCCCGGAGACGACACCGAAGATCGGGTCACCGAATGGATCAACCGCGCCGAAGCAGGAGTCGATGAAGCGCGGGTGCGCGGCGGCAATGCGCTCGTGCCGCTTGCGACTCCTTGAACTCGACCGGGTGCTGAGTGAACTCCGTCGATCCCAAAGCGAGCGCCCACGGCGAGCTCAACGCTTCCGGCCTGCGCCTGGCCATCGTGGTGAGCCGGTTCAATAGTTTCATCACCGACCGGCTGCTAGCCGGAGCCCTTGATGCACTGGAGAACGCGGGGGCACGGCGGAAAACTGTGGAAATCGTCCGAGTCCCGGGATCGTTCGAAATCCCCATCGTCGCAAAGAAGTTGGCCTCGAGCGGACGATTCGATTCCCTGATTTGCATCGGCTGCATTTTGCGGGGCGAGACTTCCCATTACGATTACGTTTGCTCGGAGACGGCGCGCGGCATCCAGCTCGCGCAGCTCGACACCGGGGTGCCCATGGTGTTCTGCGTTCTCACCTGCGACACACTGGAGCAGGCGATCGAGCGCGCGGGCCTCAAAGGCGGCAACAAGGGCTACGAGGCAGGTCTCGCCGCGGTGGAAATGGGCTCTCTGGTTCGCCAGCTGGCACGAGATCGCACCCGCCCGACCGAGCGCCGTCGCGGCAGCCGCACATGACGCTGCGCCGCAAAGCGCGGGAATTCGCACTGCAAATGCTGTTCGAGTGGGACATGACGCGCCAAGATCCCGCCCGCGTCGAAAAACTCTTCTGGCGGTCGGCGCCCGCAGCGGCCGGAACGCGTGAGTTTGCCAACCGGCTTTTCGAAGGCACGGTCCAGCAAGCCGAGGCGCTCGACCGAGTGGTGGCGAAATGCGCGGAGAACTGGCGGCTCGACCGGATCGCGGTGATCGACCGCAATATTCTTCGTTTGGCGATCTATGAACTGCGCGCCGCGACGGCTCCGCCCAAAGTCGTCATCGACGAAGCGCTCGAACTGGGAAAGAAATTTTCTTCCGCCGAGGCCCCCGCCTTCCTGAACGGGGTGCTTGATGCCGCCTCGAAGAGCCTCCTCACTTGAGGCCGGTCACAACTTGGGTGATTCGCTCGAGCACGCGTCGGGTCGTTTCGCGGCGCGTGGTTTCTGCGTAGATGCGCAGAACCGGCTCGGTTCCTGAGGCGCGAACCAGGGCCCAGCCGATGTGCCCGAGATAAACCTTCACTCCGTCGAGATCCTCACGGCGCACAATCGGCCAATCCAACAGGGAGCGAAACCGGGGATCCCGGAAGCGCTCGATCGATCGCTCCTTTTGTCCTTCTCGGAGCGTGAGATCCACCCGGCCGTAATGGTGCTCGCCGAATTCGCGGTGAAGCATCGCGACCAGTTCGCCAAGCCGCTTGCCGTGCCAGGCCATCACTTCGGCAAGCAGCAAGGCGCTTACGGTGGCATCGCGTTCGGGAACATGCAGTCGTGTGGCGATGCCGCCGCTTTCTTCTCCCCCGATCAGAACGTCGGCCTCCAGCATTCGGTCGCACACGTATTTAAAACCAATGGGCGTCTCCCAGACCCTGCGGCCGAGCTTTTCTGCGATCTTGTCGATCATTTTTGTGGTCGAAAACGTCTTCACCACATCGCCCGCGAGATTCCGCGCGCCCGCCAGATGCCAAAGGAGAATCGCGAAAATCTGATGGGGGGTAATGAAGGTGCCATCTCGATCCATTGCGCCGATCCGGTCGGCGTCGCCATCGAAGGCAAAACCCGCGTCATAATGGCCCTGACCGATGGCCTGCCTCAGCGCTTCGATGTGCGGTTCAATCGGTTCCGGATTCACCCCGCCGAACAGCGGATCGCGTTCCCCGCGAATTTCCGAAGCTTCCAGGCCATGGCGGCCCAGGAGTTCGACGAGAAGACCTCGGCCTGCTCCGTGCATGGGGTCGATCAAGAAACGAAGCTTCGCTCGTGCCAGCCTCTCCCAGTCGACCAGTCCGCTGAGCGTTTCCACGTAAGCCGTGCGTATATCGATGCGCTCGACCAGATCGGGCCGCGGCGCCAGCATGGGCAGGCCCCGGGCGAGCACCTGGCGGAGCTCGTTCTCCACCTGCTCGACAATCGCGGCCGAGGCCGAACTCCCGTAGCTCGCCTTGAGCTTCACTCCGTTCCATCGATACGGATTGTGGCTTGCGGTAATCTGAATCCCTGCGGCCGCGCCTCGCTGCCGGACCAGCAACGAGACCGCCGGGGTGGGACAGGCCTCTCGCGCCAGAGAGACACGTATCCCGGTCGCCGCCAGAGTTTCCGCGGCAACTTCGGCAAAATGTTCGGAGCCAAAGCGTGTGTCGTAGCCTACTACGACGCCGCTCGCCGGCCGCTCGGCGCGGATCACGTAGCGGGCGATCGCATGCGCTACCTTGCGGACGTTTTCGTAAGTAAAATCCTCGGCAATGACGCCGCGCCAGCCATCTGTGCCGAATTGAATGGCCGCGTTGCGGCCAGCCGGGGCCGTTTTCTTTTGATGCTTCGCCAGCAGAGACTCCCTTCGCTCGATACGCAATAGCAGGAGGGCTCAAAGAAGCTCGGTATGTCGCTTTTCTTCGAGCCACCTCACGATTTTACCGACTTCTTGCGATCGATGGCGCGCGCAGAGCAACAGGGCGTCGTCGGTGTCGACCACAACCAGATCGCTCACCCCTATGGCCGCGACCAATTTCTTTGGGCTCCACAGGTAATTGCCCTGGGCATCGAGCGCAAACAGCCGGCCGGCCGATACGTTCTCGCCCCTGTGCTTGGTCACCAGTTCATACACGGCTTCCCATGAGCCAATGTCACTCCAGCCAACGTCGGCCGGGATGACCGATACTCGGGGCTCACCGGCTAGACGGGTCGCAGGCTCCATGACCGCATAGTCGACCGAGATGTTTCGAAGCCGCGGATATATGCCCCCCAGCGCGGAGGGGTATCTCGAGGTACCGATGGCATGGCTGAGTTCTTCGAGCGCAGCGTGCGTAGGGAGGAGGAATTGCTTCAAATTCTCGAGAAATGTTGACACGCGCCAGATGAACATCCCGGCGTTCCAAAGATATTTTCCCGAGGCGAGATACTGTCGCGCTTCTGGCAAGGCCGGCTTTTCGGTAAATCGACGCACGGCGAAAACGGGCACGCCGCGCGAGCGGCCAACCCTAGCACCTCGCTCGATGTAACCGTACCCGGTTTCCGGTCGCGTCGGATGAATCCCCAGCACAACCAGATGGCCTGGTCGGCGAGCTTGGTCCAAGGCCGCGCGAACCAGCTTTCGGTACTCTGCCCCGTCGCGAACGTACGCATCGGACGGGAGCACCGCCATCAAGGCATCGCCATGCTCGTTGGCTAGATGAACGGCTGCCAGGCCGATGGCCGCTGCGGTATTCCGGCCTACAGGCTCGGCGAGGATATTCCTTGCTGGCAGGGTCGGCAGTTCGCGACGGACTGCTGCTGCCTGATCTCCCGTGGTGACGACCCACATGTAGCGAGCCGGAACGAGCGAGCCAACGCGCCGAGCCGTCTGGCGCAGCATGCTCTCGCGGCCCACAATATTCAGCAGCTGCTTGGGCGTGCGCATTCGGCTCCGCGGCCAAAAACGGGTCCCGCGTCCGCCGGCCAGAAGGACGGCGCAAACGGGAAGGTCCCGCGGACTCATGAGTGCACCAGGCCTGTCCACTCGGCTTCGCTTACGCCGCGGTCCATCATGCGGCGCTTCAGTTTCTGGAGATCCCCGGGTACGTAGGTGCGCAAGAGCGAGGTGGCGGCATCGGGAGCCAGTGTGAATGGTCCGAGAGCGGCGGGAATCAGCCAAGCCTGCCCTAGAGCGTAGGCGAGCGAACGATCGCGCCACCGTATTTCGCCGTGGCCTTCGAGAAAAACGAGCAACTCAAATCGTTCCTTGGAACTTGACGCCTCAATCGAGCGGGCGAATGCCCACCGCTCCGTTGCAAAATACCGACAGACCACGTAATGCGTTTCTTCGATCCCGTTGCGCTCAATTTTGGCGGGCTGAACCTTGCCGCCTATTTGCTCGCCAAAGCGCATCACCTCGAGCGCCTTTTCGATGTGCAGAGGCCGCGGCCGGCCCTGGGCGTCCCGGCGATGGTAATCGTACACGCGATAGGTCAGGTCGGAGTTTTGTTGTACCTCACAGAGCACGAGACCGGGCCCGATGGTGTGTGCTGTGCCGGCCGGAACGAACACGGCATCGCCCGTTTCCAACCGAACACGTCCTAGGCAGTTCTCCGCCGTGCCATCGGCGATGGCGCGACGGAAATCCTCGCGCGTGACGCTCGGTTTCAAGCCCACCAAAACCTCCGCGCCGCGCCGGGCCTCGACCGCATACCACATTTCCGTTTTTCCTCGCCCGCCCGCTTGCTGCTCATGTCGCCCTGCATAGGCATCGTCGGGATGAACCTGCACGGAAAGTTTGTCCTGGGGGAAAATGAACTTGACGAGCAAGGGGACATCGCCGGAGCGTTGGATCTCTGTGCCAGCCCATTCGGGCGGCATTTCCGGCCACACTTCGCCGAGCTTGCGGCCCTCAAATGGGCCATCGGCGAACCGGCAGTCGTTGCCGGCGATCCAGGCCTCGCCGATCGGCTCGGCCAGGTTGGACATTTCAGGGAAATAGGGCGCAAGCGAACCAGAGCCCCAGGGACGAGCGCTGAAGGTCGGCTCCAGTCGAGCTGGACACAGCGTCACTTCGCCTGTCCGAAGAAGCGGCCGATACGCCGGAGTCCTTCGTCGATGCGATCGATCGACGTGGCGTAGGAAAGGCGCAGGAATCCGGGCGCGCCGAAACCCTCGCCCGGTACCAGGGCCACGTGCTCGCGTTCGAGCAGCTGGCTCGCGACAGCCGCCGCGCTGGGCATCTGGTTTGTGAGGCAGCCGGAGACGTTCGGGAAGACATAGAAGGCTCCTGCCGGGGCTCGACAGGTGACCCCCGGAATCGCCTGCAGTCCGGCCACGATCCGATCGCGCCTCCGCGCATATTCGGCCAACATGATGGATACGGAATCCATCGGCCCGGTCATCGCAGCGATCGCTGCGTATTGCGCGATGGATGTCGGATTCGAGGTGGATTGGCTTTGGAGTTTGGTCATGGCCGCAATCAAGGGCTGCGGTGCGAGCGCGTAGCCCACGCGCCAGCCGGTCATCGCAAAGGTTTTGGAAAGCGATCCGATCACGATGAGCGCGGATTTTGAATCCGGGATGCTTGCGACCGAGTACGGCCGAACGTCGCCGTAGGTGAAATGCGAATAGCACTCGTCGGTCATCAGCCAAACGCCGTGGCGCTGGCAGACAGCCAAGATTCTCTCCAACTCCGCCGGTGGAATCACTCCGCCCGTGGGGTTGCTTGGTGAATTGGCGATTACGATGCGGGTTTTCTCCGTAATGGCTTTTTCCACCTGGCCCGCGTGCATCACGAAACCATCTTCGGCGCGTGTTTTGATCACCACCGGCTTGCCGCCAGCATATTTGACGATGTCTGGATAGCTGACCCAGTAAGGCGCCGCCATCACGACCTCGTCGCCGGGATCGACCAGCGAGCACACCGCATTGAAAATGGCCTGCTTGCCGCCCACCGTGACCACGCACTCGGCAGAGTGATAGGACGAACCAAGTTCTCTCTTGTGCCAATCACAGATGGCTTGGCGCAGTTGCGTCAGCCCCGGCACCGGCGTGTACTTGGTGCGATTCTCCTCGAGCGCACGGATGCAGGCGCGCTTGATATGCTCCGGTGTCGGGAAATCGGGCTCGCCCGCCCCGAAATCCGCCACATCGACACCCTTCGATTTCAGCTGGTCCGCTGCCTGCACGACCATCATCGTCGATGACGGGGCGATGCGGTTGACGCGCTCGGAAAGCTCCAATGTTGCTTCTGTCTTCGCCACGGCAGCCGGTTCCATGAAGGACCTCTTTTTTTCTGGATGCCCTTATCTTAACTGACTTTGGGGTGTCTTCCCCAGAAACTCGATCTCATCCATTTAGGACACACCGACTTTGGCGCGCAGGCGCTCCTCAACAATCGGCGGGACGAGACCTTTCACCGGGCCCCCGAGGCGGGCAAGTTCCTTCACCAGGCGGGAACTCAAATAGCTGTAGGCTTCGCCGGGCAGCATGAAGACGGTCTCAATCTGCGGCTCGATTTTGCGGTTCATCATGGCCATTTGCAGCTCGTACTCGTAGTCGGACACGGCGCGAATGCCGCGCAGGATGACACAGGCGTCCTGCTCGCGTGCAAAATTCATCAAAAGGCCGTCAAATACGGCCACCTCCACATTTTTCAGCTCGAAAGTCACCGCTTCCAGCATCTCCACGCGCTCCTTGACGGCAAACAGTGGGTCCTTTTCCAGGTTGCGGGCGATCGCCACGATCAGTTGGTCGAAAATCTGAGCGCCGCGTTCGATCAAATCCAAGTGACCGTTCGTCACCGGATCGAACGACCCGGGGTAGACCGCGATGATGGGCTTTCTTGGCTGAGGGGTCATATGGGCCGGATTCTAACCTAGATTCATTGCACCAGGCCGTTTCAGTTCTTCGGTGTTGCTTGCTGCTGGTTATAGCCGTCCCAGGAAATCGAAATCAGATAGGCGTGAATCCGATCGGTGTCCTCGGGGCTGAGCACATCGTCAAACGGCGGCATTCCGGCATTGATCAGCACACCGCCCAGCACAATCTGCTCGAACGCCTGATGCGTTTCCCGACTCATTCGGCGCAAATCGGGAGCGAGACTGCCTGGCTGATTCAGATGGCAGGAAGCGCAATGTGCCTTGAAAAGGTCGGCCCCTGTTTTGATCGTATCAGGCGAGGCCCGCAGAGGGGGCGGCTCGGGAATCGGCTGAATCGGAGCAAGCCGCGGCGGCATCGGTGTTGGTCCGCCATCCAGTTTGAAAGCAATGATGCGACCTTCGTTTCCTCGCTGATAGGCAGCGCTCGCCGGATGCGGAAAATTCCAGCCCCCTCCGCCCCAGGCAGCCATCACGGCAACATATTGGGTCCCATCAATCAGGTAGGACATCGGCCCCGCCATGATGGAAGTGCCGACGTCAATGTCCTTGAGTTTTTCGCCCGTTCGCGCGTCATAGGCCGAGAAGTGTCCGGCCACGTTGCCTGCGAAGACCAGCCCGCCGGCGGTCGAGAGGACTCCCCCCCGGTCATACCAGTCAGGCATCTGGACGTCCCACACGATTCGCCCCGCGAGAGGATCCCAGGCGCGCAAAAACGATTTGCCCGAAAAAATCGCTTCCTGCCCGTTCTCAATCGCAGGGATATAGACGAGTCCGGTTTGGGGATCGTAGGACATTGGATTCCAGTTGTGGCCGCCCATGGGTGAAGGCGAGATCAGACTCTTGCCGTTCGACGAATATTTGTACGAGCGTGCATCGGCCGCCTCGACGGGGCGCCCCGTTTGTAGATCGACGTGGTCGGCCCAGGTCACCGGAACGAACTTATTCGCGGAAATGACTTTGCCTGTCTTGCGGTCGAGGATGAGGAAGAAGCCGGTCTTGGGCGCCTGCATCAGAACCTTGCGTTTCGCGCCGTTGATGTCGACTTCGGCGAGTACCACCTGCTGGACAACATCGTAATCCCACTGATCGCCGGGCGCTTCCTGGTAATACCAGACCAGCCGCCCCGTATCGGGATTGATGGCCAGAAGGGAGGCGATAAACAGGTTGTCGCCGCCCGAGGGGCTGCGGCGCGATTGGTCGTAGAACGTTCCATTGCCGGTACCGAAATAGAGCAGGTTCAGTTCCGGGTCGTAGGCTATCTCGCCCCACACCGTGCCTCCGCCTCCCATGGGCCAGTTGCTTTTGGGGTCCCAGGTTTTCGCGGCCATTTTGAGTTCCGGATTTTCGTAGGGCTTCGCGGGATCGCCCGGCACGGTGTAGAACCGCCAGGCGAGCCGTCCGGTCTCTAGATCGTAGGCGCTGAGGTAGCCTCGCGCGTCGTACTCCGCGCCGGCGTTTCCGATGACCACGACTTTCCCGGCAACTTCCGGTGCGCCCGTGCTGGTGTAGGCTCTGGTTCGATCCACGATCGTATCGACCTTCCAGACCGTCTGGCCGGTCGAGGCATCCAGAGCAAACAGATGCCCGTCGAACGATGCGACGTACACCCGTCCCTTCCACACGGCCACCCCTCGGTTCACCTCGTCGCAGCAAGCGCGCTGGTTCACGCGAAGATTGTTCTGGGGATCAAACGTCCACAACTCTCGCCCGGTCTTTGCGTCGAGCGCGTACACTTGGCCGATCGAACCGGACGTGTACATCACGCCGTCGACGACGAGCGGAGTTGCTTCGAGGCTGCGGACGGTGTGTGTCGCGTAATCCCAGGCGAAACCCAGACGGCTGACGTTGGCTTTGTTGATTTGGGCGAGCGGCGAATAGTGGCCATTGCTGCGGTCGCGCCCGCTCAAAAACCATTGGTCGGGGTGGCGGTCCGCCTGGGCCAGCCGTTTTTCGTCAACTTGCCCGCGGCGCACTTGGCTATCGGCCCGGGCCCCGAAAAGCAGGGCTGCGAAATCGGCAAGCAAAACGACCAACAGGAGCGTCCTGCGCATCTTTTCCCTCAAGCCGGAGTCCTCCAATTTAGTTGGGAATCCACGGAGACCTCATGTTGTAGGGAACGCCGATAAACACGGCCTCAATCTGCTGAATCTTGCCGTCGCGGATCTTGAAAAGCTCAAGCAAGCAAAGCGTGCTGGGAGTCCTCATGGGAGATTGGATGGGAGTTCCGTCGGTCAGCAAGAAATTCTTAAGCCGGCCCGCATGGTCGATGAACCCGGCAGCCATCACCAGCCCGCGCTCCTCGTCAACCAACGGAAAGCGGCGATCTCGCACGCGATCATCGTAGCGATAGTTCCCGAGCCGGAACTGTTGGGCGCACCCCAGATTGGCAACCGGAATTATCTTCACCAGATCCGGATTGTGGGTGGTCTGCAACCCGTTTTCGATCCGGTTGCAGTTGTCATCAAACTGGGTGAAAAGGGTCCCGTCGTTGAGCTCAAGGGTGCTGAAGTAACCGTCCACCAGAGCGATCATTCGTTCGCGCGGCCGCCGATCCTCCGGGGGAACCATCTCATTGAGAATCGGCTTATTCACCATCACTGGTTTGGAAGGAAAAGGGCCGCCGCCCTCACTACGGCGAATGATTGTCTCCGCCTCGGCAACCTGGTGATCGACGACCTTGAGTCGCAGCGCGAACACCGAGGTGCTGGTGGTCTCCTCGACGATTCCATAGAATCCTACTTGACCGTCAACCGTATCGGCCATGCGCAGGTCGTAGTCGCCCAGTCCCGTGATGGTGCCCCAGACGCCATCGCCAATCGCCATCATCACGTTGTTTTCCGAATATCGGAACCCTTTAGCGAGCGGCAGGCGAGAGGGATCCCGTGCTTTGAGCGCGGCCAGATACGCATCGAGAAAGCCGTATAGACACTGGCGATCGCAGTCGCGCGGCAGACCCTGCGGGGCGGCGTTCGAAGACCCGGCGTGCGGAGCGAAAAAAACGGCCGCTGCCAGGCACACCCCCACATGCCAGAGAATCTTCCGCATGGCTTTTCCTCCGCACCAGACGGCGGGAAGATACTATAACGGAGAAAAACTACAAGGGCTTTTGCGCGCTCTATCGACGGTCCAAGGCGGGGTGGCGGACGTCGCGGCCGGCCACAAAGTAGATGACATCCTCGGCGATGTTGGTGGCGTGATCGCCGATGCGCTCCAGGTTCTTGGCGACCAAGATCAGCTCGAACGCGGCGAAAACGACCGCAGAGTTTTCCATCATATAGGTGAGCAATTCACGGAAAAGCTGGTCGCGCAAGCGGTCGACTTGATCGTCCCGCTGGAGCACATTGCGGGCCAGTTCCGGATCGCCCCGCACAACGGCATTCAAGCTGTCGCGCACCATGCCCTCGGCGAGTTCGCTCATGCGGGGGAGGTCGACATAGGGTTTTACCTGCGGGTGGCGTAGGATGCGCAGGGCCGACTGGGCGATGTTCACGGCCTGATCGCCGATGCGCTCCAGGTCGCCATTGATGCGGGAGACAGCCAGCAGGAAACGCAAATCGGCGGCCATAGGAGCCTGCAAGGCCAGCAAACGCTGTACACGATCGTCGATTTCGATTTGCATCTCATTGATCGCATCTTCTTCGGAGAGGACAGCCTCGGCTAAATTTTCATCGGCGTCCAGCACGGCGTGAACGGCCTGATGCACGGCGCGCTCGGCCAGGCTTCCCATCCAGAGCAAGCGCTGCTTGAGCTCCTCGAGGTCTCGTTCGAAATGGCGTTCCATGAAACCCTAACTCCCCCAATGCCCCGGAAATCATCCGAAGCGGCCGGTGATGTATGCCTCCGTACGTGGGTCCTGCGGTGTGGTGAACAGCTTGGATGTTTCGTTGTGCTCGATCAGTTTGCCGTCCAGCATGAAAGCAGTGAAATCGCTGGCGCGGGCGGCCTGCTGCATATTGTGCGTCACGATGGCGAGCGTGCAGCTGTCTTTCAGGTGAAACATCAGCTCTTCGATCTTGGCGGTGGTCACCGGATCCAGAGCCGAGCACGGCTCATCGAGGAGCAGAACCTCGGGATCGACCGCCAGCGCCCGCGCGATGCACAACCGCTGCTGCTGGCCGCCGGAGAGCGCGAAGGCGGATTTGTGAAGGGAGTTCTTCACTTCGTCCCACAGGGCGGCCCGCTTCAAACTGTGCTCGACCAGATCCGGGAGCCGTCCCCGGTAGCCGTTGATCCGCAGACCGTAGGCCACATTGTCGTAAATCGATTTGGGAAAAGGGTTGGGCCTTTGAAACACCATGCCGACGCGACGTCGGAGCGCCACCACATCCATTTCGAGAATGTCCTGCCCGTCCAGAAGGATCTGCCCTCTGACTCGCGTGTTGCGAATCGTCTCGTTCATCCGATTGAGCGTGCGCAGGAAGGTAGATTTCCCGCAGCCGGACGGACCGATCAGCGAGGTGATCTTGTTCTTGGGAATCTTCAAATTCAGGCCGAAAACGGCCTGCTTGGCGCCATAGTAGAAATCGAGGTTCGAGATCTCAAAGCGCACCGACACCTCCGTCGGCGTTGTCGCCGGGGTCCGTTCCGACATCCTCGTCTGGCGGGCTGTCTCGGCCGCAGTGGCGCTGTTTCCTTGACTGGCAGATGCCATACTATACGCTCCGAATCGTTCCGCGGCGATTCAGCACGAAGCGACAGCCTAAATTCGCAAGCAGCACGAGCGCCAGCAGCACTAAGCCGGCCGCCCAGGCCTGCCGATGCCAATCATCGTAAGCGGAAATCGCATATTCGTAAATCATCAAGGGAAGCGCGGCGGTCGGCTGCGACCATCCCGGACTCCAGAAACGATTGCCCAAAGCGGTGAACAGCAGGGGTGCGGTCTCTCCGGCCACGCGAGCCAGCGACAGCAACATCCCGGTGATGATGCCCCCGCTCGCTGCGGGCAAAACCACGGTTGCGATCGTCCGCCACTTACTTGCGCCTAGGGCCATGGCTCCTTCCCGCAGACTGCCCGATACGGCGCGCAAGAATTCCTCGGTGCTCCTGAGGGTGATGGGCACGACCATGATGCCGAGCGCTAGGCCCCCGGCCAGCGTGGAGAAATGCTTCACCGGTTCGACCGCCAGCGCATACGCGAATATGCCAATCACAATCGAGGGAACGCCATTGAGCAGGTCGGTCGTGTACCGAATGAGGAAGCCCAAAGCCTTTCCGCCGAACTCCGCCAAGTACACGCCCGCGAGCAGGCCGGTAGGCAATCCAATCAGAGCCGCGAGCAACAGAAGTTTCAAACTGCCGACAATGGCATTGGCCATGCCCCCACCGAGCTCCCCAACCGGTTTTGGCAGCTGGGTGAAGAAATCCCAGTTGAGCGAGTGCCCGCCGTTGTAGATGAAGTATCCGAGGATGAGGAAAAGAATCGACACCACCCCAAAGGCTGCCACGCCGGTAAGAGTGAGCATGACCGCGTTGAGCGATTTGCGCCAAATCAGCCGAACGTGGCTCATGAGGGGCGGCCTCCGCCACGTCCGGTAGCGATGATGAGCAGCCGCGCAAGCCCGTTCAGCAGGAAGGTCATCAGGAAGAGAACCAGTCCGAGCTCAATGAGAGAACTGAGATACAAATCGCCGGTCGCCTCGGTGAACTCGTTGGCAATCACGGCCGCAATCGTGTAGCCGGGCGCAAACAGCGAAGCACTGATCTTGGGATTGTTACCGATCACCATGGTCACGGCCATCGTTTCTCCGAGCGCGCGGGCCAGAGCTAAAAAGATCGAGCCCATGATTCCGCTGCGAGCCCAGGGCACCACCACTTGCCAGGTGGCCTCCCAGCGCGTCGCTCCCAGGGACAGAGCCGCTTCTCGCTGATCGCGCGGAACCGTCAGCAGCACCTCCCGGGAAACCGAGATGATGAAGGGAACGACCATGATGGCCAGCACAATTCCCGAGGTGAGGAATCCGACGCCGTAATTGGGTCCCCCGAAGATCGGCAGGTCTCCGAGTGTCGCTTTGAGAGCCGGACCGATTACAGTACGCATCAACGGCACCACCACAAAAATTCCGAGCAGGCCGTAAATGACGCTCGGAACGGCAGCCAGCAGATCGATCAGGAAGGCAATCGAGTCGCTGAGTTTACGCGGCGCCAGTTCCGCCAAGAAAATGGCGGCCGCCAGTCCCAGCGGAACCGCGATGATGAGCGAGATGACCGAGGTGACCAGGGTGCCGTAAATGAACGGCAGAGCACCAAATTTATCAAAGATGGGGTCCCAAGTGGTGGTCCAAAAGAAGTTCCAGCCGAACTGGGCGCGCGAAAGATGCGAGCTCACCCAGAGCTTATAAACGAGCAGCGAGGTGATCACCAAGATTGACACCGCAAAGATCAAGGTGATGACGTGCGCGACTTCATCCCCCTGGCGGAGGCGCCCGAGAAAAGCGCGCAGCCTCGAGCCAGGCGGAGCGGCGCGGTCAAACGTGGTGGAGGTGGTCGACATCCCGCCTATTGGATCCGAGAAATTGCCTTGAGCTCTTTATCGGCGACGGCTTTGGGCAATTTTGCATACGACAGACCTTCATTGTACTGCTGACCGTCGGTCAACATCCATTTGAGGAAGCCTTTGATGGCGTCGCGCTTGGCTGGATCCTTGATCTGCTGGGGAACGAGCAGCCAGGTGAAGCTGGAGATCGGGTAGGCCGTTGCGCCCGGGGCGTCGGTGATCGAGATGCGAAAGTCATCGGGCATGTTCTTGGAGGCTCCGGCGGCGGCCGCCGTAACACCGGCCAGACTCGCCTTCAAGAATTTCCCATCCGCGTTTTGCACGTAGCCGAACGGGATGTTGTTCTGCAGGGCGTAAATGAGCTCCACATATCCGATCGAATCGGGAGTCTGTTTCACGAGTCCCGAAACTCCTTCATTGCCCTTGCCGCCCAGGCCTACGGGCCAATTGACCGAGGTGCCGCTGCCGACTTTGCTTTTCCACTCCGGGCTGGCCTTGGAGAGAAAGTCGGTCCAGATAAACGTGGTGCCGCTGCCGTCGGACCGGTGGATTACGACGACATCATCCTTGGGGAGTGGGACGCCGGGATTGGCGTTGACAATTTCCGGGTCATTCCATTTGGTGATGGTGCCCAGGTAAATGCCCGCCAGCGCCTTCTCGGAAAACTTAAGATCGGCGGAAACCTGGGGCAGGTTGTAGGTGGGTACCACGGCGCCAAGCACGGTGGGAAAGTGCAGGACGGAGAAACCGTTCTTGGTCTGAAATTCCTTGATCTGGTCGTCATTCATCGGCATGTCGGAAGCGCCGAAATCGACCGTCCCTGCAGTGAGTTGGCGGATACCACCGCCCGAACCGATTGACTGGTAATTGATCTGTATGGTTGGTTGCGCCGTGTGGTAGACGTCAAACCATTTCGAATAGATCGGATAAGGGAAAGTGGCGCCGGCCGCGTTGATGGCCAGGTTCTCGGCACCCAGAAAGGCTCCGAGCGAAAGCCCGAGCAAGGCCAAAAGTGCCATTTTTTTCATGGGTTACGGATTCTCCTTTGGATCCATTATGGTTTTCCGATTGTTACGGCCGCGTTACATGGCCGAGAATTCGGCGTAAAAAAGCCTGGCGGGCAGACTTATCTCCCTTGATTTGTGCAGAAACTGCGTCGCTCAGTCTGGTTTCTTCGGTTCGGCGTGCGGATTTAAGTGGCGGGCGCGGCCGTGGCGGACTTCGAGTCCTCGGATCCAAAACAGCACATCTTCGGCGATGTTCGTAGTGTGATCGGCGATGCGCTCCAGATGGCGAGACGCCAGAAGCAGTTGGAGATTCTGGGCCGCCTCGGAGGGGTCCCGGGCGATCGAGGCCAGGAGCGCTTGAAAGACTCGGTCGCGGTATTGATCGACCGCATCATCGCTTTCCAAAACCTGGGTGGCAAGATCCAGGTTCTCATAGATCAACGCACCAAGGCATTTCGACACCATGGCGCGGACGGCACTCGCCATCGGTTCCAGTTCGGAGGGGATCGGGACAGGGCCCAAGGTTGCTAGCGAAACAGCGCGCTCGGCGAGATTCACAGCCAGATCGCCCATGCGCTCGAGGTCGTTATTGATTTTCAGAGCGGCGACGACGAGCCGCACCTCGGCGTCCTCCCAATTACCATGACCGAGCATGCGGACGCAGTGTTCGTCGATCACAATCTCCATTTCGTTGATGCGGGGTTCGGTTAAGAAAACCTCGCTTGCCAACCGATCGTTTCGCCCCAGCAAAGCGGCCAGAGCCCTGTTCAGGGACGCTTCGACGGTCCGGGCCTGCGAAGTGAGGTAATTCATCAGCACCGTCTGGAGGATTCCCTCGCCGCTGGTTTTTGTGGCTGCCATAGGTGGATTTCTTCCACTTCTCCATCTACAGGATCTGACACCAGTGTTTCGAGACGATAAAGACCGCGTGAAGCCTCGAAGACTAGCCTTCCGGCTAAGCGGCAAGCGACAGGGAGAAAGAAAACTTCGAGCCGTGTCCTACTTCGCTTTCCACGCGCAATTGGCCCCCATGCACTTCGACGATGTGCTTGGCGATCGACAAGCCGAGCCCGGTGCCGCCCGCTTCCCGCGAACGGCCCGCATCGACTCGATAAAAACGCTCGAAGATCCTTTCCTGATCGATCGCGGGGATTCCGATGCCGGTATCCTCGACGGTAATGGTAGCTTCGCGCCCCCGGGCGGCTGCGCTCACCTTGATGCGGCCTCCCGCCGGGGTGTATTGGACCGCATTATCGAGCAGGTTTTGAAGCACCTCCCTGAGCAAACTGGCGTCGCCGCGCACCGGCGGCAGGTTGGCCGGCACGTCGGTCTCAACGGCAATCTGTTTCCGGCTGGCTTTGAGCACGGTGACCTCGGCACAGCGCTCGATCACCTCGAGCAAATTGACCGGGCCGAGTTCCACCTGAAGCTTTCCTGCCTCGATCCGGGCCAGCTTGAGCAGATCATTGGTGAGTGCGGCGAGACGCGCCGCATGGTCGCGAATGATTTCCAAGAAGCGGCGATTGTGCTCGGGATCTTCAAGCGCGCCGCCCAGCAGGGTTTCGGCGAACCCCTGAATGGCAGTGAGCGGGGTCTTGAATTCGTGAGAGACGTTGGCGACGAAGTCCTGACGTACTCGCTCGAGCAAACGCAATTCGGTCACGTCATGCAGCACGACGACAGCGCCGGATGGCTCTCGCCGGAGGGGGGCGCTCGCGGGGGCCAACGAGCGCGCTTCGAGGGCCTGGACCGGGGCGACGCTCAGGGAAAACGTACGCTGCTGAATGATTCCCACCGAGATCTCCGCTCCGAGACCCTCTTCTCCCCGGAGAGCGCGGCGGATTAGGCCAAGCAGGTCCGAGTTGCGGACGACTTCGATGACCGGGCGCCCTTCGATTTCCGCAGGGTCCAGGTTCAGACTTTCCGAGAAAGCCTGGTTTGAGAACACCAGCCGCTCCTGGGCGTCAATCACAGCTACACCCTCGACCATGCTTCCCAAAATCGCCGCCGAGCGATTGCGTTCACTGGTGAGAGAGCGGAAGGAACGGTCCATCCGGGCCGCGGTTTCGTTGAGCGCTGAGGCCAGGGCGGAGAGTTCGTCGCGCGGTAGATCGGGCGCGAGAGGCCGAAAGTCGCCCTCGGCGATCTGGTGAGCAAAGCGCGTGAGCCGCTCGATGCGCCCGGCGAGCTTGCGAAAATAGGCAAGCGAAATCATCCCCCCGACCAGCAGGATCAGGAGCGAAGCAGTCAACACCTTTTTTTGCAACTCCTCGGCGGAACGATCTACCTCGGCGAGCGGCAGAGACAACCGAATCACCACAGGAGGGCCGCTCGGCGGCCGGTAGGTGACGGCGTGGTAGACGAGAATGGCGCCCAGCGCCGCGCTCCGCCGAACGGAAGTCGCCGAGCCGTTCGCCAGGGCCCCGCGGACCTCGGGTTCGAGAGCGGTTCCGGCGGTTTTGGCGCCAGGAGAGGAATCGGCCAGAACGTTTCCGGCACTGTCGATGACCGTGACTCGCGCGCCGCTTCGCCCGATCCAGTCGGTCCAGGCGCGGAGTTCCGGGGGTCGGTCAAAAGCAGGCGGTCGGGCCTCCGCCAGAGCCAGCAAGGAGGCCAGATGGTCATCGGCCGAGCGGATGTAATCGCGGCGCAAGACATAAGAGGAGTAGAGACCCACGGCGAGCAAAACGACCAGCAGCAGGCCGAGATAGGTGAGGCCGAGCTTCCAGAAAAGCTTAGCTCGCACGAGTTTCGAAAAGGTAGCCGGCGCCTCGAATCGTCTTCATGAAAGCAGGGTGTTGCGGATCGGTCTCGATTTTTTCGCGCAGCCGACGCACATACACATCCACGCTGCGCGGAGTGACAAATCGTTCCGTGCCCCACACGCCATCTAAGAGCTGGTCGCGCGTGAACACTCGATTGGGCCGGGCCGCCAGAAAGTATAGCAGGCGAAACTCGAGAGTGCTCATGGGGACCGGTTTGCCGGCGCGAGTCACCCGATAGGCGGCCGGATCGATGCGCAGGGGTCCAATTTCGATCGGTTTTTCCGATGTTTCAACCGGTTCGGTGCGTCTTAGCAGGGCTTTGACGCGTGCGGCCAGTTCGCGCGGGCTGAACGGCTTGGTGACGTAATCGTCGGCGCCCAGTTCCAAGCCGACCACGCGATCGGCTTCTTCTCCCTTGGCCGTCAGGATCAACACGGGCAGGCGATTGAGGGCCCCATCTTTGCGAACTTCCTTGCAGATTTCCAGGCCCGACAACTTCGGCAGCATTAAGTCCAAAATCAGCAGATCGGGCGGCGCCTTACGGATCTGGGTGAGCCCGTTTGCGCCATCTCCCGTTGCGGTGACCTGGAAACCGTCCTTCTCCAGGTTATATTTCACCAGCTCGACGATATCTTTGTCGTCTTCAATGACCAGAATTCGCTTCATCGATTCTTATGGGGCGGAGATCGCCTTCAACATACGGAATTCACGCTTCCGACGCAAGCGAGCGGTCGAATCGAGG
>JASHRC010000130.1 GCA_030037525.1 Candidatus Acidiferrales bacterium | reverse complement strand
CCTCGAAAGAGAAGTCCGCATAGAGTTTTTCGCTCGCTTCGATGCCGACGAGGACGCGCTTGCCATTATCGAGCTCGAAATCGCCGGCATCGGGGTTGAGGATGTATTCGGCATCGACCAGGTCGCGGTGGTTCTTTAGCAGCCAATCGACGCCGTTTGATGCACCTCCCTCCTCGTCAGCAGTGAGTGCAAGAATGAGGTCGCGCTCGGGCTTGTAGCCTTCGCGCTTGAGACGAATGAACGTGGTGACAAGAATGGCGTCGCCTTCTTTGATGTCCTCCGTGCCGCGGCCGTAGAAGTAGCCGTCCTTTTCGGTGAACTTGAAGGGATCGAGGGACCAGTCTTCGCGGCGGGCTTCGACTACATCTGTGTGGCAGATGAAAAGTATTGGTTTCTTCGCACCGGTACCAGGGAGGCGAGCGATCAGGTTCCCTTTGCGCGCGTTCGGCCCCAGAACCTGCACATCGCTGGCGGGAAAGCCGGCGTCAAGGAGCCGTTTCGCCATGGCTTGTGCAGCGAGAGTGGTGCTGCCGACGGAGTCTGTTGTATTAATTTCGACGAGTTCTTTGAAAATATCGTGCGAGAGCTGCCTGGTTGCCTCGTCGATTTGAGCGCGCGACGGAGTAGCGATTGTCGTACAGAACAGCCCGGCCACAGCGATTTTTGTTGGGAATTTCATTTCAGGCCCCCCGGAGGTTTCCGCATTGTAGCGCATTCGTGGCGCGAATAGTTTCCCGAAGGCGGTTCGAGAACGAGAGTGCCGCCCCTGCTTCCGCAGGGTTACGGAGTTCGATTAAGATGCGGCGGTCGAGAGCGAAGTCCTCTGGACGTTTCGTGGAAATCCGTTTGATTCTGCAAGTCGATACGCTAGAATCCGCCGCATGTCTGGACAAAAGTTCCAGGTAGCTTCACGGTCCGGGACCTCGGAAGATATCCAGATTCTCGATCTCGACGGCGCGATTACGTTTTCACAAGCAGCGATGTTTCAGGAGGCCGTCGCCAAGGCAAGAGCTCCGTACCTGATTCTGGACCTGACCGATGTGCCGTCGCTCGATTCCACGGCGGTGGGCGCGCTGGTACGAGCATTCGTTACGTGCAACAAATCAGGCCGAAAACTCGCGCTGGTCGGCCTCAGCCACCGAGTTCGTAACGTTCTGCAAATCACGGGAGTTGATCCGCTCTTCGACGCCTACGCGACCGTTGCGGACGCCGAGCAATCTCTCCACTGAAGTGCGGAATCAGGAGTCCGTACAAGAATGGCCATCGCTCAGCTGACCACCCTACATTTCCAGAAGAGACGATCGCACCCACGAAGCGGGAGTTGGGGAGTAGCCAGTTAAAAAGCAGGCATCAGCCATGTCTTAGTTAGGCATGAATTGAACAACGAGAGGCGTAGGATTTCTAGTCCGGCCCGGAGCGATCCTTCGCCAGTTTCAGCCTGGAGATCCCAAATGGAATCAGCGGCGCCAGCCTTCTCATCCCGTCTACCCTCTCACGAGCTCGACTTTGCCTCAGCGTTGCAAGCGGCCGAAGCCATTGGCAGGAAACAGGTTTCGTCGGTAGAACTGACGCTCCGCGCCTTTGAGCGGATCGAACGTTATAACCCCGGCCTCAACGCTTTCGCCTACCAGTTGAAGGAGAACGCCTTAGCGCAAGCCAAAAAGGCCGACGTGGCAGTGGCGCGACAGGAAGCCCTGGGCGTCTTCCATGGTGTTCCCATCCACGTCAAGGAAAGCTTTGCCGTAATGGGTCAGCCGTGTACTTGGGGCTTGCCAGAGTTCAAGGACTCACGGGCGTCACAGAACGCTGCAATCGTGGACCGTTTGCTGGCGGCGGGAGCGGTCTTGATAGGCGCCACGAACGTTCCGGTCAACCTTGCCGACTGGCAATCCTACAATCCGATCTATGGAACGACGAACAATCCCTGGGATTTGACTAGAACACCTGGTGGATCTTCGGGAGGAAGCGCTGCAGCGCTGGGGGCGGGGCTCGGATATCTTAGCGTTGGCAGCGATATCGGCGGTTCGATACGCCTGCCGTCAAGCTTTTGCGGGATCTACGGACACAAACCCACGCTGGATCTCGTGAGTCTGCGAGGGCATCTGCCGGGCGGCATCCCGACTCCGCCTGGTTTCTCGACATTGCTGGCTGTTGCCGGACCCATGGCGCGAAGCGCAAACGATCTGCGGGCGGCGTTGAAAGTTTTGGGAGGGCCGGAAGGTTGGGACGCCAAGGCCTGGAAATGGGAGCTGCCCCCGGCGCGTGGCCGGAAATTGGACGAGTTTCGTATCGGGTACGTTCTCGATGATCCCATGGCCCCTCCCGCACCAGATGTGCGAGCCGTTCTCGAAAGGGCTCTCGACAACCTGGGTCGGCTGGGCATCAAAATGAAGCCAGGGTGGCCGGCGGCATTTCAGCCGACAGCGTTGCTGGATACTTACCGTTTCATGTTGTTCGCGTTCTTTATCAACATGTCCCCTCCAGAAGCCCAACAGGCGCTCCGAAGCGAATATGAAAGGATTGCAGGTCCCGAGGCAGTCGAAGCTCTCTCGTCGTTCCCGCGCTGGCAAGCGGAGAACCTGCGGCGACTGGAATTTCGCGCGCACTGGCAAGCTTACTTCAATGACGTAGATGTTTTCCTTTCGCCCGTCACGTTCTCGGTAGCCTTCCCTCACGATCATAGCCAGCCTCAAGAGCTGCGCTCGATTGCGACCGCTCGAGGCCCGCGAAATTACATGGAAGGTTTGAACTGGAATAGCTCCGCCAGCCTGACGGGTTGTCCCGCAACGGTTGCGCCCATCGGTCGAACCGAAGCAGGCCTGCCTGTCGGGATTCAAATCATGGGACCGTACGGAGAGGACGCCACCTGCATTGCGTTTGCAGACTTACTGGCGCAGGAACTAGGCGGGTTCGCGCCTCCGCCGGGTTACTTCAATTAGTTCACGGTCAGCATGCTAGAGAACGCCCCAGCGACGCCGGGCGCAATCTTGTTGTCCTCCGATCGCATGGGTTGGTCTTGTTTCGAAAATGCACACGCCAGCGCCGCGTTTCACAGGCTTCCGACAGGAAACACATGCGGTGGCGGTGCGACTACTTCTTGCCTGTGAGGTAGAATGCAGTTAGAACAGTCCAAACAACCATGAAGCAGCGCTTCTTAAACCAGAAGCTGGGAAAGCGGAACAGCCGCCGGGCCGATATCAACAAAGGCAAGCTCAGCAAACCTTGGCAGCCGCAGCCTCGAAAGCAAAATTGACGACGGACTTTTAGGTTCCGTGCTGGGCCGATCCTTCACTTTTGACTGGGCCAATCGCTGCCGAGCGGCTCAGCGCGATCTCGACATCCTAAAATCGGGGCACTGAATGGCCCCAAGCCGCTGACATTTTCAATCAGATCAGAACGAGGCCGAGACGGATACCGGAAATCACTGCCTCGGTGCGATTGTTTGCTCCCAGCTTCCCCATTATCGAGGCCACGTGAAATTTGACGGTGTGCTCGGAGATTTCCATTCGCGCTGCAATTTCCTTGTTACTGAGGCCCTCGGCCAAGAAGCGAAGGACCTCAATCTCGCGGTCCGTGAGAGGTTCCAGCAAGCGCTCAGCCCTCTCCGAGATGGTCCCCAGATCGGATGGATCATCGAGCTCGCCTGCATCGAATACCGCCAATCCCGCAGCCGCGGCCTGGATGGCGGCAGCAATCTGATCCCCGGAAGCGCTGCTTGGCAATGCCCCTCGAATTCCTCGCCGAAACATGCGGCTGGATTCGATTGAGGAGCCGCCAAGGATGACCACGGGCGTGCCCTCCGGAACATCGGCGAGTAGTTTTGGGATATCGGGATCGCCTTCGATTTGAGCGACGATCACATCGGGATGTGAATCGGAGAGAGAGTTCGTCAGGATATCGTGCTGGCCAATGTCTGTACCGATCACCTCGAGTGAGGCGTAGGATCGAAGCAAGCTCCTTAGCCCCGCCCCTGCCACCGGTGTTATCGCTTTGATCAGCACACGGATCATGCCGCGACCGTATTTCCCAATCGGAGGCGCACGGCTACGGTTCGGACAGTCGTCCGGTCGCCCCGTAACTGCAACCGAATCACGCCCTCTCCGTTCCCTTCGAGAGCTCTCTTGAAATCGTCAATCGAGTCCAAGTGTTGGTTGTCGAACCCGACTAGAATGTCGCCGGGCATTAGGGATGACATGGCTGCCGCACCATCCTTCAGAACTTCCAGTATCATCAGGCCGAAATAGCGCACCCGGTTCTTGCGATTTCAACCGAACGGGCAACGACACCGATCTCGATTCTGACCGCAAGAATCGTGAGAACGTATTGCCAGGCACAGCCAATCCGATGCCTCCTGCAATCATCGTGTTGATGCCGATGACGTGACCGACCGCTCCTGAGCCGTGGCCCCGACCACCGGCGCTGACGCAGACCGTAGGACGCATCTCACCGAAACCTTCCATCGGCATCCTAATCCTTCCTTCTGGGACGCTCGACGACGACGACGAGCGCCTCATTCAATGCCCCGCCGCGGATCAACTTGATTTTCGCCGTTTTGCCAATCGTGTCGCTGTGCGAAAACGCCTGGAGATCCTCGATTTTTTCGGTCGTCACATCATCGGCGGCAAGCAACATGTCGCCCGGCAACACCCCACCTTTCTCGGCGGGTCCGTTGGGTTCGACGGTCAGTACCATTAATCCGCTCTGGTTCGAGATCGAAAGCTTCTGCCGCAGCCCTTGGCTGAGGGGCACCGCTTGCACACCGATTCCCAGGTAACCGCGCGGCAGGAAGCCCCTGTCGAGCAGTTTTGCCGTGACGCTGGTGATGGTCGCTGCGGATATGGCTAACGGGGCAATCCGTGACAAGGCGGAAGTGGCCATTCCGACGATTTGGCCTCTCCCGTTTACGACCGCGCCCCCGGAAGACTGCGGGAACATCCGAGCATCCAGACGGATATAGCTGTCTAGTTGACCGCCCGCCCAGGTTCGCCACCGGCCAGATGCCGCGCTGACGATTCCGAAACTCGCGTTTACGCCGCTATCGGGTGATCGACCGATCACGAGCGCCAACTCTCCGGCTTTAACTACAGACGCTAGGCCACAATCTGCGGCCGATGGCCCAGATTGCTTCACTTTCAGCACAGCCAAGTCGCTTCCCGGGTCTCGTCCGAGGAAGGAAGCCTCCGTGGTTGTTCCATCGGCAAGGCTGATCGCGATGTCCTCTTCTCGCTGAATGGTGTGGCTCGCGGTAACGATCACCTCAGAACCCCATCGCAGTCCGCTCGAAGGGTAATGCCGCCGAGCCCTCACGCTGACGACGTAGGGACCCACGCTTTGTACGATTTCGCTCAATTCGTTTGAAATGCTGCTCAGTGTCGTTGCCATCAGATCCTCCCGGAGAAATCTGCCACGCCGGGCTGGGGCACCGCATCACCTAAACGGGTAGGCAATCACCTGGACAAAAGCATTGGAAATGGTGGCCGATGGTCGCCACGTAAATGTCACCCGGGGTTCATTGGGCTTCGCCTCCCAAGCGAACTTCAGCCCATCGCCTCGATCCAGATTGTCTTCGCAGAAATAGGTCGACCCATTGGGCCGGGAGCGGCGATCCTCTCCATCCCGGCCCTCCGCGCTATCAGCGCCTATCCGACTCGATCGCTTTGAAGATGTTTCGCTTTGGCAGCAAACGCCGGCGCCATGAAGTAGGCCATGTTAGAGTTGCTCAAGCCGAATGGATGCGCCTGCCATCACCACCGAACATCTCACCCGCAGGTTTGGGCAGCTTGTGGCTGTGGATGACGTCAATCTCCGCGTTACACCAGGGCAATTCTTCGGCTTTCTCGGGCCGAACGGAGCGGGCAAATCCACCACCATAAAAATGCTCACCGGCCTGCTGGCTCCGTCGGCCGGGCGGATGGAAATCTTGGGTCTCGATCTCACCGAGCATCCGGTCGAAGTGAAACGCCAGATTGGCGTCGTGCCCGAAGGTATGGCGCTGTTCGGCCGACTCACCGGAGCCGAATACCTGAATTTCGCCGCGCGCATGTATGGTCTGGATCGCGATACCGCCGCCAAACGAACCCTGGAGTTGCTCGATTTCATGCAGCTTGCCGACCAGTCCAGAACGCTCGTCACCGATTATTCCCATGGCATGCAGAAAAAGCTCGCCTTGGCAGCGGCCGTGATTCACAGCCCGAAGATTCTCTTCCTGGACGAGCCGTTTGAAGGCGTTGACGCCATCGCCTCCGGCACGCTGAAGGCCATGCTCCAGCGCATGATCGTTCGCGGCGCGACGATCTTTCTCACCTCGCACGTTCTCGAGATCGTCGAGCGGCTCTGCAGCCATGTCGGGATCATTCACCAAGGCAAGCTCGTCGCCCAAGGCTCGCTCGAAGAGCTGCGCGCCGGTGTCCAAGCGCACCGAGCGCCTGATTCCGAGGGTACCCCGGCGGAAGAAACGCTCACTCTCGAAGAGATTTTTCTGCGCATCGTGGGCGGATCGCGCAGGACCGATCAGGAGCTTTCATGGCTTGGCTGAATTCCGGGCCGGAAACTGAGCCGCTTCTCAGGCGCGCGCAATTCGGCGCGATTGCGGAGCTTCGCTGGCGGATTTTCGTCAACTCGCTTCGCACCCTTGGCGGCCGCCTCGAGCTGGCTTCGCGCGTTCTGGCGGGAATCGGCTATTCGGCTTTCGGGATCGGCGGGATGCTCGGCATTGGCGTCGCGGTCTGGTACATCGTTTCGCACGATGCTTTGGGATGGCTGGCCCTGCCCTTTTGGGGCATTTTTCTCTACTGGCAGCTTTTTCCGGTCATGGCGACCGCCTTCACAGAAAACTTCGATGCCGCGAACTTTTTGCGCTTTCCGCTCGATTATCGTTCGTACTTTCTGCTGCGCTTGCTCTATGGCTCGCTGGATCCGACCACGTTCGTGGCCCTGTTCTGGCTTGCTGGACTGGCCCTGGGCCTAGGCGCGGCACGGCCGCGGGCCTTGCCGTGGACCTTGTTTGTGCTCGCTGCCTTCGTTGCGTTTAACATCGCGCTCAGCCGCGCCATTTTTTCGTGGATCGAGCGCTGGCTCGGGCGTCGCAAGAGCCGCGAAATCCTGGGCGTGCTGTTCTTCCTTTTGATCATCTGCGTGCAGTTCATCACTCCGCTCGGAACCTACTACTCCCATCACTACCGAGGCGGGCATCCCGCACCCGTCGGGGCGCTTTGGACGCCCTTGCTTGCCGTTGCACAATTCCTGCCACCCGGTCTGGCAGCCGCCGCGCTGGAGAGTCCGCTCGAAGGGGATTTCCAGTGGGCTCTCGGCGCCTTTTTGCTGCTGTGCGCGTACACTCTGGTGTTCCTGGCCGTGCTCAACGTCCGCCTGCTGGCCCAGTATCGTGGAGAAAATCTGAGCGAATCCCCTGCGCCCGCACGAAAAGGTCGGCAGGAGGTTCGAGCCAGTTGGGACCTAGGCGGACTGTCCGGCTCCGTCGCGGCCGTCTTCGAAAAAGAGTTTCATTATCTATCTCGCAGCGGACCAATGCTCTTTCCGCTGGTGATGCCTGTGGTGATCCTGCTGATTCTCCGTTTCAGCTTCGCGAACGCACGGCACGGCTCCGATTTCCTGGCCAGGCATGTCGACTTGGCCTTCCCCATCGGCGTGGCCTACGCGCTGCTCATCCTGAGCAACCTCTCCTACAACTGTTTTGGCACCGAGGGCGTCGGCGTGCAGTTTTACTACATGTCACCGATCCGTTTTCGCGACGTTTTGCTCGCAAAGAACCTCGCGCAGAGTCTCATTGTGGCGCTGGAAATGGTTCTCGTTTGGATCGCGGTGGCGTTCCTGTTCCGGCCGCCTCTTCCCGCCATGACTCTGGCGACCGTCGCGGGCGCCGTCTTCGGATCGCTCGTCAACTTCACGACGGGAAATCTGATGTCGCTCTACTCGCCGAAGAAGATCGATTGGGCCGCGTTAGGGAGGCAGCGCGCATCTGGCATCACGGCCCTGGCGGTTTTAGGAGCTCAGGCCGTGACGTTTGGCTTGGCAGCAATAGCAGGTGCTGTGGCCGCCTACTTTCAGCGGGTCTGGCCGGCGACGGCGATCCTCTTGTTACTCGCAGCTGCGGCGCTACGTGGATACCTCTGGGTGCTCGCCCGCCTCGACTCGTTCGCCCTGAGCCGCCGGGAAAGTCTGATCGCGGAAGTCTGCCGCGTGTCCTGAGGGAGAGTGCTCGAACCTACGAAATCGCGCGTTTCAGAAACGCATCAATCCGCGCGTTCGCCTCGGGCGCCTGTGGCAGCGGGAAGTTGTTAAACGCGTGGGGCGCCCCCGGATAAATCGCCAGCTCCGCCTCGTTGCCCGCCGCGATCCAGCGTGAGTACATGAACAGCGTGTCGTCCAGCAGAGGATCGACGGTCCCGACGGTGAAGATCGCTCGCGGCATATTGCGCAAGTCCGCGTACAGCGCCGAAACGTCCGGATTCCGCGGGTCGACGCCCTTCGGCAAATACGCCTCGGTGAACTTCTTGATGTTTGCTCGGCCAACCAGGATTCCCTCCTCCGGCGCCAACATCTGGCTCGGCGTCATCGAGGTATCGAAGTTCCCGTACGCTAGATTCGCTGCGCGGAAACCCGCGTAGCCGTGGCGGTCGCGCAGGCGCACCAGCGTCGCCGCTGAAAGGGTCGCGCCTGCCGATTCGCCGCCGATCGTCATCACATCGCTTCCGAATTCGGATTTTCCGTTCTGGATGAGCCACAGGGCCGCCGACTCGCAGTCGTCCCAAGCGGCCGGATAGGGATGCTCGGGAGCGAGCCGGTATTCGACGCTCACGCCCGCCATGCCCGTACTCTGGGCGACGCGCTCGAGCATCATGTCCTGCGTCAACGCCGAGCCCAGGACGAGCCCACCGCCATGAAGGTGCATGTAAATCCCCTTGGCGTTTTGAGGAACGATGACGCGCAGGGCGATCTTGTGTCCGCCCTTGCCCTCGATTTCGATCGTCCGCCCGCGTGGAGACTTTTCCGGCAGCGGAAACGGGCCGCGCCCGCTGGCCAGAGCTTCGCGATAGGCCTGCGCACCGATCTCCCACCAGTCCGGGCCAGCCGAAACCAGCTTTTGGAATTCCAGATTTGCTGCCGCTACCTGGGGAGAAATCGCTTCCGGCCTGAAGAGCTTGGGATCCAGCGGATTGCTCTTGGCCGCGATGGCCTCGCTCATCGCTTCTGCCTCCTGGCTCTCTGCGCGCGCCGCAGTATACTACCGCGCGTGCTCCCACCGTATCTGGGCGCTGTTGGCAGGCTCTCGGGCGGCGCAAGAGCTCTTGGCTTACCACCATCACTGCGGCTGGCCTGGGGCCCTCAAACCCTGGTCGTACATGGCCGCATAATCTAGATACTGGCTCGCCGGATCGCGCGGATAACCGATCTCGACTTTCTGAATCTCCCCGTTTGCGCCAAACTGCGCCCAGAGCTCGGAATTCATTCCCGCCCAGTTGCTCGGCAGATCCAGTTTCTTATAGCGGGCCACCACCTCGTCCCGCAGCGCCGGATCGAAGCGCACCGCATACTTGTCGACCAGCGCCTTGATGGCGTTATAGTCGCCTTCCGCTTTGATGCGCATCAATTCCCCGAGCAGCATGCCCACACCCTGTCGTGCGCGCTCGTAATCGGAGACTTGGATGTACGTCTTCCCGTTGCGTTGGATCTGGTCGATGCCGCCGGTCTTGGCCATGATGTAGCGCACGATTAGCTGCCGGTCCCGCGCATGGTCTTCTTCGAGCGTGTCTCCTTTTGGAACAGTGTGGAGCTGCGTCAGAGCAACGTGCGCCGCGCGGTCGTACATCGCCTTGGCCACTTCTTCCTGATCGCCCACCAGCCCTAGCTCCTTCAATTTCGGGTCCCAAACGTTCCAAAGCGCCATCAGGTCAGCGCGGGCCTCTTCGAGCGTCGAGAAATATTCCTTCAATGCCGGTTCGGCGCCATTCTTGAGCCGAGGGCTCAATTTGCCCGACCCATGCCCGATCACCTCGTGCAGCGCGGTCATCAAATCTTCGGCTTCGCCACCATACTTCTCATCGCGTGCGATCTCCTCGGGCGATGAGCTGAATTCGTCGGTAATCGCGTTGCCCTGGGCTTGGTTGAAGGCACGCGTGCTGCTGGTAAACAGGAAATTCTTTGTTCCGTACTTCTCGTGGATCTGATTTTCGTTCGGCAGGTTGTCGCCGATTGTGGTGACGCTGAAATCGCCGGTCTCGACCAAGGTTTCGATCGCCTTCACCACGGGGGGCGTAAACGAAGTCTTCTTGTAGCGGTTATCCCAGGGAGCCTTCTGCTCGAAATACGAAGCGTTGGCCGCCAGCCGAGCCATCTTGTCGCTCAGCTCTCTGTCGGTCACCGAGACGAAGCTCTGCGAACTACCCTTCGCTCCCCGCGCGTCGCGATAGACTTCGATGAATCCATTGGCGAAATCGACCGCCGCGTTGTTCTGGACCCAGTCGGCATCGAACTGGAGCCAATCCTTGAAGTCACCCGTTTGGTAATAGCGAATCAGATCGGCGATCACTTGCGCCTGCGCCGGATCGGCAAGCGCCTCGGCCTTGGCCAGGTATTCGTTGGCCTTTTTCAGGTAGATCGAGTAGAGGCCGGGAGGGACCGTCCGATCCGGCGTTCCCGCTCGGTACACCACCTCTCGCAACTGCCCGTTTCCGCCCTTCACCACCC
>JASHRC010000010.1 GCA_030037525.1 Candidatus Acidiferrales bacterium | reverse complement strand
TGCAGAAGCCTTCGTGATGCTTGGTAGTCATCACCATGTACTTTTGGCCGGCACGCTTGGCCAGGCGCGCCCAGTCGCGGGCGGCGTTGGGCTTGGGATGGAAGTGCTTGGCGAGGATCTCGTACTGAAGGAGGGGCACGCCCTCCTGCTCCTTGGCCCACTCGTGCTGGCCGATGACGCTGTAGAGACCCCAGTGGATGAACATGCCGAACTTGGCCTCGTGCCACCATGCCATGCGAGCGTCACGCGTAGCCGCTTGCTTGAGGTCTGCGGGCGTAGGCGCAGTTTGCGCGCCGGCATCCTGCGCGCCGGAGGCTGTGGGCAATGCCAATCCATCGGCATTCGCGGCGGCCAACGCCGCTGCGCCCGCCGCGCCAAATTGCTTCAAGAACGACCGTCTCGTGCTTTCACTCCAATCCATCGCTGTCTTCCTCCTCCTATCGATTCGGCTGCGGCGCGAGCACGCCAAGGTTTGCGTAAGGAAATATAACAGGGAGGTGCGGGAAAAGTCAGATGCCGGGACCGGCGCGAAGGGGATGGGTTAGTTTTCTGAGGGCCGCTCGACGTGATCGACGACGATCACGTCGACCGGGCCTTTGGCGGAGACAAGTTTTAGGCCGAGCTGTTCTTCGATGGCGGAGAAGATCGACGGGCCAGAGTCGGCGTCTGGCGCCGCGGCGGAGGGATCTGCCGGAGCCCTCGCCTCAGCCGGGGTCCAGGTGAGCTTGAAGTCGTAGTTGCCGGTGAGGCCGGTTTTGTCGACGACCGGCCGGTCGATTTCGTTGGAAAGGTTGAAGACGAGTGTCGCCACCGGAACTCCCTGGCCTGTGATGTAACCGGTGCTCATTCCCGACCAGGAGGGGCCTTGGGCAGGCGAAACCTTCATCTTCGGTCCGCCCTTGGCGACGACGAGGTCGTAGACGGGCAGCTGGCGGGTCTCGCGGTGAATCTTGAGTCCGAAGCGGTCGGCGAGCATGGCTTGGATCATCTGTTGGTGCTTGCGGTCGCGCTCCGCGTCAGACAACTTTTGCATTGCGGCGGCCGTTTCTTCGTCGGTCTTGGCCTTGATGTCGAAGCTTTCGGTGGATGCCCAGGCGGGCAGGTTCACGATCTGGTCGGGGGTGTGCAGGCCGTAGGCAAGCACGATCAGCATCTGCGGTTTTATCCCGCTACCGGAAAATCCTTCCGGTGCCTTTCTCCACCCAAAACTCTGATCCATGCCGGATGGGTGCGGCTTGATGGAGACCACATCGTAGGTGAGAGATTTTCCCGCCGCCGTAGCGGTGGCCGCGGCGGGCGGGGTTGTTTGTGCTCGAGCCGGCAGAGTCGCGGCGGCGACGGTGAGACCGAACAGAAATCGAACAGCCGCTGCCGGCCGAAATGGGTATTGCCGAATCACCGCGATCTTTTGCCCAGTATCCATCAATTCTCCGAGGGCCGCTCGACGTGATCGACGACGAGAACATCGACTGGCGCCTTCATGGGCTCCAGCTTGAGCCCAAGTTGTTCCTGAATGGCGGTAAAGAGTTCAGGGGGTGCATTGGGATCGTCCGTGGGCTGCGGCACTCTGATGCCCGTGCCGGCGAATTGGGATTCGTTGGGCGTCCATCTTAGGGTGAAATCAAACACTCCAGGGATGCCGGTTTTGTCCACAACGGGTCTGTCTAGGACAGCATACGAAAGCCAGCCTGCGAAACGCTGAAGCGTGTCGCTCCTAAAGGTACACACTCCGAAGCGTTGGCACGATGCGCTTTGCTGGCCGTTGGCGCCTGCAGGCTTCAACCTGGGCCCGCTCTTCGCAACCGATAAGACGTAGACCGATAGTTTCCTCTGTTCCCAATGAAACTTGAGTTTGAAACGATCCGCTAGGAGCTGCTGAAGCATTTCCGGCCCGCGCTCACGGAATTCGGCTTCGCTCTCGGCCACCGCGTCCACATCGTATTCGTCGGTTGTGACCCATGCCGGCGCTCCGGCAGTCTGCCAGCGATCGAGATGATAAGCCATCAGTATCAGGTCGCTAAGCGTGGTGCTGAACGCGGTAAACCGGCGCCCCTCTTCTCTATCGCGTGTACGATTCGGGTTGGGATCCTTGACCGGCTTGATGGTAGCCACTTCAAATTCAAGCAGCTTGGCGGGTGAGGCTTCGGATTGCCCGGCTCCGCCGGGCGGCGGGCCTGCCTGCGCAAAGGCGGGCATGGCAAGGGCGATCCAGACAGCCGCAACGAGCAGGATTTTTCGATGGGATTGCAGGGCGAAACACAGATGGCCGATCATCGTGCGGCCCAAACCTTTCACGAGCGGTTCTAATTATTGCCTGTCCGCAACCAGATACACAACCACGCCGCCGAGCAAGGCGATCGTGTCGAGCGCGGGGAGGAGCGATCTCAAGGTGCGACCTGCGCGGCGTGCCATGTTTGGCGATCGAGCCGGTAAAGCACGTGGCGCCGCAGGGCATGGCCTTCTGGGAGCCGAGGGTGGTCGAAATCGCCGCTCGGGTCGTGGACCATGCCCAGCTTCTCCATCACTCTGCGGGAGCGCAGGTTTTGAGTAGGCGTGAAGGAGACGAGGCTGGGAAGCCGGAGATCTTCGAATGCGTAGCGGACGACGGCGCGCGCTCCTTCAGTGGCTAGGCCGCGGCCCCAGTGCTCAGCTGCCAGGCGCCAGCCGATTTCGACCGCTGGCATGAAGAGAGCGTCGAAGGTTGGAACAGAGAGCCCGATGAAGCCTACGAAGGTCTGGTTCTCAAGCAGTTCCGCGGCGAAGAGGCCGAAGCCGTAGTGCTCGAAGTGTTCCTCAATACGGTCCATGAGTTGATCGGATTCTTCGGGAGAGAGCGGGGCGGGCATGGACTCCATCACCCGCGGATCGGCGTGCAGCTTTTGAAAGGGGAGGCGGTCCGACTGGCGCCAGCGGCGCAGCAGGAGGCGGTCGGTTGCGAGGGTTTGAGGCGCGCTCCGGATCATGGCGGGAGGGTAGCAGAGGAAGATTACAAAACTGTGAGCGACCGGGCCCGTTCGGGATAATCAACTTGTAACTTCCGTGCTGGCGACCAGCTGACAGGAACTGGCAAGAACCCACTTCTACGGGGCGGGCGTCATCCCCCCGCTTGGCGCACGCCTTGCAGGGAGTTCCGGGTCTGTTGTCGCCCACTGGGAATTGACGTGATATAGCTCACGTTGGGGTCCGGATTGGGGTCTTGTCTGTGAGCGACTAGCGATTTCGCATGAGCACATTGGGTGTAACGATCCTTCTCTGGCAGCCGAGACTCAGATGCTATTGATCTCAACGTGTGGCGTGCGTGCGAAGCTCGCAGTAACATGCCGTTGCCCGCCATCGGCATTAGGGGGAACTTTTACACGTGGGCGGGCGTATTAGGCGTATGATTCGATGACGTAGAAGCGCTACTG
>JASHRC010000129.1 GCA_030037525.1 Candidatus Acidiferrales bacterium | reverse complement strand
AGCGACTTCAGCGTAGGCAAGCAGTTGCCCGTCCGGGGACCAGGACATCGGAAACTGCGCGTTCTCGCTGGTGGTCAGCCGCTCCAGCCCGCCACTTCCGTCGGCCATTTGCCAGTAAATGTTCAGCGGGCCGTCCTTGTTTGAATAGAACGCGATCCTCTTGCCATCGGGTGTCCAAACTGGGTATGAGTTATTGCTTCCCTCAAATGTGAATCGGGTCAGCGTGTCCCGGGCGAGGTCGTAGAGCCAGACCTGATCGTCGCTGGTGACCGCTACGCGACGACCGTCGGGGGAGAGGCGCGGGAGACTGTAGTTATGCGCAGGGGCTGCCAAAGGTTGCTCTGCTCCGTTGCGACTGATCCACACCAGCCTGCTTTGCGACGCTTGGGCACCCCCCGAAACATAGACCAGCAGTCCCGCAGTGGAAACGCTGTATTGAGTAGTTCCTGGTGGAACTAGGCTCTGCAGGACGTCCTTCACGACGGGCACTGCCTTGCCGGTCACCTCAAGTCGCTCGGGATCGAAAGGCGCGGCCATTAGAGTGCCGCCCGCTTGCGCGTAAATCAGGTGGCCGGAGGATACGTAGTTGGGAACACCCCCTCCTTGAATCAGGCTCCGCCGTTCGCCCGTCCCGACAGGCTGCACTGCGACGACCGACTCGTTGGTTTGAAAAAGGACCGCTTTGCTGCCGGGCAAGAACTCCGGCCACAAGTGGATGAACTCGCCCTTCTCAAGATGAGTCAGTAGCTTCGGAGCGCCTCCCGCATCGGGTGCCTGCTGAAGCGGTCCTACCGAGGGTGCGAAGACGATCGTGCCCTGGCTGCCCCAACTGGCTCCGGCGGGTGCCGGAGCGTCGGCCAAAGTTTGCGCCACTCCTCCGTCCACCGAAATCTTCTTCAGTTTTCCATCAGCAAAAAATCCCAGCGACTGGCCGTCTGGTGAGAAGAAAGGGCTGGTGGCCCCCTCCGTGCCGGGAATCGGTCTAACCTCCGCGCTATCCATCGGCCGCAGATAAATCTGCTGTGTGTCGCTCCCCTGCGTTGTCGCAACATAAGCAAGCTGGCTCCCGTCGGGTGATAGGGCCAAAGCCGATCGAACCAGCCCCGCAAGCCGTTGGCCTTGTGGCAGGTCGATCACTGTGCGGGTGACGGGCCGCGTCGGAGACACAGGCGAAGGTTTCAGAATCCAGAAGGTGACGCCTGTCAACACGACCCCCGCAACAAAGATTGCCGCAGCCCACGCGAGTAGACGACTCAACGTCGGCCCAGCAGCTCCAAGCGAAGGCGTCGCTTCGGGCGCACCCGAAAGAACTTCATCGAGCGAGATGCGGGCGTCGCCAATGTCCCGCAGTCGCTGCTTTGGGTCTTTCTGCAAGCAACGTTGCAACAGAACGCGAACGCGCATTGGTGTTGCCGCCGGGAGCTGGGACCAATCCGGTTCGGCACGAATCACTCCCGCCAGCGTATCCGTCACTGACTCGCCGCTGAACGCCATCTTCCCAGTCAGCATTTCATACAGCACGCACCCAAACGCCCAGATGTCTGCACGGCGATCCACGGGCTTGGCTTTGGCCTGTTCCGGTGACATGTAGGCTGCGGTCCCCAGTAATACTCCCTGCATCGTCGCCATGCGGCTAATCGTGGGCGATGTGGAGATGTCAATAGAGGACGGATCGCCTTCGAGTGCCTTGGCCAAACCGAAGTCGAGCACCTTCACGGTGTCGTCAGCAGCCACTTTTATGTTGGCGGGTTTCAGGTCACGGTGAACGATTCCGCGCTCATGCGCATATTCCAGTGCGTCCGCTATTTGCTGCGCAATCCTCACAGCCTCATCAACTGGAATCGGACCTTGCTTGATGCGGTCCGCAAGTGTCGGTCCTTCCACCAACTGCATCACCAGCGCGTGAGTGCCGCCGGAATCCTCCAGTCCATAAATGGAAGCGATATTGGGGTGATCGAGAGAGGCGAGGACCTTGGCTTCACGCTGGAACCGCGCCATACGGGATGCATCGCTGGCGAAGGCTTCAGGCAGGACCTTGATGGCTACGTCGCGGCCTAGCTTGGAATCACGGGCGCGATAGACTTCGCCCATTCCGCCCGCACCTATGGCAGCGACGATTTCGTAGGGTCCGAGTTTTGTGCCCGTTGCAATGGTCATTTCTTCAGCGCAGACTGCCAGTTGAGGACGACGGTGAATTTCGGCGGAGCGCTCGGGCTCGTAGCTGAGGGGGCAGGCATCAAAAAGCGCTTACCATCAGAAGATACATCCCACCAGGCGACACCAGTCGGTACTTTGAACAACGTTTTGGGAACTCCTGCTTGAAAGACCCCACTGGTGTTTACATCAACGGCCATCGCCGTTCCATCGGAAGACAAATAAAACAACTCCTTGCCGTCGCGGCGCCACAACGGACTTGTGCCGCCGTCTTTGGACACCATCCATTTGCCGGTGACAGGCGCACCTTTTTGAACGGGAGTTCCCGTTGAGGAGGGGTCGAAAGGCCTCACGTAAATTTCGTCCCTGCCAGATTCATTGGATGAGTATGCTATCCAACGCCCGTTCGGAGAAAAATGAGCAACGACTTCGTTGAAGCCGGAGCGTTCGATGGGGATGGGCTTGCGATCCGCCGCCGTGCCGCCGAGCGGAAGCAGCCAAATCTGCCTGGGCTGAGTGACCGTGAAATACAACAGAAAACGCCCGTCCGGGGACCAACTGCTAGGGATCTTGTAATCGGCCCCTTTGAAGAGCAACTCCTCGTCGCCTGTCAGGTTCGAAGCCTTCTGATACAAGTCACCCTCTCCGGTTCTAGCGGAGTAGAAGGCGATGCGGCTGCCGTCTGGAGACCAAACTGGGTTCATGTCGTCTGTCGTATCGAACGTGAACCGTGTTGTCACTCCCCGCGCAAACTCATACAGCCAAATGTCCCTATTTCGAGTTTGAGGGTCGACGCGCTCGAAGGCGACACGCTTCCCATCGGGCGAGAGTGCCAAACTGCGATACAGACCTGGGTCTCCTATGGCTCCTAAAACTTTCCCCTCCCAGTCGAACCACATCAGTTGGCCTTGTACGTTGCCAGTCGGCCCTGTAGGAGAGCGTTGCGCGCTTGCCAGATAGACGAGAACGTTTGTGGCGGAAGCCGAATATCCAGTGATGGAAACTGGTTCGGCAATCGGAACCGCCTCACCAGTCAGTTCGAGCCGCCGCGTGTCGAATGGCTGCGCCATCAACGTGCCACGCGGTTCACGGGCAAAGAGCAGATACCCAACAGCCGGGTCCGAAGAGGGTGCATAAATGGGTCCGGAGCGGTCGGAGAGTAGCTTCTTCCATGACTGCTCCCCCGGCTTGGCATCGACCGAGCTCACGTAAATCCCAGGACCACTCCTTTGATCTGATACATAGTAAAAAACGTAATGACGCCCGTCCGGCAAGAAGAAGGGACCCGCGGAATTTCCATCAGTTGTGATCGGAGAGGGGGTGCCACCCGACGCGGAGACCTCGATGAGGCCCGACCTAGATCCGAAGATGATTTTGTCGTCAGAGCTCCACGCACCTCCGTAGTGCGAGGGCGCGTCGCACAGAGTCACCGGAGGGGCGCCTGAAAACTCAATTTTCTGGAGCTTGCCCCCGGCGAAGAAACCAATGAAGCGGCTGTCCGGCGACCAGAATGGTAGGTCAGTCACGCCTTCTGTACTGCTAAGAGGCTGCGCGTCGAGTGCTTCGAGAGATCTAACCCACACGCGACTCTCACCATCCGTGCCGATGGCAATGAACGCTAGCTTGCTGCCGTCGGGCGATAGGGTGAAAAAGCCATTTGGGTTCAATTTTTCGGGTAGCGCAATTTCAAAGCGTATCGCCCGAGCAGAAGACGGTCTCTGGTGAACGTAAAGGAGCGCAAGAAATGCCGTAGCGAGGATAAAGAGGCCTGCGAGCCCCCACGCGAGCCACATCCGCCAGGGTCTTTCGGCTGGTCGCTCGACCACCGTGGGCGATGGCGCGGCCTCTAGTGCCCCAGAGAGAACTTCATCGAGCGAAATGCGGGCGTCACCGATTGCCTGTAGCCGTTGCTTAGGGTCCTTTTGCAAGCATCGCTGCAACAAAACGCGGACGCGAACTGGTGTTCCGGTAGGAAGCTGCGAGAGATCCGGATCTTTCATAATCACGGCTGCGAGCGATTCGGTTACCGTCTCGCCCGTAAACGCCTGCTTGCCGGTCAGCATCTCGTACAGAACGCACCCGAACGCCCATATGTC
>JASHRC010000128.1 GCA_030037525.1 Candidatus Acidiferrales bacterium | reverse complement strand
TCAACGCCTATTGGCCGAAGCTTCTTCGCAGCTATGTCGTGGAGGCGATGACCCGGCCCGGCGTTCGCGAACGAGCTTCCCTTGAGGATGCTCGCGATTTCTTGCGGCCGATCACAGGCCACACGGAAGAAGAATCCGAGTCGGGAGTCTACCTCTGGCGCAAGGAATCGGCCGGCGGCCTATCGGAGATCCAGCTTACTGCGCTTGTCCCCAAGCCGCTCATACTGCACTACCTGCGCGTGCTGCGCAGCGGCCAACAGGAGCTCATGGTTCGTTAGAAATGCACAGGAATCAATCGAAGGAGGGCAATCTGTGAGTCGATGGAACGTGGTTCTTTCAGTGCTTCTCGGTTTCTCGAGTGGGATGTTCGCGTGGTACCTTTCGCCCCGGCTCGCCGCTGCCCAGCAACTCGGGCGAACCGCGAGAGTCATCTCCGCCCAGAAATTCATTCTCGTCGATGAACACGGAGTCCAAGCGGGAATCTTCGGATTCGACAAGAACGGCAGGCCGGAAATCACGCTGCTCGGTCCGGACGGGAATGTGATTTGGAGCACCGAGCTCCGCACCGAGCGCATCGCGCACTAATCGAACTTACGCACGCGACTACGATCGGGCGTGTCCCGAAGAAGCTGCGCCACGGTTTGTTTCATCACCGGGTGCTCGAGCTCCGGAGCAATCTCGGCAAATGGCACCAGCACGAATCGCCGTTCGGCCATTCTGGGATGAGGGATCTCGACTTCCGCCACCCGGACAACGCTTCGACCAAACGTCAGAATATCGATATCGATCGTGCGCGGTTCCTTCAAGCCTTCAGACACCGGCGTCCGCCGTCGGCCGAGCTGGCGCTCGATGCCAAGAAGCGCGTTCATAAGCTGACGCGGCATCATGTCTGTCTGCGCTTGGACGACGCAGTTCAGAAACCATCCACCGCGAGCGTCAACCGGCTCAGTCTCGTACAAAGACGACCGCCGGATCACGTGCACTCCATGGCTGGCGAGAGCTTCGATGGCTCGAGCAATATTCTGCGCACGGTCTCCCCGGTTTGATCCCAGCGACAAGTAGACGGTCTTCATGGCCTAGGTGCCTGAAACGCGCAGCATTTCGTCTGCTCCTTTTTGAAATTCATACGGCACGCGCTCGATGTCGCATTGGTAGCCATCCGACCTGAGCTGGCTCGTCACGCTTGAGACCCATGGCGACCGCTCCGTCCCAAACTGCGGAAATAAGGGGAAGATCCGCGCCTGCTTTGCTACGCGGCACAGCTCGCGGATCGAAGCCGTGTGAAACTCGAGGCCGAGCACATTGGAATAAGTGAATAGAAAATGAGAACAAAGCGCGAGGTCGAACTCGCGGTCTCGGAAAGGAAGCGCGGGCAATTCCGCTAGGCGGTAGCGGTTTTCCGCTAGGCCCGCAGGCAAATCTTCCAGGAACAGGCGCATGATGTCGCGGCGGCTCTCGACCAGGCGCTCGGGCGAGTCGAACTCGGTCCAAATGAAATTTTCCGATGTCCGGCGCGTACGCTCGAGAATTTCTGGGGCTGTTTCATCAATGCGCCGAGCGATCTGATTCGCCGGAAAACCGTAAATGGGATCACAGGAAACCGCCTGTTTACCGGCGCGGCGCATTTCGGCGGTGAAGCTTGCCGGCCCCCCGGCGCAATCCAGAATGCTCGAGGCGAGATCTCCTGGCGTTAGCGCGAACATGCGGGCGTATTCGTCAAGAGATCGCCCCCAAGGAACGACGCTAGCGAGAGCAATCGGCACGTTTCTCCTTCGGCGTTGCCATGGGCGAGCATTGTAGTCTTCGGCCGATAACGCGCGCCAGTTGGCAATCGATCAGGGTGATGGGAAGCATGATGGCGAGCGGGAGGGTCGCGGCGGCTGAGGCCAGGACGAGAAAATTGTTGGGCGCAGATTCCAAGGATTGGTTGCATGCGGTGCGGACGACCGTCGCGGCAGTCGGTTCCCTACTGCTGGCACAAACTGCTGCGACTTCCGGAACCTACTGGGCCGCGAACACGTCGATGATCGTCATGCAATCGACCCTCGGCGCTGCGTGGACCGTCTCCAAGCAGCGCCTGGCTGGAACGGCGCTGGGCGCGACGAGGGGCGCTCTGCTGGTTACCTATGTTTCCTCCGATGCCGCTGCTTTTGGCGCCGGAGTATTTCTTTGCGGGGCGATCTGCGCCGGACATTGCTGCTTTGCACCTCGCTCGGTCCATCTTCACGGACACAGCCCTTGCAAGCTATGCTAAGGACCTGCCGAAGGCATTACGACGGTGGGGAGGAAGTGCTGGCCACATATATTGCCCTTCTTCGCGGCGTCAACGTGGGCGGGAACACATTGAAGATGGAGCGCCTGCGTTCGCTCTGCCAGGAGCTGGGCATGAAAAATGTGCGGACCTACCTGCAGAGCGGGAACGTGGTCTTCGAGGCAAGAGGGTCTGCGGCAAAGTGGGCCGCGACTCTCGGGAAGAAACTAACTGGCGAGACTCGCCTGCCCGTTTCCGTAACGGTGAGAACGGCAGCAGAAATGGCTGCGATCCTTGCGGGTAATCCGTTCCTGACGGAACCAAGGATCGACACGGCGCGCTTGGCGGTGACGTTTCTCGAGCGGCCTGCTTCCCAGAGCGGCATCCAGGCGCTGGGCACATGGAAAGACAACTCCGAGCGCTTCCACTCGATCGGCAAGGAGATCTACTTGCATTGTCCCAACGGTTTTGGCAAGTCCAAGCTCTATACGCCCGACAAGGTCCTCTCGCAGCGAACCACCACGCGCAATTGGACGACGGTGAGAAAACTCTGCGAAATGGCCGCCCCGGAGGCGGGAGAGGTACCAGACGGAAGTGCACGTCGGTAGGTTGTGCTATCAACGTTGTCATCGGTCCCACCCGGGGCCAACTAGAAAAGGCCGGTCTGGCGGCGGGTTTCTTCCTTGCGAGGAGCTTCCTGGAAGGGCAGGCCAAAATGCTTATAGGCGAGCGCGGTGGCCACGCGCCCTCGCTGCGTGCGGTCGAGCAGGCCCAGCTGCATCAGGTACGGTTCGTAGATTTCTTCGATCGCGTCTTCTTCCTCGGAGAGCGATGCGGCAATCGTGTTCAACCCCACGGGCCCGCCGGCGTACTTCTGGATGATGGTGAGCATCAGGTTTCTATCGGTGTCGTCAAGGCCGTGCTCATCGACTCCGAGCATCGCCAGGGCATCGCGCGCGACGCCCAAAGTAATGTGGCCGCGCGCGCGTACCTCGGCGTAATCGCGGGCGCGGCGCAAGAGTCGGTTGGCCACGCGCGGAGTCCCTCGGCTGCGTCTGGCAATCTCCCCCGCGCCGTCGCGATCGATCGCGATGCCCAGAATTCTCGCTGAACGCGTGATGATCCGTTCCAGATCGTCCGGCGTGTAGAAATCCAGCCGGTGCACGATACCGAAGCGCGACCGCAGCGGGGCCATGATCAGGCCGGCTCTTGTTGTAGCGCCGATCAAAGTGAACGGATGGAGCTGATAGGGATGCACGCGCGCGCCCGGCCCTTGTCCGATGATCAGGTCGACCCGGAAATCTTCCATTGCAGGATAGAGAATTTCCTCGAGCGCCGGCTGGAGACGGTGGATCTCATCGAGAAAAAGGAAATCGCGCGGCTCAAGCGAGGTGAGCACCGCCGTAAGATCCCCCTTCTTCTCCAGCAGCGGACCGGAACTGATTCTGATCACAGAACCCATCTCATTGGCTAGAATCTGCGCCAGTGTCGTCTTGCCGAGACCCGGAGGGCCGTACAGCAGCACATGATCGAGCGCTTCTCCGCGTGCCCGGGCAGCCTCGACCGCGATGTGCAGATTCTCCTTCACGCGGGCCTGCCCGATGTAGTCCTCGAAATGCGCTGGACGGATGCTAGCCTCGATGCGCGCGTCTTCTTCAAGCGCCCGACCCGATACGATGCGGTTTGCCCCGTCCCTAATTCTTCTTGCTTCGGGCATCTACTGCTCCTCGAACACGCGGTCGATTTCTAGCTCTGGCTCTCCGCATTTTATCCGTGCCTGCAACTAGCTCCCGATGAACCAAACCATGGCCAGCTCGTTCGTTTGCGCGAACTCAAGAGGAAGCGGCGCGCGCTCCTTGCCCTGTGCCGGCGCCGGCAAGAACCTGCAGGGACCTGCGCAACAGATCCTCGAAATTTCCCTTCGACGCCGCGCGGGCCTTCTCCAGCGCCCGATCGACGGCACGTCCATCGTAGCCCAAATTGACGAGCGCTGAAGCGACATCGGACTCTAATTGCGACCGGGTAGCGGGCTTCCCGGTCTCTTCGACCTCAACGGCGGCGAGCTTATCCCGCAATTCCACCACGATGCGCTCGGCCGTTTTCTTGCCCACCCCGGGGATGAGCACGAGCCGCGCCACGTCGCCCGCGCGGATGGCCGGGACGAGATCCTCAATGCCCATGCCCGAAAGAATCTTCAGCGCCAGTGCAGGGCCAACGCCAGAAGCCGAAATCAGCAGCTCGAAGCACTGCTTTTCGCGCGCAGTGGCGAATCCATAGAGAGCCAGCTGGTCCTCACGCACGTGCGTGTAAACGACCAGACTGGTTTCGCTGTGCAGAGGGCCCAGAACGGCGAAGGTGGAAAGCGGCACCTGCACCTGATAGCCAACACCGCCCACATCGAGCAAAATCTGGTTGGGACGCTTTTCAATCAGCTTGCCGCGGAGCGAGCCAATCATCTCGACCGATTATCCGGTAGCGCGGTCGGGAGTGTCAACGCAGGGTCCGCTGCTTCAATCTAAATGACTCAGTAGCTCAGCAGCTGGGGTCCAAGGAAAAAAAGAATCACGGTACTTACTGGCGAGCTACTTCCCAAGAGGACCGAAAGTATTGCTCGAGAATGTGACCCGCAAGATGGTGGCCTGCTGCATTCCAGTGCGGATCGCGGCGGTAATACACCGGCTCCTGCTTCGCAGCCTCCTTGAAACGTTGCGAAGGTTCGATAAGCGGAACACCTTCTGATCTGCACAGCTCCGCCAAAGTGTCAGCAACTTCGGCGGGATGGTAGTCGGGCGGAAGGTGGTTGTTGCTCCACTCCTCTGACGATAATTCGATCCGGGTCGGAACATAGAAGACCACGAAACCGGTGTTATGATCGACCGCCTCCTTCTTCATTTTGCGGAGTAACGCTTGCGTTACTGTCCATGATGTTCTCATTTGTTCCGTTTCTGGTTGCTGATAGACCGTGAACTCCTCTCCTCCTCCCGCTGCCCCTGAAGGCTCTGGCAACGAGCTATTCATCAGCGTGTTGTTTCTCACTCTGCTGAAGACCGAAGAAAGCCAGCCATTCCCTCTCACGACGTTGCGGATGAGACCGTAGATTTTCAGACGGTCACGCAAGGAGACCTTGGGACGGGGTACCGGGACATTGGTGAGGGTAAGATCGCCTTCAGCGTTCGGTACAAAGAGTGGCTTTTGGACGCTGCTCAAGTTCGAGAAATACCGGCTCCCGTTCCCCCAGACGTCGTTGTAGTAAAAGGCCAGCACTACAAAGTCCGGTTGGTATTTCCAGCCTTCCTGCTCGAGTAGCAGCAACTCCTGGTCGGTGCTGTATCCCGTTACCCCTAAGTTAATCACCTCAAAGCGGCGTCCTAAACCCGCTTCCAGGATTTCCGTCAGCTGATCCTCGACCGGGACGGTGTAGCCATCGACAAAGGAATCGCCCAGGACCACGACCCTTGAGATGTTTTGCGGCTTGCGGTAAGGCCGGTCTCGGCCACGCACTCCCAAGGTATTGTAGTGGACCATCGTGCGGTATTCGTTGGTGATGATCTCAGCCGAGGTGTTGCGCCTGTGCCGCCATCCGAGCAGCGGATCGTAATCCATGAGTTTCTGAAGAGGCGTCTGATTGGCCTCACCGAAATGGGTAAGACGCAGGCCTACCTCGAGCAAGCCAACAGCCAAAACAGCCGACACCAGCAGAAGAAAGGATCTGGCGATAGCTGGCGGCGCTCGCATCGTATCAGTGCCGGCTAATTTGGTGGTCCGAAGGGAAGGGTCCGCCAGGTTCCGCCCCGGCCTTCCTCTTTTTCACCAACCCTCCCACTGTTGGTTTCCCATTTGGTTCTTTACGGCGGCACACCTTTTGGAGAATAGCAGATGCTCGCACAGAAAGGGAGCTACGTCCCGCGGTAGCCGCAGGGCTCGGGAAATGCCTGGCGGCCTGCGCACCGGGCGCGCCTACGGAAATTCGGATCGTAGCGCCGATTCCGAATTACGGATGCTCGAACCCAGGCATACTTCGTCCCGCGCTATGTGTTACGAGGGTTGCGCGAAAAAAGTTCAACGTCGAATTGCTTCCAGCGAGAAATCATCGCGCGCTTCGCCACGGATATCCGCAGGCCAATTTGGCTGCTCGATTCTTGACAAATTCTTTTCTGGATCAGCACCGCTTTGCTTTCTTCGCAAACATCTCCGCGTCTAAGCGAGGCATGGGGCAGATCCAACTTGAGGAGGAAGAAACCATGTCTCGCCGTGGAGTGAATCGAGTTGTACTCGTTTTGACTGCGCTGGTATTGGCGATGCCGTTCGCGGCGCGCGTCACTTCCGCAAACGGTTCGAAAGCAACCTCCGCCACTATGGATATTCTGACCGCGGTCTCACTGAATGGGAAACAGCTGAAGCCGGGGACCTACACAATCACCGCGGACGATCAAAAAGTTACGATCGCGCTGAAGGGCAAAGTCCTGGCCGAAGCCCCCATCGAATGGAAGGAGGAAACGAGCAAGCCGAGTTACTCGAACATCGTGACCAGCGGTGATCAAGTGACCGAGATTCACTTCAGCGGCAAAATGCGCTACGTGACCATCACCTCGGTGGAAGGCAAGCTCTAAGCACTAGGAGCGAGAGCCCGGCGTTCGTCCGCGAGCGCCGGGCTTCCGGTGAGAGCTCGTTTGCTAGCGCAGGGAGCGGTCGCGACGGATCGCGTCGTCGATCAGCGCATCCAGTTCGCGCCGGGTAAGAGTGACGCGCTCGGTGGCACTGGCCGGCGAGCCATCCAAATCTTCCGAAAGCGAGGGAGCTGCGTGCTGCACAGCTCCTGCAGCGTAGCGAGCGCGGGCTACCAGCAATTTCTCGAGATCGCCTCCCGATAGCAGAACCTGCTTGCCCAACACTTCGGTGATCAGCGACACGCGCGCGAAGTGCTCGGTCGTTTCCATGCGCAAAAAAGCGGTGAGGAGATCCGGGCCGTAGGTCACCACTCCGTGGTTGGCCATCAAAATCGATTCGTGGCCGCGAACGAGCGGCTCAAGAGCCGCACTCAACTCGGACGTGCCCGGCGTGCCATAACGCGCCACCGGAATCGTGCCCAGCCCGAGGATCAGTTCGCACAGGATCGGTTTGTCGAGCGCTATCCCCGCGGCTGCGTAACCGGTCGCCGTGGGCGGATGGGCATGGCAGATCGCATTGATGTCGGGGCGCAGGCGGTAGATCAGCACGTGCATGGCAAATTCGGAAGACGGCTTGCGTGTGCCGCCGACCTGTCGCCCATCGAAGTCGATGACGACCAGATCGTCGGGCGTCATCATCCCCTTGCTAATACAGGTGGGGCTCATGAGGATGCGGTCGGCGCCGAGGCGAACCGAGATGTTTCCGTCGGTCGAGGCGGCGAATCCCCGGTCGTGGATCCAGTGACCCACGACGCAGATGTCGCTGCGATGCTGGGCTTCGCTCTTTACAGCTCCAGGGGTAATCGAATCGGGTTGCACACGCACCTCCGCGGCTGCTAAGGCGGCGTAGTTTACGCGTAAAAGCCGCGCAATTTCAAGGCTCGTGCAACCCGATCAATGGCAACGATATAAGCAGCGATGCGGTTGCCCACGCGATGGGTTTCCGCGTAGCGGACAACTTCGTCGAAGCTGTGCTCCATGACCTCCTCCAGGTGCTCATTTACTTCGCGCTCGCGCCAGAAAAATCCCTGGCGATCCTGCACCCATTCGAGATAGCTGACCGTGACACCGCCGGCATTTCCCAGAATATCCGGAATCACGAAAATTCCTTTTTTCTCGATGATCGGATCGGCGTAAGCGGTCGTGGGGCCGTTGGCGCCTTCGCAGAGAATGCGGCAATCCACGCGATGAGCATTCTCGGAAGTAATCTGGTTCTCGGTTGCGGCGGGAACGAGGATGTCGCAGGGGCGGAAGAGAATTTCCCTGGCAGTCAGTTTTTCGCCGCCAGGAAATTCCGGCAGAGATCTTTGCTGCCCATGCACCCAATCGTAAAGCTTAGCAGCGTCGATGCCTCGCTCGTTGTACAAACCGCCGTTCACATCGGCTGCAGCGACAATTTTGTAGCCCGCTTGGTGCATCAGCAGAGACGCCTCCGAGCCGACGTTGCCGAATCCCTGGATGATGACGCGGCACCCCTCGCGCTTCATCCCCAGTTTGGCGACGGCCTTGTTGCAACAGATCATCAAGCCCCGACCGGTGGCCTCTTTGCGTCCCAGCGAGCCGCCAAGATCGAGCGGCTTGCCCGTGACCACCGCCGTAGTCGCCTGTCGCACGTGCATGGAATAGGTGTCCATCACCCAGGCCATGATCTGGTCGTTCGTGCCGATGTCGGGCGCAGGAATGTCGCGCTCGGGACCGAGAAAATCGGAGAGAGAAGCTGTGTAACGGCGCGTGACGCGTTCCAGTTCCGATTTCGAGAGCTTGGCGGGATCGCAAATCACACCGCCCTTTGCGCCGCCGAAGGGAATGTTGACGACAGCACATTTCCAAGTCATCCACGCGGCCAGGGCGCGCACTTCATCGAGCGAAACATTGGGCGCGAAGCGGATGCCACCCTTGCTGGGCCCGCGCACCGTCGAGTGCACGACTCGGTATCCGGTGAAAACCGCGATCCCGCCGGTATCGAGGGAAACCGGAATGTAAACGGTGACCTCCCTTTCAGGGTACTTCATGTAATAGTACAGGCCCTGTTCCAGGCCCAGTTTCGCAGCGGCAGTTTCAAAGCGCGCTTCCGCAGACTCGTAGACATTCAGCTCATCTTGCACAGCAATAGGCATGACATTCCCCCCTATCACATTTTATCCAAGGCGCAGCCTCGGCGAGCAACTCTGTTTTCACCGCAATCCCAGAGCTTCCAAACAGCTCATTTTTCTCTGATTTCGAGGTCGTGGCCGGTCATTTCGCGAGGCTCGGGCCAGCCCAGAACGCCGAGCATGGTAGGCGCGACATCGCGGAGCGAGCCGCCTGGTTTAAGGCGCGGATGGCCGTCCGGGGTGATGAGGATGAACGGCACCGGATTGGTCGTGTGGTAGGTGTGAGGGCCTCCGGTCACGGGATCGATCATGGTCTCGGCGTTGCCGTGGTCAGCGGTGATGATCCAAGCGCCCCCACGCGGAACGAGCGCCTGATCGATGCGGCCCAAACACTCGTCCACCGTCTCGACGGCCTTGATCGCCGCTTCGAGTTTGCCGGAATGGCCGACCATGTCGGCATTGGCGAAGTTCATGATGATGGCGTCGAAGTTGCCTTTTCGAATGGCTTCGATGACCGCGTCGGCGACTCCCCGGGCGGACATTTCGGGCTCGAGGTCGTAGGTGGGGACCCTTGGCGAGGGCACCAGGATGCGCTCTTCGCCCGGAAATGGTTTTTCTACGCCGCCATTGAAGAAATAGGTGACGTGCGCGTACTTCTCGGTTTCCGCAACGCGCAGATTCTTGAACCCGAGCTCGGTGAAGACATTGGCCAGGATGTGTTCGAGCTTTTCCGGGCCCAGAACGTAGCGCAGCCAGGGCCACGTTTTTTCATACTGTGTCATGGCGACGTAGAGGAGATTGGTCGGACGGGCGGGATCGGCGAATTCTCGGAAGCCAGGCTCCACCAGCGCGCGAGTCATTTGGCGGGCGCGATCGGCGCGGAAATTGTAGAAGATCACGGCATCGTCATCCCGGATTTGAGCGCGCGGCACCGACGGGGTGCCGGGTCGAGGCTCGGTCGAGATGACCACGGGAATCATGAATTCATCGGTCGTGCCCTGTTCGTAGCTCGAGCGAATAGCGGAGATGGGGTCGGGGAATTTCGCTTCGGCCGCACCGTGAACCATGGCGCGATAGGCTTTCTCGATCCGTTCCCAGCGATGATCGCGATCCATCGCATAGTAGCGTCCCATGACTGTTGCGACTTGGCCTCGGCCGAATTCGCGCATCTTCTGTTCGAGCTTGCGCAGAAAGTCGATGCCGCTTTCCGGGGGTGTGTCTCGGCCGTCCAGGAAGCAGTGGACGAAGACCTTCTCGACCTTGTTTTCGCGCGCCATGCGGAGAAGCGCAAACAGATGATCGATATGCGAGTGAACGCCTCCGTCGCTAACGAGACCCAGCAGGTGAAGCTGGTGAGTGCGGCCGCGCTCCATGGCCTCTAGCAGCAGCCGATCGCGGAAAAATCCGCCGCTCGAGATCAGCTGGTCAAGACGCGTGATGTCCATTTGAACGATGCGACCCGCACCCATGTTGAGGTGGCCGACTTCGCTATTGCCCATTTGCCCTTCGGGCAGACCGACGTAAGGACCCGACGTGTGGATCAGCGTGTTGGGGAATTCCTTGAGGAGGCGGTCGTAATTGGGCTTGCGAGCCAAAGCGATGGCGTTGCCTTTGGTGTCGGGACGGTAGCCCCACCCGTCGAGGATGGTTAGCAGGATCGGCTTCGGGCGTTTAGGCATGACTCGGAATCCGCCGAGAGATCCCGCCCCTCGCATGAATCGCTTGACCAGATGACGGACCCAAGCAAGCGGTCAATCTGGGCGCCCGCTCCGATACGGAACCTTTGCCGTCGCGCAAACACACCCAGCGGTTAGAGAGCCTTCGCTGGGTCGTTCGAGGGCGCGCAAATTCCGGGGGCCTCATACCGGAATTACGGTAGCACGAGAAAGGACGATGATAAGGAAGTGGCAAGCGCCTCGAAGGCCAGCAAAAAGCAACGGATCCGTGAGGGTGGTTACCCACGCTCGGCCCCCGAAACGCGTCGCGTCTAGCGGCGCATCATGTTTTCACTCGACGGCGGGACAATGCCCTTCAGCCGCAAGTAGACGGCCATCGAGCCATAGCATTCGTTGTCGTGCGCGACATTGCCCGCAAGAGAGGCCAGGCGCGTCGAGGGCCCGCGGAAGGTCTGGACGGTGTCGTTCCCGTTCGCATCCGTGAGGGCCGCGTAGGCCGCATCGCAGGTGTCAAACGAATCTTTCAGTGCGGCGACCAGATCGGCCTTGGTCGTCTTTGACCCGGCGCTGGGAGTTTTTGGCGTGCCGAGGACACGCGAACAGCCGGCGGTTTGTGCATCGGCAACGTGGGCCACCCAGGCACCGAAGCTGCGTTGTTCGGGGGTCGGCTTGAAGGAGTAGCCGTCGTCGGGCATTTTGTCGGCGGCTTTCAGGATGTTGTTTTTCACGGCGTTGTAGGACTGGCGAATCGCTTCGGCCGTGCTGGGAGCCTGCCCCTGCGCTGGATCGGCCACCAGGGCCTGCGGCGCGAGCGGCGAAACCAGCCCTGCAATGAGTGCAAAGGCAATGACGGGGCAGCTTTTCATGGCGATTTTCCTCCTTCGGCCGGCAGAAGCCGGTCGTTCCCTCTGGCCTGCGAATTATAGACCGGAATTGCGAATGTAGGTCGGTCTGGATAGGAATCGTGCGTCGACCGGGGCTCGAGAAGGTTGATTACGCTTCGACGAGTTCGTGTTTGAGTCGCTCGGATTCAAAATGGGTGACCAGAGCATCGACCAGAGGGCTGAGTTTGCCATCCATCGTCTCAGTGAGCTGATGCAGCGTAAGATTAATGCGATGGTCGGTCACGCGATTTTGGGGGAAATTGTAGGTGCGGATTTTTTCGGAGCGGTCGCCGGTCTTGATCTGGCCGCGGCGCTCGGCGGCGATGGCTTCGTGTTGCTTGGCCTGCTCCATTTCATAAAGACGCGATCGCAGGACGCGCATGGCCTTCGCGCGATTTTTGATTTGAGATTTTTCGTCCTGCTGTGAGACGACCAGGCCCGTGGGGATATGCGTGATTCGCACGGCTGAATAGGTGGTGTTGACGGATTGGCCGCCGGGGCCGGAGGAGCAAAAGGTGTCGATGCGTAAATCCTTCGGCTCGATTTTGATGTCGATTTCGTCGGCTTCTGGAAGCACGGCCACCGTGGCGGCGGACGTATGAATCCGTCCCTGCTGCTCGGTAGCGGGAACGCGCTGAACGCGGTGGACGCCGCTCTCATACTTGAGCTTCGAATAGACTTTGTTTCCTTGAATCGACGCGACGATTTCTTTCACACCGCCGACCGGTGAAGGTGAACTTTCCAGCACCTCGACGCGCCAGCCCTGTGACTCCGCGTAGCGCGAGTACATGCGGAAAAGCTCGGCCGCGAAAAGCGAGGCTTCGTCGCCGCCCGTTCCCGCGCGGATTTCGACGATGACGTTTTTCTCGTCGTTCGGGTCCTTGGGGACCAGCAGGAGCTTCAGTTCACCCTCGACGATCTCGCGGCGCGCTTCCAGCGATCGCTGTTCTTCGTGCGCCAACTGCTTCATTTCGGCGTCGGAGGATTCCAGGAGTAGCTGCTTCGCTCCTTCGAGACCCCTTTCGATCTCCTTCCACTGGCGATACTTCGCGACAATCTCGCCCATCTCCGCGTGTGCCTTGGCAAGCTTCTGGTAACGCACCGAATCGGCGAGCACCTCGGGCGAGGAGAGCTCGCGCGTCATATCCTCGTAGCGCGCTTCGATCTGATCGAGCTTTTCAAACAGCGTCAGTGCCGTCATGGGAATACCTCAAGGAAACCGGGAAAAAAGCAAATGGACAACGACAAACAGCTAAGGGATCGCTCCGGAGGGAGCGGAGAGGACGTGCTAATGGAAGAAGGCGAACATCTTGGCTTCATTATAGCGGTCCGTCGATCCTAGGTCAAATCGCCGCTATTTCTTACTTTATTTCTTTACTCGCCACTCGCCATTGATTGACTTGGCTTGGGTCTCCCTCTAAGATAGCGGCTCTCATGACAGATCAGAAGTCGCTTCTCGGGCAGACCGTTTCACACTATCGCATCCTCGAAAAGCTTGGCGGTGGAGGCATGGGAGTCGTTTACAAAGCGACCGACACACGCCTTGGCCGGAATGTAGCGCTCAAATTTCTTCCTGACGACATTTCACACGATCCCCAGGCGATCGAGCGATTCCACCGGGAAGCGCGCGCAGCCTCCGCGCTCAATCACCCGAACATCTGCACGATCTACGATATTGGAGAATTCGAGGGCCGACCTTTTATCGCCATGGAACTGCTCATGGGCCAGACCCTCAAGCACCGGATTGAAGGAAGGCCCATAGATATCTCAGACCTACTCGAGATCGGCATTCAAATCGCGAACGGCCTGGATGCGGCACATTCCAAAGGCATCGTCCATCGGGACATCAAGCCGGCGAACATATTTCTAGTGGAACGCGGCCAAGCGAAGATTCTGGACTTTGGTTTGGCGAAACTGACTCTAGCACACTGGCCCGCCGCCGAATCCGTGGGCGTAACCGCCATGCGCACCCAGCCACATGTGTTCCCGGAAGAGCACCTGACCAGTCCCGGCAGCTCGATGGGCACGGTCGCTTACATGTCCCCGGAACAGGCACGAGGCGAAGAGCTCGATGCGCGCTCCGATCTGTTTTCGCTGGGTGTTGTACTCTATGAGATGGCTACTGGATCCCTTCCGTTTACCGGCACGACCAATGCGGTCATCTTTGACGGAATCCTGCATTCTGTCCCCCTGCCTGCGAAGGAATTAAACCCGCGTCTGCCCATTGCGTTCGAGAGCATTCTCAGCAAAGCGCTCGAGAAGGACCCAGACTTGCGGTGTCAGACGGCTGCCGAACTCCGCGCCGACTTGAAGCGGCTAAAGCGCGATATCGAATCCGGTCGACGGCCTGCCGCGGGGAAAAGCGTTCCGGACTCAGGTGCGCACGGGGTCGCTGCTTTGCAAAAATCAGTGGCGGTGCTTTATTTCGAAAACCAGAGCGGCGCGAGGGAAGACGAGTATTTCCGCGACGGAATTACCGAAGACATTGTCACTGAACTTTCCAAAATCGCTCAACTCGAAATTTTCCCGCGCTCGGAAATGCTGGCTTTCCGTGACAAGCCGGTGACGGCGCAGCAGGTGAGCCAAAAATTGGGCGCTGCCTATGTGCTGGAAGGGTCCATCCGCCGCGCTGGCAATCGTGTACGCATCACCGCACAGCTCGTGGAAGCCTCCACGCGTCATTCCGTTTGGGCTGAGCGCTATGACCGTCAACTCGAAGACGTTTTTGCCATTCAGGAAGAGATTGCTCGAAGCATCGCTCAAGCCCTGCGCATCACCCTCACACCGCAGGAGGAAAAAACCATCGCGCGGAAGCCGACCGAAAATCCGCAGGCCTACGACTTCTATCTGCGCGGACGCAGCTACACGCGCCGCGAGAACGTTGATTACGCCCTGCAGATGTTCGAACAGGCCATTCAGTTGGACGCGAATTTCGCTCTGGCGCACGCTGGCATCGCGCACCTCTGCGGACTGATCTACGAAATCCGTGAGCAAAACCCGAAATGGATTGACCGCGGACTGGCCGCCTGTGACCGCGCTACGGCGCTTGCACCCGACCAACCTGAAGTGCTGGTTGCGCGCGCCCGGATCTGCTATGCGCAGAAAAAATACGACGAAGCCGCCCTACTGGCCCAGCGTGCCATTGAACGCAAGCCGGATTGTGAAGGGTCCTGGAACATTCTCGGTCGCGCATATTTTGCCTCGGGCCAATACGAAAAGGCTGCTGCTTTAGCCGAGCGGGCCGTCGAAGCGAATGGAGACGACTACAATACGTATATCCCGTACCACCGGGCTGTGGAACGCCTCGGACGGAAGATAGAAGCGGAGCACATTCGGGAGAGGATGACAAGGGTCCTCCGCCAGCAACTAGAATTGGTACCTGAAGATGTCCGGGCCCGGATCCTACTGTCTAGCATGCTGGCCCATTCGAAAGAAAATACTGAGGAGACGATGCGGCACCTCCAAACCGCGGTGGCCCTTCGTCCCAACGACGCCAACACGTTATACAACGCGGCTTGCACCTACGGAATTCTTGGCGAAAAATCATTCGCGCTGGAGACCGTCAAGAAAGCCTTTGCGGCTGGATACGCGAACCCCAATTGGGCGGCCCAGGACACCGATCTGGACCTCCTGCACGACGACCCGGAATTCCGGAAACTCGTGGGACTCGAACAGCGCGCTGCTCCCTAAGGATCTCCTGTCATCATTTTGGAACGTTGGGCCAATCCGCAGCAGTCCGCTCAAAATTCTATCCTACGCGCCGTCTGGTCCTGAAAAGGCTAACCTTGATACTTCGTGCGATGAGCGCTGTCCTGCTTAATTCCAGGCGCAAGCCCGGGAGGTGCCCTGTACGAACGCCTTCCACAGAAGCATCTCTCTGGCTCGACAGCCCAATCTGAAGCGGTGCCTGCTGCCCCACCAGTAGATCGGTGGGTTCGGGAGGTTGATTGAAGTGCTTTATCCAGGGTGATAGGCTCGAGTCAAGCGACGTGGGGCACGCGCTCTGGCTGGCCAAATGAGTGCTACGGGGACAAAACTCGATCAACCCGCTCGAGTCTCTGTGCGAGCGCTGGCAATCGTGCGGGAGGTTCTGGAAGAACTGAGCGCGGGGCGCGGTCTGGAAGAACTGGCGGCGCGCGGCCCCGCGGCACACCTGGAGCGGGAATTGGGTCTCGGAAGCTTGGAGCGTGTCGAACTAATGTTGCGCCTAGGGGACGCCTGCGGCGTGCGGCTGCCGGACCGCGTCGTCGCAGGGGCGGAGAGAGTTCAGGATCTGATCGACGCGCTGATGTATGAGAGAGAGCGAGAAGACTTGGGCGGAAAGTCTCACGATGTCTCTTCCGGTGTGGCAGCAGCGGTCGTACCGGCTCGAGAGCATCGGCCCGACCTAGAGCACCGAATACGGGAAGCCCAGACGCTCACAGAAATTCTTCGGCTGCGCGGCTTGGGTGAGCCTGGCCGCACGCACATTCACCTCTACGAGGAAGAGGAACGACTGCGTGTCATTACGTTTGGCGAGCTCTACGAGCGAGCCTCAGCTGTAGCGGGCGAGCTACGGCAGCGAGGCCTTGAACCCGGCGAGACCGTGGCGATTATGCTCCCCACGTGCGCCGAGTTTTTCTACACGTTCGCAGGGATTCTGCTGGCCGGCGGCATTCCGGTGCCGCTCTACCCGCCATTCCGCGCCGACCGCATCGCGGAGTATGCAACACGTCAGGCCAATATTCTCCGCAACGCCGAATCGCGATTTCTGATCACCTTTCGGCAGGCGGAAAGCCTTGCGCGATTGCTCTCCCCGCGCGTGCCCACGCTTCGTGGGGTCTTGAACGCGGCGCGGCTGGCCAGTCCGCCGATCGGGCCAGAGACTTCTTCCAAGGTGTGGCGTCCTGTGGCGAATCTTTCGCACCGCGCTCGCGGGGAGGATATCGCGTTCCTACAATACACGTCGGGATCCACAGGCGACCCGAAGGGCGTGATGCTGACGCACGCGAATCTGCTCGCGAACATCCGCTCGATCGTCGATGGGCTCGAGGTGCGGTCAGATGATGTCGTGGTGAGCTGGCTGCCGCTCTATCACGATATGGGGCTGATCGGCGCGTGGATGGCACCGCTGTACTTCGGCGTGCCGGTCGTCGTGATGTCGCCGCTCGCGTTCTTGAGTCGGCCCGAGAGATGGCTGCGAGCGATCGATCGCCATCGCGGGACGCTCAGTCCCGCGCCCAATTTTGCGTATGAACTTTGCGTCAGAAAGATTGCGGACAAGGACCTGGAGGGACTCGATTTGAGCTCGTGGCGGGCCGCCCTGAATGGCGCGGAGCCGGTGCAGGCGAGCACGCTCGAACGATTCGCAGCGCGCTTTGCGCTCGGCGGCTTCCGGCGCGAGGCGTTTCTGCCCGTGTACGGACTGGCGGAAGCGTCATTGGCCGTCTCTGCGCCCAGGATGGGAACGGGCTACAAGGTAGATCGAGTCGAACGCGATGCACTCGAGACCGATGGCCGCGCAATTCCTGCAGCAGTCGGCGATGCGGCGGCGCTTGAGTTTGTGAGTGCGGGGAAACCGCTCCCGGACATCCAGGTGCGCATCCTCGGGAGCGATGGCTGTGACGTCGAGGAACGTGTCGAGGGGCATCTCTGGTTTAAGAGCCCTTCGGCAACGAGTGGTTATTATCGGAATCCTGAGGTGACCCGCGGTTTGCTCGGCGACGGAGGATGGCTCGACTCGGGCGACCGCGCCTATGTGGCGGACGGCGAGATCTACATCACCGGACGAGCCAAGGACGTCATCATCAAGGCGGGAAGGAATCTCTATCCGCACGAGATTGAAGAGATTGTTGGGCGAGTACCCGGCGTGCGGACTGGATGCGTGGTCGCCTTTGGCGCACCCGATGAGCGAAGCGGGACAGAGCGGCTCATCGTCGCTGCGGAAGCGCGCAGCATCTTCGAAGCGAGGCGAATTGTGGCGGAAGTCACGCGGGAAATGGATCGAGCGATCGGCGTTCCGCCGGATTCGGTTGAGGTGCTGCCGCCGCATTCGATTCCCAAGACATCCAGCGGCAAATTGCGCCGCGACGAAACGCGGAGACTCTTTCTCGATGGAAAACTCGGGAAAAAGGCCGCGCCGCAGTGGATGCAGGTAGCCGAGCTCGCAGCAAAAAGCGCCGGACCGCGCATTCTGGGCGGCGGCAAACGTGCCGGGAGGCGAACTCTAGAAATCCTATACGGGGCGTACGCGCTCGCCACGTTCGGCATTGGCTTAGTTCTCCTGTGGGCGGCTATGGCGATCGCCCGCGATCGGATGCAGGCTGCCAGATTGTTGCGTGCCGGGGCCAGGCTGATGCTGCGCATCGTGGCGATCCCCGTGCGAATTGAGGGAGGGGATGTGCTCGAGGAAGCAGCGAGGGCGGGCGCGTGCATCTTTGCACCGAACCATTCAAGCTATGTGGATATCCTCGCCACGGTCGCGGTTCTGCCGGCGGGGGTGCGGTTCGTTGCAAAAGGCGAAGTGCTGGCCATGCCGTTTATAGGCACGATAGCGAGGAAAACGGGGCAATTCGCGTTCAACCGCAGCGACTCGGAAGAGCGCGCTAAAGCGGCCGAAGAAATCGATCGAGCGCTGGTGTGCGGAGAATCGGTTGCAATTTATCCGGAAGGGACGTTCACGCCGATCACAGGCATCCGGCCTTTTCACCTTGGCGCGTTTAAGGCGGCGACCCTGGCGCAGAGGCCGATTTGCCCCGTTTCCATTCGCGGCGCGCGCCAAATCATGCGAGATGAAACGCGATTCCCGCGATGGGGAAAGATTACGGCGACGTTTGGGCCGCTCCTAAGACCCAATCCAAGAGCGGGCGACGATTGGCGTGAGATTGTACGCTTACGCGACACGACTCGCGAAATCATCGCGCGCAACACCGGCGAACCACTTCTCTGAGGCGAGTTCTGCTTCCCACGATCTCTACAGGGAAAACTTATGCGAGCACTTCGCCGACCAGTTGGCTCACATGCTCGGCGATGGCAGGGGCCGAGGTTAAACCGGGCGACTCGATGCCGATGAGGTGTACGACGCGGGGGAACTCGGGATCGCGCTCGATGATGAAATCGGCCATTCCTCGTCCGTGTGCCTGCACGAGCGGCGAAGACGGAGAGATGAGTTTGGGGCGGATCCCGGAATAGGCGGGAACGAAATCAGCGGGCTCGATGTCGGGCAAAAGGGGTTTTGCACCTCGGGCGAAGTCTTCAACCGACTCGCGATTGGTTTCGTAATCGTTCTTGTCTTCGATGTATCGCGCCGTCGGCCCGACCAGAACCCTGCCCCACAGCGTTTTCGTGAGATGCATGCCGAGAGTAAGTCCCACCGCATGAGGCAGCGGATACACCAGCCCGCGGACCCAATCCTGTTTCGCGCGCACGAGTTCGCAATACTCGCCTCGCACAGGGTAAATCTTGTGCCGGGCCATGCTAGAACCGAGCATCGCGGCAACTTCATCGGCGAACAGTCCCGCGCTATTGATGAGGCATCGCGCCTCGATTTCACCGGCGACGCTGGTCACACGAACTGCGTCGGGCAGCGCTTCCAGTCGCTCGACCCGCGCGTTCGCCAAAATGTTTGCGCCCTGATCTGCGGCCACCCGTGCATACGCTTTGACGAGGTCCTCGCTGGAGAGGATTCCCGTCGATGCGACCTCAATGGCTTGGTAACCCGCGACATGAGGCTCGCGGACGCGAATGGCTGCGCGATCGACGATTTTGAGATTCTCGAGCCCATTCGCGTGTCCCGTTTCAACCAGCCTTCCGAGTTCATCGGCCTCTTCCTTCGACGATGCAACCACGAGTTTGCCGCAGTTCCGATGAGAGACCCCGTGCGACGCGCAGAACTCATACGTCAGCCGATTGCCCCGCACGCAGTGCTTAGCCTTGAGCGAGCCCGGCGTGTAGTACAAGCCCGAGTGAATCACGCCGCTGTTGCGGGAACTGGTGCCCATACCGAGCTTGGGCATCGCCTCCAGCAGGAAGACGTCGTCCCATTTCACCGAGAGAGCGCGTGCAATCGCGCAACCCACGACGCCCCCTCCGATGATGACAATGTTCGCTCGGTCCACCCGTACTCCCACTCTTGTTAACCAGTTCTGACGTCGATACGCACCGCCAGTGTGCGGTCCGCGTTAATCCACAGCCCGCCACAGACGGCGAGCAAGATCGAAAGCGAGATGTCCTGAGACGACACCGCCCGGCCGCTCACATTGATTAGAAGGACCTCGAGCACAACAGGCAATAAGATGAGTGCCAGGAGCAGGATGAGCCGGCCAATCCAGTTGGTAGTCGCCGTTCGCCAGGCGAGCCCGACCAAGCAGCCCGCCGGGAAAAACATGAGCGCGTAGAAAACGTACTTGCAACCCTGGAGCTCCTGCGTTTTGATGTGGCGGACATACTTCGCAAGAGCAGCTCCGGGCCCCAGTTCGTAAGTACCGCCGCGTTTGTTGCCATCAATGAAGAGTTGAAGGTTGGCGCCATCGAAAGTTGCCAAGATATCGCGCCTTTCGTTCGCCGCAAACGCTTTGGGAATCGTCCAGGACATTCTGCTGCGATCGATCGAAAGCGGAGTGCGAAACCACAAGTCCAAGCTGGCGTCCTCTTGCCGAACCTCCATGTTTGGAGCGCCAGACAGCGACGTTAGGGAGATGATGCGCGCATTGACGCTGCTAATCTCGGCGGGCTCACAGAGAAATCGGAGCGAGAACTGATTCGTCTTCTTTAAATCGTTCACCAACGTCGGCACTCGAGCGCGAGATGACAGCCAAGAGCCTCCATCAAGGAAAGCACTCTCGCGGCTCGCCGATACCGGCACTTGAGGCGTCCACCAAAGATCGGGAAGAAGGTGGTGCTGGTCCTGGAATGGGCCAGAACCCGAGAATCGGTATCTGACGATCGAATCAGAGTCCGGGGCGTCCGGGGGCCCTGGTGAACTGAGTCGGCGAGCAAACTCCGGAGACACGGCGTGGTTCCACAGTTCAAGCGCGAAGATTTTTCCTCTCCAAGCCGACGAAGGGCGACTTGGGCTCGGATTGCCGAGTACAAGGAGCGAGTCCGAGTTCCAATTGCTCAACCGGGACTCTGTCTGCAACTGAGCGGCAATTGCAGACCAGCATCCAACGTAAAGCAAGAGGATCCCAACAGTTCGCCGCCAAGTCAGCCGAGTGCCGACCCTGCGCTCGGCTGCGCAGAACGAGCCAAGCACGATTCTGCCGAACAGGTCAAAAAGCACGGCTCCAATGAGGGCCCCGGACGAATTGGTGAGGATGTCTTCCCATCCCGAGTCTCGTTGGGGAATGTAAACCTGAAGGAGCTCGACAGTATAGGAGAGCAAGGCGCCTGCGACGAGAGTGAAACCAATCGTTTCGACCCTAAGCTTACCGTGTTCCCGCAATTTCTCAGCCAGGCCGAACCCGAACGGCACAAAAAGCAAAACGTTGAGCAACTCGTCGAGCGAACCGATAGATTTTTCCCATCCGCCCAACGAGAAGGGAAATAGGAGGCGGGGCCTATGCGGCCGGAAAGAGTGAAAGTCGAAAGGATAGAGGGTTAGGAACAGAATTGCCACCACGGCGAGAGTTACAATCCGGTTGGACCAGGCGGAAGAGGCGTACGGAACGTCTGAATGAACAAGGGTGTCTGTCATCGTCCGTCGCGCTCGAGTCGGCATCCTTGTCCAGTCTACATTCTAGCCTCTCAGGTCCGAGGATTTCTGTCTCAGATTTTTCTGGTTTTCAAGCAGCGAGCTGAACCGTGAGGCTTTAGGCGGCAGCCATCAGCTTTCTGGTCGGCGATCTCCAATTTGGCAATTTCTCGCCGCATCGCCGAAGAAGAAGAGCGGGCGTGCTGAATACGAGCTTCCCGGCGCCCTCTTCTCCCAGGGCTCACGTATTAGTTGCGCGATGAGGCGGACGAAATTGCCGTGATTCGGGGCCACGGTCCCCGTGTCTTGTCGGCGGAAACAAGAGAAACAAAGGGAAAATGCTCTCCAACGATAATCTACAAGCCATAGATAGCTTCTAGCTGCTAGTAGCGTTGTTCGGTTGTTCGCAAGGAGCGAGCCGCGCGCCAGGTAACAGGTGTGTCGCGTCTTGGCAGGAAGCACTAAAGCTCTTGGAGAAAATCACGGTAAAGAAACCCAGGTCAAATACGATTCGCCTTGCGCCGGCGAAGACTATTTTAGAGACACTGCTTAGATCTCTCGGTTCAGTTGGTTTGAGGCAAACTTGCCAGCACTTTCTTGATTTCCTCCGCCTGGCTGTAGTTCGGGCTGATCTCGAGCGTGTATGCAAGTTCCTTCCGGGCCATGGCAGAGTTGTTAGCCTTTTCATAAGCCATGCCTAGGTGATAGTGGTATGTCGGATTGTCGGAACTCCCTCGTATGGCCTCCTTCAGGAGATCGATCGCGGAGTTGTAAACGCCCTCGTGGTAGTAGGCCCACCCGAGTGTATCGGCCGAATTCGGGAGATCGGGGAGCCCCTTCCGCGCCGTTTGCGCTAAAGAAACGGCGATGTTGATGTTGCCGCCGTGATCGAGCATCAAATAGGCAAGATTGTTGGCAGCCAGGGGGTAATCCGGCGTGATTTGAAGTGCTTTTTGATAAAGATCTTCGGCCTGTTGCCAGGAACCGCGGGATTCGAGCAAGCTTCCGAGCGAAACATACAGGCGCACATCTTTGGGGTTGTTCTGGATGGCGCGCTGGTAATTGCCGATGGCCTGATCCACCGAGCCTCGAGAAACTTGCACGCTCGAAAGCAATAGGAACGCAGCCACGTTGTTCTTATCGAGTTCAGCCGCCCTTTCAAACGCCTGTTCCGCGCCGAGCGCATTCCGGTTCCGGAGCTGCACCTGTCCGAGGAGGACGTAGAAGTTGCTGCTGTCGGGGACCCGGGCGATCTGGTCCTCGACGCGCTTGAGCGCCTTGGCTGGCTGTTTCTGCTGCAAATCGATATTCACAAGCCCGCTGAGAGCGTCCGCCGCAGATGGATTTCTCTCGAGGGCTTCCGCAAAGAGTTTTGCCGCTTCGTCATAGCGTTTCTGAGCCAGGCGAAGGTCGCC
>JASHRC010000127.1 GCA_030037525.1 Candidatus Acidiferrales bacterium | reverse complement strand
CAAATCCCAAAACATCCGGAGGTGCGCGTTGGGCCTACTTGGCGGCCTGGGGCTACGCTTACCTCAAATCCGGCAAAAGCGAAGCGGCAGCGAAGGACTTCGTCACCAAGCTTTACCGGAACGTTCCGGTGCTTGACTCAGGCGCGCGGGGCGCGACGAATACGTTTGTGGAGCGCGGTATCGGCGATGTCTTGCTTGCCTGGGAGAACGAAGCGCTTCTCTCGGTCAAGAGCCTGGGACCTGGCAAATTCGAGATTGTCGTGCCGTCGGAAAGCATCTTGGCCGAGCCGCCGGTAGCGGTGGTGGATGCAGTGGTGGACAGGAAGGGGACACGAGCTCTCGCCGAGGCCTACCTTCAGTATCTCTACTCGCCTGAGGGCCAGGAGGTGGCGGCCCGGAATTTCTATCGGCCGCGGCTCGAGTCGGTGGCCAGGAAATACGCTTCGACATTTCCGAAAGTGAAGTTGTTCACGCTGGCTGACGTCGCCAGTGATTGGCACCAGGCGCAGATCGTGCATTTTGCCGATGGAGGAGTGTTCGACCAGATCTACCAGCCGAGCCGCTAACCCCGGGAGATGCAGGCGTCGGCTGAGGGAAGGCCCCTTGAGTGGCAGCCATCGAGTAGGAATCGCAATCCGGTGACAATTCGACTCAAACAACGCAGCGTCATGCCAGGCTTCGGCCTGTCGCTCGGGTACACCGTGTTTTATCTGTGCCTCATTGTGTTGATTCCCCTCTCGGCCGCATTCCTGAAAGCATCCAGGCTGACGTGGCACGAGTTCTGGCACCTCGTTTTGTCTCCGCGCGCGGTTGCCTCGTATCGCCTGAGCTTCGGGGCATCGCTAATCAGCGCCGCAATCAATTTGGTCTTCGGCGTCCTGGCGGCCTGGGTATTGGTGCGTTACCAGTTTCCCGGCAAGCGGCTGTTCGACTCCCTGGTGGATCTTCCCTTTGCTCTTCCGACCGCGGTTGCAGGCATATCCCTCACCGCGATCTATTCCCCGAACGGCTGGCTGGGTAAGCCGCTGGCAGCAATCGGGATCCAAGCAGCCTACACGTGGCTGGGAGTAGTCATTGCGCTGACATTCATCGGCCTGCCCTTCGTCGTGCGCACTGTGCAGCCGGTGTTGGAGGAGCTCGATAAAGAGCTAGAAGAAGCTGCGGCAAGCCTTGGTGCAGGGCGCCTGCAGACTTTCGTGCGGGTGCTGCTGCCGACCATCCTTCCCGCCGCAATCACCGGATTCAGCATGGCATTTGCGAGAGCGGTGGGCGAGTACGGATCGGTGATCTTCATCGCTGGCAATATGCCCATGCGTACAGAGATCACGCCGCTGCTGATCATTACGAAGTTGCAGGAATACGACTACGGCGGCGCTACGGCCATCGCCGTGGCGATGCTGGTGGTTTCCTTCGCGCTCTTGCTCCCGATCAACCTGCTGCAGAGTTGGAGCAGCCGTCGCCAAGTAAAGGAAACTTTGCCGGACGCGCCTGTCGCGGCTTTCGCTTCAGCCGCTGTACGGCCAGGGTGATCGACGCGAGAGCCGCCAGCGCGTGATCGGAATTGGACATCATGTCCAGATCGACTCCATCTCGCATCGGCAAAGCGCCCGCGGAACGCGCGATGGGAAGGGCAATTTCCGATCCCGCGCTCGTGCGCTCGCTGTTGATCGGCATCGCGCTCGTGTTTTTAGTTGTGTTTCTGTTTCTTCCGCTAGGCGTCGTGTTTTCTACAGCCCTCGGCGACGGCATTCGCGTCTACCTTCAAGCGTTCCGCGATTCTGATACGCAGTCCGCGATTCGCTTGACCCTCCTGACGGCTGCCATCGCAGTGCCCATGAACCTCGTATTCGGTGTTGCCGCCGCGTGGGCTATCGGCAAATTCGACTTTGTCGGCAAAAGCCTGCTGATCACTCTGATCGATCTGCCGTTTTCTGTTTCGCCGGTAGTTTCGGGATTGATCTACGTGCTTCTGTTTGGTTTGCAGGGCCTGCTAGGGCCTTGGCTCATCGCACACGGCATCCGGATCATCTTCGCGGTTCCCGGCATCGTCCTGGCGACGATTTTCGTCACCTTTCCTTTCGTGGCGCGCGAATTGCTGCCGATGGTCCAGGCACAGGGGAATGAGGAAGAAGAGGCGGCATTGACGCTCGGCGCGAGCGGCTGGCAAACCTTCCTTCGCGTGACGCTGCCCAACGTGAAATGGGCGCTGCTCTACGGCGTGATTCTGTGTAACGCGCGCGCCATGGGAGAGTTCGGCGCCGTTTCGGTTGTTTCAGGGCACATTCGCGGTCTCACCGATACGATGCCGCTGCACATCGAGGTCCTCTACAACGATTACCAATTTGTTCCGGCGTTTGCGGTCGCGTCGCTACTGGCTCTGCTGGCTCTGGCTACCCTGGTGGTGAAGAGCGTAGTCGGATGGAAATCGGCTCAACAGCTGGCAAATGGCGAATTCAGTGGGGAAACAAACCCGTGAGCATCCGTGTCCGCGGCATCACCAAGAATTTCGGCCGCTTTCAGGCACTGAAGAATGTCGACCTGGAGGTCCCCGCGGGCAAGCTTGTCGCTCTGCTTGGGCCTTCCGGTTCGGGCAAGACGACCCTCCTCCGCATCATCGCCGGACTGGAATTTGCAGAGTCGGGCGTCGTTGAATTCGAAGGCACCGACATCACGGACCAAACTGCCCGCGAGCGTCACGTAGGATTCGTTTTTCAGCACTACGCGCTCTTCCGTCACATGACTGTCTTCGAGAACGTCGCATTCGGCCTGCGCGTGCGGCCGCGGCGCTTTCGCCCATCGAACGACCAGATTCGCAAAAAGGTGAACGAGCTGCTGCACTTGATCCAGTTGGAGAATCAAGCCCGGCGCTATCCCTCGCAGCTTTCGGGTGGCCAGCGCCAACGGGTCGCGCTGGCGCGGGCCCTCGCCGTCGAGCCGCGCGTGCTCCTGCTCGACGAGCCGTTCGGTGCTCTCGACGCAAAGGTACGACAGGAACTGCGCCGCTGGTTGCGGCATCTTCACGATGAGATTCACATCACCAGCGTATTCGTCACGCACGACCAAGAGGAAGCGCTTGAGTTAGCCGACCTGGTCGCCGTGATGAATGAAGGACGCATGGAACAGGTCGGCAGCCCCGATGAGGTCTACAATCACGCAGCGACACCGTTCGTCTACAATTTTCTCGGCAATGTGAATCTATTTCACGGTCGCATCGACAACGGACAGGCCTACATTGACGGCGAGGCAACTGAGAAATCCGGCAATCTGGTTTTCGTCCGGCCGCACCTGCTCGAAATTACCCGCCAGCCCAACGGAGCGAACGACTTTCGCGCCACGATCAAACACATCAATTCGGCCGGCCCGCTCGTCAAGGTCGAAGCCGTAACAGAGTGGGGTGCCACGGTTCATATTGAGATGTCTCAGGAGCGCTTTCGTGAGCTGCGGC
>JASHRC010000009.1 GCA_030037525.1 Candidatus Acidiferrales bacterium | reverse complement strand
GACCTGGACCTCGGCCACTACGAGCGATTCGCGTCGGCGCGTCTGACGCGCGACAATAACTGGACTACGGGCCGTATCTACGAATCCATCATCGCCAAAGAACGTCGGGGCGATTATCTGGGCAAAACGGTACAGGTCATCCCCCATGTAACCGATGAAATCAAAGCAGCATTTCGCAAAGTTGCCGACGACGTGGACATCGTCATCGTTGAAATCGGCGGCACCGTTGGCGACATCGAATCCCTGCCGTTTTTGGAAGCGATCCGCCAGATGCGCCTGGAACTCGGCCCGGAAAATGTCGTTTTCGCGCATTTGACCCTGGTGCCATTTATCTCCACAGCTGGCGAACTGAAGACCAAGCCGACGCAGCACAGCGTCAAGGAACTGCTCAGCATCGGCATTCAACCCGATGTCTTGATCTGCCGCAGCGATCGGCTACTCGGCGCTGACCTGAAAACGAAAATTGCGCTCTTCTGCAACGTGGCGCCCGAGCGGGTCGTTTCCGCCCCGGACGTGAGCAATATCTATGAAGTTCCTATCTCGTTTGCAGGGGAGGGGCTGGACGAGCAGCTGCTCAATCTCTTGCGCTTCGAAGCGCCGCCGCGCGATTTGAGCCGTTGGCTTGCCATGCTCGATAATCTCGAGCATCCGCAGGGAGAAGTGCGCATCGGCGTGGTCGGCAAGTACGTGCAGCTCGAAGACGCGTACAAGAGCTTGCGCGAGGCGCTCGTCCATGGTGGGCTGGCCAACCGGCAGCGCGTGGTTATCGAATGGATTGAGGCGGAGGACATCGGCTCGCCTGCGGAAGCGGAAAGTCTATTGCGCCAGGTGGACGGTATCCTGGTTCCCGGCGGCTTCGGCAAGCGCGGCATTCAGGGAATGATTCACGCGATCACCTACGCCCGCGAGAAGAAAGTCCCGTTCTTCGGCATCTGCCTGGGGATGCAGTGCGCCACGATCGAATACGCCCGACAGGTGACGAAGCTCGATCGCGCCGATAGCACGGAATTCGATCCTGCGACACCCAACCGCGTAATTTACAAATTGCGCGAACTGCTCGGAGTCGATGAAATGGGCGGCACCATGCGCCTGGGTGCTTGGCCCTGCAAGATCGAGCCTAATTCGTTCGCTGCGAAAGCCTACGGAACCCTGGAAATTTCCGAACGGCACCGCCATCGCTACGAGTTCAATTGCGATTACGAAGGAATCCTCACCGGCGCCGGTTTCCGCATCACCGGCCGTACGCCCGATGGCGTGTACGTCGAAATTATCGAAGTGCCCGATCATCCGTGGTTCTTGGGCTGCCAGTTCCATCCCGAGTTCAAATCCCGGCCGCTCACTCCGCATCCGCTTTTCACGGCGTTCATTGCTGCCAGCTTGGAAAATAGCCAGAAACGCCTGGCGAGGGCCTCGAATGTCCACGCGCGGGAAGTCACCACGCACACCGCCGACGCTGCCGCGCAGCCTCCCCGTACCTCGGCCGCCCCCTCCTGATTGCTTCTTTTTCTTTCTCCACGTCCCTGGCATTGCCAGATGCCGTCAGTTCCGGCTGGCTCGGGAATCGGATTGCACTTGACAAGACCCGGCGCCAATTACATTTTTGAGGTCCATGAACCTGATTCCCACATCGCTGGTGGGTTCGCTCCCGCAGCCGGAGTGGCTGATCGACCGCCAAAAGCTCTCTCATCGCATGCCGCCGCGCGTGCGCGCCGAGGAGCTGTGGCGCATCCCCCCTGAATTTCTCGAACAGGCGCAGAATGACGCCACACGGTTGGCCATTTGCCAGCAGGAGCGAGCCGGCCTGGACATCCTCACCGACGGCGAAATACGTCGCGAGAGCTATTCCAATCGCTTTGCCACCGCCCTCGACGGCCTCGACCTTGATCATCCGGGCAAGGTCACGAGCCGCACGGGCCATTCCATTCCCGTGCCGCGCGTGGTGGGGAAAATTCGCAGAAAACATCCGGTGGAAGTACGGGACCTCGAGTTCCTGCGCGCAAATACGGATCGGGCGGTCAAGATCACCCTGCCCGGTCCCTTTACCATGTCTCAGCAGGCGCTCAATGACTACTACGCCACCGACGAGGAGATGGCTCTCGACTACGCAGCCGCCGTCAACGAGGAGATCAAAGACCTATTTGCCGCCGGCGCCGACATCGTGCAGATCGACGAGCCCTGGATGGAAGCGCATCCGGAGAAAGCGCGCCGCTTCGGCCTTGCTGCGGTCCGCCGCGCTCTCCAAGGGGTCACCGGCACAACCGCGCTGCACATTTGCTTCGGGTATGCCGCGCTCGTCCCGGGCCGTCCGGCGGCCTATTCGTTTTTGGAGGAACTGGAAGATTCGCCGGTCGACCAGATCTCGATTGAGACGGCGCAGTCCGCGCTCGACTGTGCCGTGCTCGCGAAACTTCCGAGCAAGGCGATCATTCTGGGCGTCCTCGATTTATCGCGGCACGAAGTCGAAACCGCCGAGACAGTGGCAGCGCGCATTCGCCGCGCCCTCCCATACGTCAACCCCGAACGGTTGATCGCTGCGCCGGACTGCGGCATGAAGTATCTGCCTGGGGAAGTTGCCTTCGGAAAGATGAAGTCCCTGGTCGCAGGGGCCAAAGTCGTTCGCAACGAACTCGCCGGTCGCCCCGCCGCCCGCTCGCGTGGTCGGCCGTAGCAGGCCTATGCCCCGACCCTGCCCGTGAGCTGCGAAGGATCCGCCCCCACGCGTCCGGACATGGCGTCACTTGCCCCCGCAAGTTGAAAATCATAATGAATGCTTGGCAAATCCGGGAGTGGCGACTCCTGGTCGGTCCGATTCAGTCGAACGATCAACGATTCATCGACGCCAAACACGGTGTCCGAATCGATGTGCGGGTCTCCGGCTACATAGAGCGCCGTGACGAGCTCGCGATATCCGGGCGCGCCGATTACAAAATGAATGTGCGCGGGACGATAGCCGTGCCGCCTTTGTGCACGAATCATGTCGCCCACTGGTCCATCCATCGGGATCATGTATCCGGTTGGGCAAACGCCGCGAAAATAGTATCGCCCTTCCGCATCCGCGTGAAAGCGGCCCCGAAGGTCCATCACCGAGGGATCGTGCTTCTGTAGATCGTAATTGCCGGTTTCATCGGGTTCCCAAACTTGCACCAGTGCGTTGGGGATCCCGCGCCCTGCCGAATCGATCACGGTCCCGTAGAAGACGACTTCCGTGCCCTCGCTCGTCGAAATGATCGAGTCGCCCAATTTCATCATCGGCGCATCCTGCCGATAGAATGGCCCGAGCAGGCTCGACTTCGTCGCGGCTCCCCTGGCGCGTTTGTCGTGCAGCGCGTTTACCAAAGCGCTCAGCCCCAGCGTATCGGAAAGCAAAATAAATTCCTGTCGGTACGCGGTGCATTTCTGCCCGACAGCAGTGAGAAAACGGACCCCTTCCAGCCATTCCTCCGGCGTCAGGCCCACTTCTCGCGCGAAGGAGTGCAGATGCCGCACCAGCGAATCCATGATCTCGCGCAGGCGGGGATTCGGCGTTCCCGCCATCTGCTCGGTCGCCGCATCGGTGATGGTGTATTCGTTGATGGCCTTCATTGCTCCCCCAGACCTAGAGCCTTCGCATGACCGCGCGAGGCGCAAAGCGGTGCCATCATAGCCCTTTGAAGGCCGCTGCGCCAACTGTCATCGCTGCTTGAGACGTTGGGAAGCTCGGCGCGCTGCATGACGATTGCCGTTCATCTAAGTTAAAATCAGCGCCTTTCGGGAGGGCTGCGTTGGGTTTCAGTGCCAGCACGCGCCAGTTTGGAGACGTTACGGTCGTCGATGTTCGCGGCCGCTTTACTTTGATCGAGGGCGAGGCGGTTCACGAAATGTTGCTGGATTTGATGCAAGACGGCAGGAGGAAGCTTTTGCTCAACTTCCGTGATGTGACTTATTTGGACAGCTCCGGGGTGGGGCAGTTGGTGCGCGCGCTTTACACAGCCCAGAAGCTTTCCGCGCAGCTAAGGGCGGTCGAACTCAGCCCGCGGGTGGCCGAAGTCCTGCGCCTGGTGAACCTGCATGCGATCTTGACAGACTTCCCGGACGAGCAGACCGCCCTGCGCAGCTTCTTCGACTAGAGATACGCCTGGTCAGGTGAGACCGAGATGGACTCAGGCGGCAGCCGTCAACGCCAAGTATTGCCAGGAGTTGCCGGTAAACTTCAGCTGAAATACTCCCCCTTCGTCGGCATGGAGAAAATAATCGCCCTTGGGGATGCGGTGCGCGTGCTCGGAACGTACCGAGCAGCGTTCCCACCGAGCCGGCCCGATGCCTCGGCCATGCTTGCGGGGTTCTTCCATCAGATGGATTCCGTATTTCACTCGGTACTCGAGCCCAGTCGGCCGTACCGGGACCAATCGCCCAGTCCCTTTGCGCTTTTGTGCCATAACCGATATGATGCCACAGCCCATGCAAAAGTTACTCGATTCTGCGCTATGAGTTTCCATATGGCCCTTAATGTTGAAAACAAGCCAGTTATTATTGGCCACTCTCGAAGGAAAATATATTTACTTTCGCCAGACCAAGGGTTTCTCTCAATCAAAGCTATCTGGGTACATTCAAGCCTGCCCAGGAAAAAAGTTCGCGATTGAGCGCATCGACTAAATCGAGCCGGTCATCTCCTGGGAGTCGCGAGTCGATTGTGTACCCCGAGCTTTTCAAGTAATAGGAAAGCAGCCGGTACGATGGCCGGAACTCCTTCACCTCATCGGGCTCGATCCGGATGGTCTGCCCGGGTAGGGCTGGTGTCAATTCGTCGTGCATGTAAATTGCGTCGAAGCCGAACAAACCCCATTTGCCGTTGCGCCTCTCCGCGCGATAGATGAATCGGGCGTGGCTTGAAAGGGTGGCCTCGACACCCTTCAGCTTGACGGGCAGATCGATGATTGCTCCGAGGCTCGACACAGCGCGGTCATCGGCGAGCCACACCAAGATCGGCGCGAGCCTGTGCTTGGCCAGGACGCCCCGCTTGGCCATATCGATTGATCCCGTGACGAAGTCCGGCCCGCTGCCCCGAAACCAGCTCACGCGCACGAGCGAATCAGGCCAGAAGCACTCCCGCATGGTGTCCCAGCGTCCCGAGTCGCGGCTTTCCCGCTCGCGCAGGACGAGCTGCGTGATGGCGGTTATGTCTGTGTACTCGCGTAGTTCCTTCGGAAAACTCTCCATCATGGCCTTCTCCAGTACATGCAGCAGGGAATAGCACAGGCTCACCCCGAGACGATAGCAAAATTCTCTCTGGCGCAGGCAAGCCGAGGAACCCCAGCCGTGGCGTACAAAAATCAGCCGCAGGGATGACCGTAACGGATTCGTCGCTGGCCGATCGAATTTCTCACGCCCGACCGAGCGACGGCATACACTAGTACTCGACAAGGAGTCCCCCTATGCGCTGGCAGTCCCGCACGGCTTATATGGAAGAACCCCTTATCAGTGTCGCCATTGGTCCGGACGCGGCGCGCACCGAAATGAACGGGCATGCCCGAGGTATCGTAGCGATCGGCGATATCGCGACGGGTGTGATCGCCATCGGAGGCGTTGCGCGCGGCCTGGTTTCGATCGGGGGCATCGCCATCGGGATCATCGCTCTTGGAGGGATCAGCCTGGGTGCCTTCACGGTGGCAGGAATTGCTCTCGGCGCGTTTGCTTTTGGAGGCATCGCGGTGGGTTACTCCGCAGTCGGCGGAGTGGCCATTGGTTTCTATTCGCTCGGCGGTGTCGCCTCGGGGCAATTCATGTTGAGTCCCATTCACCGCGACGTGCAAGCCGTCGAGTTCTTCAAATCGGTTTTCCGCTTCATCCCTCGGCCCTTGCGCCTCCCCTTCAATTAGCGGCGCACTCGGTAAGCCGTGAGCAGAGAATCGCGAGGGTTCAGCCCTTATTCACCCGCCGCGTGTGATTGGAAATGCCTCGAAGGGAATCAGCAGCTGGCGCTTTTCGAATGGTCAAAACGATTCGGAAGTGCCGCGTGTCATCAAATTTATTTTCCGCATTGAAAACCAGGTCGAAGCCGCATACGCTGATGTGCCAGAAAGCTCGGGGCCAGCCTGACCTCGGTCTCTAGGACCTGAGGACCTGGTGCGGTTCCGAGCCAGGCACATCATGGACCCATCCCGAAGCTTTCAGGTCGGAAAAATCCGCATCGGCGGGCGAGCGCCGCTGTTCTTGATTGCGGGTCCGTGCGTCATTGAAAGCGAAGGGCACGCCATGATGATGGCCGAACGAATCGATCAGATCACGCGATCGCTGGACGTGCCGTTGGTTTTCAAAGCCTCCTACGACAAGGCCAATCGCTCTTCGATCTCCTCCTATCGCGGGCCGGGCCTGGAAGACGGGCTTCGCACCTTGGCCAAGATCAAGAAACGCACCGGGCTGCCGATTCTCACCGACGTGCACGAGGTTTCGCACGTGGCGTTTGCGGCCGAGGTCTGCGATGTGCTGCAAATTCCCGCGTTTCTCTCAAGGCAGACCGATCTGCTGGTAGCTGCGGGCCGCTCGGGTCGTGCGGTCAACATCAAGAAAGGCCAATTCCTCTCGCCCGCCGAAATCGCGAACGCGGTCGAAAAAGTCGCGGCGACGGGCAACGAGAAAATCCTCCTCACTGAGCGGGGTACCTCGTTCGGCTATCAAAACCTCGTCGTGGACATGCGCTCGTTCCCCATCATGCGCAGGCTCGGCTATCCGGTCGTTTTCGACGTGACGCACTCGGTTCAGTTGCCCGCCGGAGAAGGGAAGTCGAGCGGCGGCGAGCCCGAGTTCATCGAGCCGCTGGCCCGCGCCGGCGCCGCGATCGGTGTCGACGGGATCTTTTTGGAAGTGCACGACAACCCCGCCCGAGCGCTTTCTGACGGCAGCAACGCACTTCGGCTGGACGAGCTCGGCCCGCTGCTCGAGAAAATCGTACGGCTTTCGGCACTGGCGCGCCAATGGGATCTGTCCACGTCTGCCTCGCCGCAGGTCGCAGCGCGTGCAGCAACGGCGACGGCCCCCCGCGGCAGGGTCGAGCGGCGGAAATGGCGGGCGCGATGAGTTCGACGAGCACATCGAACAACAGCACCCTGGCTATCGCTCAGCGGGTTCTGCGTATCGAGGCGGAGGCCATCGCCGGCTTGATCGAGCGGCTGGACAAAAACTTTGAAAGGGCCGTCGATCTTCTGCACGATTGCAAAGGCCGCGTAGTCGTCACGGGTCTCGGAAAATCAGGTCTCATAGGACGCAAGATCGCGGCAACTCTGGCCAGCACCGGCACACCGTCGCTTTTTCTGCACGCCGCCGATGCGCTGCATGGCGATCTGGGTGTGATGGCCGCCGGCGATGTGCTTCTGGCGATCTCCTCGAGTGGCGAAACCGAGGAGATGATTGAGCTGATCGAACCGGCGCGGCGCATCGGTGTTCAAATCGTGGCGCTGACTTCCCAGCCGGGCTCGACTCTGGCGGGTGCAAGTGATGTGGTGCTCGATATCGCTGTAAGAGAAGAAGCCTGCTCTCTCAATCTCGCGCCGACTGCTTCGACCGCCGCCGCTCTCGCCATGGGCGACGCTTTGGCGATTGCCGTTCACGATCGTCGCGGATTCAGGGAAGAGGATTTCGCGGCGCTTCACCCGGGCGGGCGGCTTGGCAAGAAACTGCGTCGGCTCGAATCGCTGATGCACAGGGGAGACCATTTGCCGCGCGTGCTGCCCAATACGAAAATGCCCGAGGTCATTTACGAGATGAGCCGCAAAGGTCTGGGCCTGACCGCCGTGACCGAGCCGGATGGAAAGCTTCTGGGCATCATCACCGACGGGGACCTTCGCCGCGTCATGCAGCGGCGCAAGGAAAATGTTCTCAACCTGGCGGCCTCGGATTGCATGACAAACAATCCGGTAACCATGCCGCGCACCGAGCTCGCGGCTTCGGCCTTGCGCCTGATGGAAGAAAGGAAAATTACCTCCGTGCTGGTCGTCGATGCCGCGGGACGCCTGGAAGGCGTCGTTCACCTGCACGATCTCTGGACCCTTCAGTTATTCTGATTCGACGATGAGAGGCTCTGTGGCTACTCTGGACTCGCGACAAGCGCGCTTGTCGCGCCGGTCGAGTGGCCCGACTGCCGGAGCTCGCTTCCCCGATGCTGCGGCCCTTGGGCGCCTTGGCCGGGGTCGAGGTTCTCTTGGGCACGCTGCCGGGTGGCGATGGTCGGGGGCCGGCTGGCGGGCGATGCAGCACAAAGGCGGCGGGCGCCCAAGGACTGCTCCTTCAGAAAATGTCCACGCGCGAAATTAAGTTCCCTTCGGCGGTCCTGCGACGCGCCAAGCCCATTCGCGTCCTGCTCATGGATGTCGACGGCACCATGACGCCGCGTTACGTCTGCCTGCAGGCCTTCCCCGACGGCAGCGTCGCAGAAATGAAGATTTTCAATGCCCATGACGGCGCAGGCATCAAGCTGGCCGCCATCATGGGAATCCGCACCGGCTTGATTACCGGGCGTGACTCGCCTGCCACGGCGCGGCGCGCTCGCGAAGCATCGATGGAATTCGTGGTTCAGGGCCAAGCGAAGAAGCTCGAGGCCTATCGGGCCATTCTGGTACGGGCAGGAGTGAGTGATCACGAAGTGGCCTATGTGGGCGATGACTTGCCCGATGTCCCGATCCTCGAGCGTGCCGGGCTCGCCGTTGCTGTGGCCGACGCCACCTACGAAACCAAACGTGCTGCGCATTACATCACGAGCGCGCGGGGAGGCGAAGGCGCCATCCGCGAAGTGGTCGAGCTGATCCTCAAGGCCCAAGGCAAATGGAAGAAAGCCATCCCTCAGGCAATTGCATAGCGACCACGACCTTTCGCTTGGCCGTACGTACTAAGACCAAATCCGTACCTTCGGCCCATACTCCCGGACCCGTTTCCGGAATAACTTCGCAGCGTGGACCACAAGCATTCGCCTACTTGGCCAACCAGTCGGTGGCTGGGCCTCACCCGGCTTGGAGCTGTGATTTCCGGGTCCCTGGTTTTGGGCGCGATGTTCGCCAACCTAGCGAGTTCACAAGGCTTAGCCGGACAACCCGACTTTCTGTATCTGCGCGGGACGCTTGAGAAGCGGACCCTGGACCTCATCAACCAGGACAGGAATGCCCGGGAGTACTTCGGTGAAACCCGTGGCCGCGCGCGTCCTCTTCTGTGGGACGAGCGGCTTGCCGCGGTGGCCCGAGCACACTCGGAAGAAATGGCCCGCAACGGATACTTCAGCCACCGATCCGCCGATGGCGAATTGCCTGCGGAGCGGCTCTCGGCGGCCGGCATCCTATGGACTCGGGTCGGCGAAAACATCGCAAATTGCCAGACTGTCACCCAGGCCGAATCGATCTTCATGGACGAGCCCAAATTCGAGCGAAACCACCGCTGGAACATCCTCAATCCGGACTACACACGCGTCGGGGTGGGGATCGCCAAAGCGTCCGACGGAATGCTTTACATTACCGAGGATTTCGCCCAGCTTCGCTAGTCCTCGATTCCACCGGATCCGCCAAACGCTGTAAGCTTGTGTTGTGAACTCGCCCGCAAGGATCTGGCTGTTTTTTGCCGATATCGTTCTCTTGCCAACCTTCATTCTCTGGTTCATCTGGCAACTGCAATTCACGGCGCGATGGACCTGGATCTTCTTCGTCGCCTGGCTCGCAGCGAGTTTTCTCTTGCATCGGGATACGCCGAAAACGCTCGGATGGCGCGCCGATAATCTCGGCGCGGCAACCAGGCAGGCGCTCGTCATCTTCGGTGTAATGGCCGCAGGGCTTGTCGTGATCGGCCTCGCGCTGAAAGCCCCCTTGCATGCTGTGGCGGGGAACCAGATTTCTTGGCGCAGGCTAGAGGGCTACTTCGCCTTTTGCGTGCTGCAGCAGGTTGCGCTCAATTCCTTGCTGCACAACCGAATGCTGTCGCTCGTGCCGAACAAATGGGCGGCCGCGAGCTTCACCGGGCTGATTTTTGCGGCCTGCCACTGGCCGAATCCCGTGCTTGTGCCGCTCACCTTCCTAGGTGGCGCGGCGATGGCCTGGATGTTCGGCCGCGTTCGGAACGTCATCCCGCTGGTTTTGGGGCAGGTGATCCTGGGGATGCTGGTCTCCTGGGCTTTTCCGTTAAGCTGGCACCATCACCTGCGCGTCGGCCCGGGCTACTACACTGGCAGATGGTAAGTCCCGCCGTGCCTATTTCGCTGAGCTAGAGTTCCGCGAGCGTTGCTTCGCCCGCTGGGCCGAAGTAGTATTGTGCGGGCCGGGAATACGAGGCGAAACTCGGGCTAAGACACCCAATCATTCCCCACGGCCTACCGAGCGCCGAAACCTGTGTGGCTAGAAGTTCTTAGCGGGAACTCGAGCGAGAAGCGCCCGAGACGGTGCGTTGCCAGGGGGAGGTCGCGCTGATGTTTCTTGATTTTTTCGATCTGCACAGTCAGCCGTTTGGGGTCACACCGGACCCTGCCTACCTGTATCCAAGCCAGACGCACTGCGAAGCGCTCGACGCCCTCACGGAGGGGATCCAGAGCGGATGCGGTTTTCTTGCGCTTGTGGCGGAGCCCGGCATGGGCAAGACCACGCTGCTTTATCAGGTCCTGGAAGCACTGCGCGACAAAGCACGCACCGCCTTCCTGTTCCAGACACAGTGCAGCTCCCGCGAATTCTTTCAATACGTGCTGAGCGAGCTGGGAATCGATTCCACGGGCATGGGACTGGTGCCCATGCACAATAAGCTGAATGAAATCCTGTTTGCGGAGATGCTGGCGGGCAGGCGATTCGTCCTGATCGTCGATGAGGCACAGAACCTGGATGAAACCGTGCTTGAAACGATCCGCTTGCTTTCAAACTTCGAGACTGCCCACACCAAGCTGCTGCAAATCGTTCTGGCCGGGCAGCCGCAGCTCGGAGAGAAACTCAAACAAAAGCAGCTTGCGCAACTGCTGCAGCGCCTCACGGTCGTCAAGCATCTGACGCCATTTTCCCGCGAGGAGACGGCCGGTTACATTCGGCATCGGCTGAAAGTGGCGGGCTCGAGCGGGGAGGGGATTTTTGCGCCGCAGGCGTTCGAGCTGATTGCTCGGAAAAGCCAAGGAATTCCGCGAAACATCAATCGAATCTGCTACCGAGCTTTAATGGAGGCTCACGCCGATGGGCAGCGCATGGTGTCGGCTGAAATCGTCGAGAGAGCGGATCGAAAGCTGGAGCTTGGCGTTCGAACCGATTTTCCAGCGCCAATCGGCGAAAGCATAACTGCGGAGGCGGTTGCCCTTTCTGCGGCGAAGCCACCCGACGAGAAACCGTCGACGGTCGTCCGTTCGCGCAGCTGGCATCTTTGGTCCGGTATTTTTGTGGCTGCGTTGCTGGCCGCCATGGGTCTGCCGAAGCTTGCAAACAGGATGATCGACCGCCGCGCGCAGGCCCGATCGCCAGAAAACGCTCAGGCTCGCGGCATCGCGGTGGGCGACCGGGGAGCGAAGTCAGCAGAACTTCCGCGAACCGAGGATGTGGATTATCGCCTCCAAACGCAGGGCATCGGGGAGGCCGACACCAGCCGCTCGGTCACTCCGCGTCCCAGCCAGTCAGGCATGGTCAATGTGAACTCGATTCAAGTGTCGAGCACGGAGGACGATGCGCGGGTGGTGGTCCTGCTGGATGGTGCGGTCCAGTACAATTCGGCGCGCATCAGCGGTCCGGAGCGGATCTATTTCGATCTGCACAACGCGCGGTTGAACCCGTCGGTCGGGCAGAAGACCGTTCCGCTCGAAACCGGGCTGGTGAAATGGGTTCGAGCCGCGCAAAACACAGACGATGTAGTTCGTTTGGTTCTGGATGCAGGTGGTGCGAAGGCTTATTCGGCGCAAATGCTTTCCGATCCCCTCCGCCTGGTAATCGATGTTCACGCGCGAGCGAATGGCAAGGGGAACGCGGACTCGCAACCACCCACCACGCCCCATGACTCCTGGGACGCCAGCGTCGGCCTCCCAGGCCCCACCCTGAGCCGGGAATTGGGCCTCAAGATCAGCCGCATCGCTATCGACCCGGGGCACGGAGGGTCCGACACGGGCGCCATGGGACCGCACGGTCTGGTTGAAAAGAACGTTTGTCTCGATGTGGCCCTGCGATTGGGCAAATTGATCGAGCAAAATATTGCCGGTGCCGAAGTCATCTACACGCGCAAGGAGGATACCTACGTTCCCCTCGAGCAGCGGACGGCCATCGCCAACGGTGCTCGCGCGGACCTATTCATCTCGATTCACGCGAATTCCAGCGACAGCGCCGAAGCGCGCGGTGTCGAAACATACTACTTGAGCCTGGCAGCCTCGCCGGAAGCGATGAAACTCGCGACGCGCGAAAATGCGCTCGGCCAATCCTCGCTGCACGATCTTCCGGACCTGATTGAGAAGATCACGCGCAACGAGAAAATCTCGGACTCAAGGCAGTTGGCGAGCGACCTGCAAAACGCGCTGGCCGGACGCCTCGAGATCGTCAGTCGGAGCGAGACGAATCGGGGCGTGAAACAGGCGCCCTTCGTCGTTTTGACCGGCGCGAATATGCCCGCTGTCCTGTCGGAGATTTCCTTCCTCAGCAACGCAAAAGACGAGAGCTTGCTGCTGCAGAACAGCCAGCGCCAGCGCGTCGCCGAGGGCCTCTACAACGGGGTTGCCGCATATCTCGACAGTCTCAACAGCCTGCCCCATGCGACCCAGAAACTGCTCAGCGAGAATGGTCCGGTTTCCGTCGCCGCCCGCAATCCGCTGAAATTGTCGAGTGTCGGGAATTAGGGTTCTACTGGGCCGCCCAGGGCCTAACAAAGCCGTCGACATCCTGGGCCTTCAGTTGGTTTCTTACGCGAATCGCACTGGAAACATCCGGGTAGGGGCCTACCACAACCCGGTAGAGCGCGTCGGTCGGACCCGTGGACACGATGACCGGGAAGCCTTTCTTCTTGAGGGAACTCGACAGATCATCGGCGTTGCGCTCCCGTCTGAGCGCGGCGACCTGCAGCACAAATCCGCGGGTGAGCACCGAATTGGAAGTCGTTGTGGGAGAGACGCCATTCCGAGCCTCGCTCGTGCCGGCGGAAGCCTGGCCGGAGGGCACATGGTCCTCTGTGGTAGGCTCCGAAACCGCAGCGCTTGCGTTTTCCGCCTGGTTCTTCTGCTCCTGTGCCGATTTCAAACGAGCGTGACTCCATGCCAAACCGATCAAAACGACGCTCGCCACAATCGGAAGGATGAGAGCCGCTTTTCCCAGATAGTTTGCCCTCCACACCGCTACTGGATTGGTTAGGCTCGATCGGCGAATGCGCCAACGCCAGCTGATTTTCGCCGGGTAGGGCGGCGCAGCAGGAAGTTTCGTTGCCATCCAATAATTGAGCTGCAAGCGGGACGCCTCTGGCAAATCAACGAACCTCACGCCCGTGCGATTCCTCGCAGTCCAGGCAACTTCACCGCGAGTGGTGATCGGAGTTTCTTCTCCGGGAAGGCGGAACTGGACTGGAAAATTCCTCCGGCCAAGAGAAGCTAGTCGGCCGTAAACCGAAAGGCCCCCTTCACTCAAATCAAACAACAGCTCCTGTCTGAAGTCTCCCAGAGACACCCGAACCGGAGGAAGGATTAGAAGCCTTCGCGCAGTTTGACGCCGGTTCACCACACGAGCAAGTCCCCGCGACAGTATACTCCCGATGGAAGGCTACCGTTGAGCTCGGGAAGGCAAACGGTATCATCCCGCTTTTGCTTTGAAGGACATAGAGCGGACGGTTGGCGCTCTAAGGCATGCCTTTAGATCTTGTGGTGACTTCGCTTGTAGTGAGCTCTGGCCCCGCGCCGCAAATGACTGCCGCCGTGCGAATAGGCGCGGTGGCTATGGTGGTAGTGGGCCCGCGTGGTTCTGTGGGTGCGGCTGCCGAAGGCAGGAAAACTGAGGAACAGGAGCAGGGCCGCGAGTATAGCAGCACTTGTAAATTTCATGGTTCGACTTCCCCAGGTTCGCATCGCTATGACTGTCACCGATCTGGACACCAGGCGCACCAGGCAATGACTACAACAGGAGACACCTGTTTGCACCCCCTCCGACCCTATGTCACGTGTTTAAGCTGTTGCCGCCTCCCTTTTAATCGTAAAACGAGAGAGTGCCTGGCCATCGACGTTGAAATCTAGCAATTCTTCGACCAAATCTGTGCCAGGACCCCGGCGGATTCCTCTGGGGAGGTCGAAACCCCTGCGGGCTAACACCGGCTAGACCAGGATGCGCCTCGCTTTAGCGGCCGACCAACCGCTGCAGCTCTTCGGGGTATCGAGCACCTTGCACGGGGATCTTTGAGGCCGCCGCACTCAGTTCGCGGAGGTCGCCGGGAGAAAGTTCGACGTTGACCGCTCCGAGATTTTCCTCCAGTCGCTGCAGTTTGGTTGTACCGGGAATGGGAACGATCCACGGTTTTTGGGCAAGCAGCCAGGCGAGCGCGATCTGGGCAGACGTCGTCTTTCTCTGTTGCGCGAACTGGCCAATCAAAGCGACCAACGTCTGATTCGCTTCGCGATTCTCCGCCGAGAAGCGAGGCACGACATTGCGGAAGTCCGTCTTGTCGAACTGCGTGTCTTTGTTGATGGCTCCCGTGAGGAACCCCTTACCGAGTGGGCTGAAGGGCACCAAGCCGATGCCGAGCTCTTCGAGCGTCGGGATGATTTCCTTCTCGGGTTCTCTCCACCAGAGCGAGTATTCGCTTTGCAGCGCCGCCACGGGCTGCACTTTGTGTGCCCGCCGGATCGTTTGCGCGCCCGCTTCCGAAAGCCCGAAGCACCGGACCTTTCCCTGCTGAATCAGGTCTTTCACGGCGCCGGCAACGTCTTCGATCGGCACGTTCGGATCGACGCGATGTTGATAGAACAGGTCAATCACGTCGGTCTTGAGACGCTTGAGCGAGGCGTCGGCAACCTGCTGAATGTGCGCTGGACGGCTGTCCAGCCCCGCCTGCTTTCCGTTCTCAATTTTGAAACCGAACTTCGTGGCGATCACGACATCCTTACGAAATGGCGCGAGCGCTTCACCGACGAGTTCTTCATTGGTGAATGGACCGTAGACCTCCGCGGTATCGAAGAACGTAGCGCCGCGCTCGACTGCGGCCCGGATAAGTGAGATGCCGTCCTGCTTGTCCACGGCCGGGCCGTAGCCAAAGCTCATGCCCATACAGCCAAGTCCAATGGCCGATACTTCCAGATTGCTTTTTCCAAGTTTGCGCTTCTGCATTGTTTCCTCCTTCTGATTCCTAGCGCTCTGGCTCCCCTCGCCCAACCGAAAACTTTTGCTGCCTGGTACGCCAAACATCCCTTCGGTGGACCCGGCGCCTTGCCGCACAACAAATCGCTTCTTTCCGCCGACGCGCGTTGCAGCACCTACGTGAAGGTTCGTGAGATTATACTGGCGGGCGGCTGAGGGACTCGATCCAGACTTAGTGCCCTGGCAGCCGATCGAGAGACAATCGAATTCGTCCACGTGGCTTGTGTCACAGGCCCGCGAAGCAAGGACAGCGTTACTTTTTCTGTATGAAAACGGCGTTCTACGGGCGGATCGTGTTTGGCGCGTCGGCGGTACTGTTCGGCGTCATCGCATTGATGTGGTACGACTCTGACACCTGGCAAAACCTGCGACAGATCTGGAGGTTGCCTTTTGGCACGATCATCGGCGGGGGTCTCATGACCGCTCAAATTGCTGGTGGGATTGGGATGCAGCACCCGCGGATCGCGCGCTTGGCTTCGATCGTCCTCGCCGTCGTCTATTTGCTTTTCTCGCTGGCCTGCATCCCCGACATCATTGCCGCATCGAGCACCTATGAGCGATACGGGGGGAGCTTCTTCCTGTTCTTTTCCTTACTCTGCGGCGCGATGGCGCTGTACGCTGCGACTGAGGCGAATGCAGCAAGGGCAGTGGCGTTCGGCCGGCTGGCGCGCCTTGGACTGGGCGTCTGTGCGATTTCGTTTGCGCTGGGTCAGATACTCCTTCCTCGTGAGACAGCTGAGCTGGTTCCCCAATGGATTCCACCCAACCAGATGTTTTGGGCGATCCTCACGACGATCGCGTTTGCCCTCGCGGCGATGGCCATCCTCATCAATCGCCAGGCACGGCTTGCGATGCGTCTGATGACGCTCATGCTGGCACTGTTTTGCGTGATGGTTTGGATTCCGCGCTTGATCGCTCACCCAGAGGCGCATTTCGACTGGTCCGAATTCGGCCTGACTTTCCTGGTTACAGGGGCTACCTGGATGGTGGCTGATCTGAGGTTTTTCTGATGTAAGGGTTCTTGCGTGCCGCTTCACCGGGTAACCGCCAGCGCTGTTTCCGAATCACTTCGTTTCCGGTCGTCCGACCAAAACTGATCATCGGTTCGGTTGCCTTCCGGCGGGTCCGTCATCCACTCCGCATTGAGCCGTCTTTCGGTGCTAGAGTAATCCGACATAACTTCGGTTCAGACAAGGACGTTATGAACGTTGTTGTAAGGCCAGATCTCTCGTCAAGGCCGTTTCGCTTGACGTGCGAGCGGAAGATGCGGGCGTCGCCCGACGCACTATTCCGAGCTTGGACGGAGGGGTTCGATCGCTGGTTTGCGGCCCCAGGTACCGTCGTAATGAAGGGCGAAGTCAACAGCCCATTCTTTTTCGAAACCCACTTTGAAAGTGAACGGCATCCTCACTACGGGCGGTTCCTTGTCTTGGATCGCGGTCGCCATCTGGAGCTAACTTGGCTTACCCAAGCAACCAAAGGCGCTGAAACGGTGGTGACAGTCGAACTTTTACCTAGCGATGGCGGTACACTGCTCCGACTCACACACGCGGGCTTCCTGGATGGCCAGTCCAAGAAGCGACACGAAGAAGCCTGGCCAAAAGTGCTCGCACACCTTGACGAATGCCTGGCCAAGTGACTCTTCGTTTCATGGCCGCATCGTCAGCAAGCAGAAATTGACAATCTGGCCGGATCACTTCACGCTTGCCTGCGACTCGGGCCCCCATCGCGCTGCGTGTCGGGTGAAAACAAAGCACCGGGACTTTCGGAGGGATAGAATGATTTCAGCGGCTCATGTAGTTGTCTACACCAAGAACGCCGAGGCGGACCGTGCATTTTTCCGCGACGTTCTCGGCTTCAAATCCGTCGATGTGGGCCATGGCTGGCTGGTCTTTGCCCTGCCGCCAGCAGAAGCCGCATTCCATCCGTCCAATGAGAATGGCGCCCACGAGCTGTATTTCATTTGCGACGACCTGAAAGCGGAGATGGCTTCCCTTGCCAAGAAAGGTGTTAAGTGTTCTGAAGTTCAGGAGGCACGATGGGGTTCGATCACCAAGATGCGGCTTCCCGGTGGTGGCGCGGTTGGCCTATACCAGCCAAAGCATCCCTTAGCGATAGGCCTGAAATGAAGCGCCCCGGTTCCGAGTTGCACGGCGACCGTCGTATGCTCCGGGGTGATTGACCGGGTAGAGACTGCGAGCCCTAACTATTCCGATTTCGTACAGTTGATGGCCCAGGGGATTCCAAACCGATCCGTGAGCTCGCCATAACGGTCAGCCCAGAACGTTTCTCTCAGCGGCACGCGAACGATCCCTCCCTCTGCCAGTTCTCATGGAAAGGATTGCAGCAAATCAGAGAGACGGGAGAGAAGCAGTGCGATTTACGGGACTACTGCTGCTGGATGTGAGCGGCGTGATGCCGTTCATACTGCTTGCGAAGGTCGGGCCAAAACTCCTTAAGCATGTAGGTGGTCAAATCCCATCCCATCTGCGTGCCCCACACGCCAGCCACATTCCCAACGCTCTGATCTGATGCTGGGTGGTAGCCGTAATCGGAAATCGCAGCCGCTATTCCCGCGCCGAGAACTTCTGAATAGTTGAACTGCTCCGTCCCAGAGTCCGTTCGCGTGATGAACAGCCTGCTAAATGCATGAAACATGCGGCGAGCAAAACCACCGTGTCCCAGCTGGTAATAGCGGGGATCCTGGCGCAGCAAAGACGGCAGAATCGCATCAGCCATGAAGTCCTCCACAGCGTTATCAGCATACGCCGTGATATACCTTTTTCCGTAACCTTCAAACCCCTGCCCGTATTCAGGAATGTTGTCGCTCGCCTGCTCGAGCCCTGCAACGAGCGTCATCAACCCAAACTCCGAAGGGTCGATAAGCCCGCGAGCCGTGGTTCCGAACTTTTGGCCGATTGTTAGCGGAGGCACCTTATCTGCTTCTTCGATTGTCTCGAAGTTTGGCAACAGCCAGAAGAGCCGATCCTTCGACGTTCCAGTGTTCTCTTCGTGCTCGATGTTTTGCTGTTCCTTGTTTGTCCGGTGGGACTGTGCTTGATTGTGGTCCCCCGTTGGCTGAGCAGGAGCTGATTGCTGATTTGCTGCCGCCGTACCCTCTTGGTTCTGGCTGGCTGCTGTTTGCCGCGACTCCTTCGCGGCACTCGCATCGGCTGGATCGGTGGTCTCCAGCGGTGTTGACGGTAACGCTTCCCGGTCTTGCTGATCCGCTGCTGCCGCTCCTTCTTGCGCGCACGCCAAACTCGGCGCAAACATCGCAAAGAGCGCGGCCGCCATAATCGCCGCGAGACCACCTCTAGATCTCGACCGCCTCGTCATAGGCTGAATGTGCCGATTCCTGCGTGTTCGAAAATTTCTGTGACGCCATTTCAAAGGTCGGTTGAACCCGGCCCGTCAGCTCTTCTGAATGTGATCTGTCCTTTCTAACACAGACCAACGCCCTGCTGTACAACTCTTCGGGCAATTTGGTTCACAAGCAGCATTGATGCCGCACGTCCGCACATCGTTGGCTAACAGGCGGAAATTCCTGTTCGGTGCCTGGCTCGTATGCTGATCAGATGCCCGAAGAAATAATGCTACAGCCCGCCCTCGCGGCTGAGCGGCAGCCTGGCTCTGTGGCTATCCTGGATGCGAACGCGGCGTGTCTTACAAGCAACTTTGGGCTGAGCAACACATCTCGGTCTCTGCGACCTTTGCCGCCTTGGACGTGAATGACCATGCGCTTGCTGTCGACATCGCTGACTTTCAGGCGGGCGAGTTCGGCACGCCGGAGTCCGGTGGCGTAGAGCGCCATTAGCAGGGTGCGATGCAAGGGCGGCCGAGCCGCATCAATGAGCCGGGCAACTTCTTCCTGGCTCAAGATCGTTGGCATATGAAGTGTTTTTTTCGGATAGGGGGTCTCTTCGATGCTCCCGGCTTTCTTGAGAGTCTTGGTGTAGAAGAACCGCAGAGCCGCGAGACGTTGCGCCACCGTGTTGGGCGAGAACTTCCGCTTCTGGAACAACTCGGCTTGATACTCACGAATGTGTCGAGGACCTAAGCGATCGGGAGAACAGTTGAAGTATCGAGAAAACTCTTCGACGGTACGAAGGTAGGAATTTATGGTAGTCTCGGCGTAATTACGACGCTGGAGTTGCTCCAGCATCATTTTTCTGAGATGGGTCACAGGGACCTCCTTGTGACCCAAATTTATCTCAGCAGTTAGGGAACCACCGCTACGTGCACTTCACGCGTAGCGCCTGCCGCCGGGCGGCTTCGTTCAAACGGGGTTCTCCGAAGTAGGTCCTCCCTAGTCGCCAAGGGGCGACCGATCTCTCCGAAACGCCGCCCTACAGCATCGGGACCTGGCAAACGTCGGGTAACAAAATTGCTAGTTTCGTCAGGGCATTTCAACCGCCGTCCCGACGCCGGCATACAGGTAACGATCACCAAAGGCTTTTTGCAACGCCGCAAACATCGGCTCACCTGTGCAGTGGCCGACGGCAACGTAATCCAGCTTCCATTGATCGTGCAATGCCGCGGTTATCCTCTGAATATCGGTATTCGACGCTCCCACAAGGTGGAGCCCTCCAAAGAGAATCCGAATATGCGAATCTATTTTTGTGGCAGCTTCAAGGACCTTTTCGACGCCCGCGTGAGAGCACCCATCCACGATGATCAGACCTTGTGGCCCGCGAATCGCCATCGAAATCTCACGAAGTTCTAGCGTCCCGGTGACCTGCGAGGTGGTCGCGACAAGGAAAACGCCTGGCGCGATCTCCGTGGTTGAATCTACGCGCACGAAGTTCGCCTGGGGCCAAGGCGAGCTCGCGGTGAGCGCGTCGGGTGGATTCCCATCGAAGTAGCGCATGCTCGCGGCCAGGGACTCGTCTTTGCGATACAAACTATTCGGGACACTCCATCCGAACGGGCCCCACGGTTCCGCAGGTGCGTAAATCTTCACAGTTGGATTGACGCGCAGTAGATAGTTGAGGCCGCTGATGTGGTCGCTGTGCCGGTGTGAGAGCACGACGAAGTCCAGCTTGGTGAGATCCACTCCTAACGCCTTGACGTTATGTTCGAAAATCTCAGCATTCCCGCCTGTGTCAAAAAGAATCCGCTTACCGCCGTACTCCACCAGCGCGGAGTATCCCCACGCTTTCGTCATGGCTGAAGATTTGCCGAACGCGTCGTACAGGATCGTAACGCGATTACTGGACTGACCAGCAGTGACACAAGGAAGGAGAAAGAGACAAGCAACAAGACTCAACGAAATCCGGAATCTCATGTTGTCCTCCGTGAGGGTCTCTGTGTGTCCGACTATTAGCCGGTTTTCAGCAGGAGTCAAGAAGGCCTGGTTAGTAGCCT
>JASHRC010000126.1 GCA_030037525.1 Candidatus Acidiferrales bacterium | reverse complement strand
TTGTAACTGAGGTACTATTTTACGCGGGTGCGGCATCCGTTAAATTCTAACGAGCGGGCAAGCCACAAACACCGGTCTGAAGAACCCGCAAAGATTCTCGGGGGGAACGGCACGAATGGAATCCAGCACTCTAGTCCAGCAAACAAAGCCGAAATCGGAGGGACCTCAATCACGCCAGCAGGACTTCGTCGAACGTCGCCGGCGCCGTCGGGCGAAAATCTCAGCCCAGCTGCACGTTAGCGCTGTCGGCGGGAACGACGCCTTTGAAGAAGTCTGCATGACCGCTGACGTCTCCCGCGACGGCCTGCTCTTTATGGCCAATCGCAGGGGCTATTGGAAGGGCCAGTCGCTTCACATCACTTTTCCCTTCTCTACCGACGCGGGCGCAATTAATAAGCCGCAGGCGGCGCAGGTCATGCGCGTGACCGAAATAGCGGGCGGAAAATCCGCGGTGGCAGTGCAATTTGAGGTGGCCGCCTCGCGGGCAAAGGATGCGTCGAAGACGGGAGACTTTTCCGAAGAAACTGACCCGACGCAGGCGTATGCCAAGCCGCTCATGGTGCTTGCTGTTGAGTCCGATGCGCGCACCGCCGAAAGCATGCGCAACCTGCTGCAACAAGACGGCTATCGAGTCACAACGGTGCCAACCGCACAGGAAGCTCTGGACATTCTTCGCACCTCCGTCCCCGCGGTGTTCATCGCAGAAGTCGAAGCACCAGACATGTCCGGACACGATCTGTGCCTGATCATCAAGCGCAACGAGCGGCTGCAGCGTGTACCGGTGATTCTACTGACACGTGCAGCGCAACCCGCCGACTACACCGCGAGCCATCAATTGGGCGCGGTGGTCTGCATGGCAAAGCCGTTCCAGCCGGACCGGCTGCTACACGTGGTGCGGCTGGTCGCGCCGCCGCCTTCGACGAAGACCGTCTACAGCGCGCCGCGCGGGCTCAACAACACAATCGAGCGCGCGCTGTAGAAAACACTCCCCTGAGCGTGGCTCACGGCTCCGGTTCGTCCAGGAGCTCATCGTTTTCACGCCCTTCCCCGACGCTACCTGCATCTCCCCACCGATTCCCTGTGGGCAGGGCCGTTCCCCCGACTGCCTGGCCCCCATGCCAGTCATGATACGATGGCGGCCATGGGCGAGAAATTCGTTGTCGGGCTCATTCAGATGCGCTCAACCAAAGACGCCGCGGAAAATCTTACCCGCGCGAGCGAGCGAATCCGCGAGGCGGCACGGCGCGGAGCGCAAATCGTATGCACGCACGAACTGTTCTGCGGCGAGTATTTCTGCCGGACCGAAGATGCCGCGCTGTTCGACCTCGCCGAAGCGATTCCCGGACCGTTGACCGAAGCGCTTTCGAAGGTAGCGCGCGAAAACGAGGTGGCCATCGTTGCGTCTCTTTTTGAGCGCCGCGCCGCCGGAATTTATCACAACACCTGCGCGGTCATCGACGCGGACGGTTCCTTTCTCGGCAAATACCGCAAGATGCACATTCCCGATGACCCGCTCTATTACGAAAAATTTTATTTCGCGCCTGGCGATCTGGGCTTCCCCAATTTCGACACCCGCTATGCCCGCATCGCCGTGCAGATTTGTTGGGATCAGTGGTATCCAGAGGGCTCGCGCGCAGTCGCGCTGGGCGGCGCGCAGGTGATCTTTTATCCGACCAGCATTGGCTGGCATCCCAAGGAGAAAGCCGAATCTGGCAGGGCGCAGCTCGATGCGTGGAAGACGATTCAGCGCGGTCATGCAATCGCAAACGGAGTATACGTGGCCGTGGTGAACCGCGTCGGATTCGAAGGCGATCCGGCCCACGGCGATCCGGGCATCGAGTTTTGGGGCAATTCGTTCGTCGCCGACCCGTTCGGACAAGTGATGGCGGAGGCATCCACTGACGCCGAGCAGGTGCTCGTCGTCGAATGCGATCCCGCCAAGAGCGAAGACACCCGGCGCAATTGGCCGTTTTTCCGCGACCGCCGAGTCGATGCCTATGAGCCGATCCTCAACCGCTGGCTGGGGAAATGATTCGCAAGCCCGGCTCCCTCGCCTCTAACCTCGCGCTCCGAATGCCCGCCGAATGGGAGCCGCATGAGGCGACCTGGCTAAGCTGGCCGCACGAGCTCACCGATTGGCCCGGAAAGTTTTCCCCCATTCCGTGGGCGTTCGCGGAAATCGTCCGGCATCTCGTCGAGACCGAGCCTGTGTACTTGATTGTCGAGGATCGCACTGCGGAGGTGCGGGCGCGGTCGACGCTGGAGAAGGAGGGCGCGAAGGTCGAATCTGTCTCGTTTTTTCACATTCCCACCGATCGAGGGTGGATGCGCGACTCAGGGCCGATTGCGGTGGTCGGGACCCAGGGCGCAAGCGAATGGGCGAGGGGAGAAAACAGTGGCCGGGTTTTCGCTTCCCCTGAATCGGAGGCAGCGGCCCCTCACGACACCAGCAGAAGCACGGATTTGGTGCTCCTGAATTTCGCGTTCAACGGCTGGGCGAAGTATGACGATTACAAGAAGGATGCGCGCGTCGTCGCACTCGCGAATCGCAAGTTGCGACGCACTGTGATTCTTCCAGAGCACAAAAAAAGGCGGGTGGTGCTGGAGGGCGGCGCCATTGACGTCAATGGCTCGGGCACGATGCTGACGACCGAGGAGTGTCTGCTCGGGGACGCCCAGTCGCGCAATCCCGGCTACACGAAGTATGACTACGCGCAAGTGTTCAAAAAATATTTAGGCGTGACGAATGTCCTTTGGTTGCGCAGAGGGATTGCGGGCGATGACACGCACGGGCACATCGACGATCTGGCACGCTTCGTCGATCCCAGAACGGTCGTAACCGCAGTGGAAGAGGATCGCAGGGAGGTGAATTACGAGCCGCTTGCAGAAAACCTCGCGCTGCTCCGCGACATGAAGGATCAGGAGGGCCGGCGGCTCCGCGTCGAAACGCTGCCGATGCCCCGCCCGGTTTATTTTGCCGGGCAGCGTCTGCCGGCAAGTTACGCGAATTTTTATATTGCCAACCGAATCGTGCTGGTCCCGACATTCAATGATCCTGCCGACCGCGTCGCGCTCAATACCCTCGCTTCGCTGTTTCCCGATCGCGACATCGTGCCCATCTATTCCCGCGATCTGGTCCTCGGCCTGGGCACGATTCACTGCATGACGCAACAATTGCCGCGGCTCTAGGCCACTCCCGGATTCGCCTGGGTACCTCCTGTGTACGGTTATGAAACTTGTACGTCGAGGCCATTGTCCGAGAAGGGTGCGTGGCACAAGATAATCACAGGAGGACCATCTGTGGCACCTCCCCTTGGCCGCTGACCGGGCGGGCACTCGGACATGGCGGCAACCGGACTAGGAGTCGCATTCATGCCGGCAATTCTTCCACCGGACACAGCGAGGGCGTATGCTTGATTCAGCACGAGTGGCTCGGGCCGTCGCTGTGGAAATCCCGGTCACCATTCAGGGGTCAAAGGTCGTCGAGGGGTCCGAAAACCGCGAACTGTTCACGGAAAGCACCAAGACCACCCTTGCTTTCGACAACGGCGCCATTTTAAATCTGCGGTCGAAGATCGCGCCAGGACAATCCCTTTTTCTTCGAAACGAGCAATCCGGGAGAGAGGTCATATGCCGGGTTGTGGAAACGGAGCTCGAAGGCCAGGGGGGGTCGATCGAGCTGGAATTTATCGCTCCCAATCCCGAATTTTGGGGCGTTCGTTTTGAAACTTTGGAGGCCACGGCGAATGAGCCCGCGCCGGCGAAAGAGGACCTGAAAACCGAGGCTTCCCAGCAGAATCCACCTGCGACGACGAGTGAAAATGCTACGACTGGCTCCACTTCCCAATTTGCGCTGCGGGCACCCTTGGGTGCGGAATTGGTCCCCACGCACGAGGCGATTTCAGAAGTCCCGAACCAGTCTCCCGCCATTGCCTCGCCCAATGAATCCGGCGTCCCCACCGGCGAGCAGATCGACGCCGCTCTCCGGACAATAGCCGCTGCGTCGCCTTCCCCTCCAGTGCCAGGAGGGCCGGCGTCAAACGACGCCGCTTCGATCGATGCAACAGACGCGAAGAATCTGGCCACGCTGATAGCGATCGAGGCCGAGCGCGCCCGACGTACAGCCGCTGAGAAACAGAAGCAGGAGGCTAAGCGAGCGGTGGCGTCGCCGGGAACGCCCGAGGCTGCCGTGGACGCCGAAGCTGTGGACGAGCCCGAAATCGTTGTCGCCAAGCCCTCTCTCCAGGAGAGACTCACGACCGGCAAGGGTGCGCTGGTCGTTGAAATCCTGGCGTCAGTCGTGATCCTGGTGGCGATGGGTTTCATATGGCACGCCGTGGCGCCGCTGTTTGCGCGAGGCATGGCTCAGCCAACCAGGACAGAGAGCCGGTCAAAGCCGCGGTCTGCTGCGCGTCCGGCGCCACCAGCTGCTCAAGGTCTTGCGAGTGAAAAGCCAGCAGCGGTGGGAGCTGCTTCGAGCATGCGGAACTCGAGCAGCGCGGCACCCGCCCCCGGGGTCGTGAACGCTGCACCTAGGCCCGCTCCTTCGCCGGCAAGCCCTCTCGAGCCTGTCGGGCCTGGTTCCGCTGCGACTCGAAGAATCCCGGCACCTGCGTCAGCCTCGGTTGTTGAACAGGCCAAAGAACTACGCCCTGAGGCACCGAAGCCTTCCGGGATGATTCCCGCCAAAATTGTATGGGAAGTACAGCCAGAGTTCCCGTCGTGGGCCAAAGCGCTCGAGGTCGAGGGAGTCGTGAAACTCGACGTCTTGATCGACGAAAAAGGGAACGTGAAGGAAACCAGGGTGTTGTCCGGGCCGCGCCCGCTGCAGCACGCCGCGCAACAAGCCGTGGGGCTGTGGATCTTCGAGCCTGCGCAGTTAGACGGTAAGCCCACCGCAAGTCACCTGATGCTCAGCGTCGAATTCCAGAGATAGCGGCGAGAACTACCTCAACGATTTGCTGAGACTCGGGAGCCAGACTTGTGTGCGAAATCTGTCTCACCATCAGAAGGTTCCTCGAGCCGATGCTTTCCCTAGCGGCAACGACGCCCCCCGGCAGCAACAGGCGACCGCCGCTTGGCGTCTAGCGGTCATCGGGGCCATTTCGCTCGACGATCGGGAGAAGCAGCGCGCTTTTTCTCACTTATAGATTCAAGCGTCTGTGCTAGCGTGAAAGTGCGCAAAAGGGAGACGCTTATGCGCGTGCGGATTTTCTCCTTCACGGTATGGGCCGCCATGCTGGTCGGCGCAACCTCAGGTCGCGCGCAGGATTCAACCAGCGCAGCTCAGGTCTCTTCTCTAGCAACCCAGCAAGACCTTGGGTCTGAATCGGCTTCCCTTGTCGCGGCGAGCCCGAGCGACCCATCGCTCGCCCGCCCTTCTCGGAGGCTGGAGGACAGCGCTGGCAATTTGATTGCTTCGCCGCATGCCAGTTCCCTTCCCGCCGCGCCCGTGCCGCAATCGCTGAGGATGAGTGAGCCGTACAAGCCGATCACGGGCAAGGGACGCCTTTGGTGGATTGCGACGGCCACCATGGGTTACCCGAGCCTGGTCGGCGGCGTGTTCTCGGCGGCAATCGGCACGGCTCTAGATCACCCGCGCGAGGACGGAACGCACTGGGGCGGCCTTGCTGAGCGCTACGGTATTCGTCTCACTGGAGTTGCTACCAGCAACGTAATGGAGGCGGGGTTGGGCGCGATCTGGGGCGAAGATCCACGTTATTTCCGCCGGGAGCATGCTTCTTTCGGCGGGCATCTCCATAACGTTGTGAAGCAAACGTTTGAGGCGCGGCGTCGGGACGAGGACTTCGCGCCCGCCTATGCTCGTTTCATGGCCATTACCGGCAGCAATTTTCTCTCGAACACATGGCGCGCCGATAGCGAAGCCGATTCCGCTCACGCCATGCTGCGCGTGGCGGAAGGCTTTGCAGCGAAGTGCTTGCGTAATTCTTGGGAGGAATTCTGGCCGCTCCTTAGCTCTCATTTGCACGGCGCGAAGTAATCCTGTCGGAGCGATCGAGGGCGCAATCAGGGTGTGGCCGGCCCAGGTGCAGGGCCAGTGAATGTGATCGAGGATTGGCCGAGTGCGATGGCTGAGGCAAGGCGCGCACCGCGATTATCGGAGAGAAAACCGAAGCGGCAGCGCACGAAGCGCACGTCTTCGAGATCGAGATCCCCACTGTCGTAGCGCAAACGTGTGCCGACAAACGTGACGTTGCGCCAGTGGATGCCGTCTAAGGTTTGAGCGGCTCCTTCGATGGTGATGCCCTCCACTCGAATGCCGTGGTTCGACGAGCGACTGGTGGGCGGCATCAGCACCTCGGAAGTCTCCGGCATCAGCGTGGCATCAATGTAAATGGCGCCCAGTGTGTGCGGATTGAGCGTCTCATTTGCTCCGATGGGGCGCGGGGCTGCGATGCGGATGGCGCTTTTGTTCTGCGCAGCATCGCGCGGCTCTGGACCTGCAGCTCCTGTCGCATTGCTTGCGCCCTGTCGTCGGGTGGCATCGCCGGGAACGGTAGCGGTACCGGTCGAAGAGCGCAATTCGGCAAGCGAGATGCGTGCCTGGGTCACATGATCAAACAGCGTTGCCTCTTGCGGGTGCGGCTCCAGGACGCGGTCAAGCGTCGTGTTCACCCGGGCAAGAAACTCCGGCTTGGCGTCGAAGGCCTGCAAGCGCGCGGCGGTAATGAACGACTCGGCGCGGTCGACGGAAACTTCCGCGGCGGTGATGTTGCCTGCATCGGCATCGCGTACGCTCTCGGCCAGCGAGTCCTCCACATCGCGCTGCCATGGTGCAACTGGCAGTCCGACCGTAGCGCTGCCCGTAGCGTGCAATGAGCCGCGCGATGCGGGATTGCGCCACAGGAGTCGTCCGACCAGCAGAAGAAGAAGTATGGGAATGGCGATGCGAGCGTAGGTGGGGACACGCGTTGGCGCGAGTTGGCGCCGGCTCCCTCGGCGATGCTGCTTTGCCACCATCTCCCATCGAGCCATTTGACGTTGTTCAGCTGGGGACCAGGATAACTGACATTAAATACGTCAGGCAATTTCGCTTCGAAAAGAGAAAGAGATAACTACGGAGCTGCAGCCTGTTTCGCCCGATTCCAAGGCTGCTTGTGACAGACCTCGATTCCAGCGTCTGCAACCCATCGCCGCCTAGCACGGACGTAGCCGTCAGGCTCGCGTTTTTCTCGGTGATTCAAGGGCATCGAGCCTCTCGGGAAGCGAACACCGATAGGGCCGTACCTCGGTCGGTTATTACTGGTTTCGGTGACAGGACCGAAACGGCACAAGGCGCCGTTTTTCGATTGCCTGAAGCGGCCTCTGGAACCATTCTGGAATTCTGAGGGATCTGCCAGGCTCGCCGATTTCCCCGAGCGCCTCCGAGTCTTGTTATTCCATCGACTTCGGATCCAGCTGTGGGGGGATCAGGACAGAATCCAATTGTTGGAGCAGACGTGAGGAAACTGCGATGCGTTGTGTCGATTCCCGGTGACGCGCTGTACTTGCGCGAACAGGTTGCCGCCGCGGAATCGACGGCGGCGCGGCTCGAAGTTGAGCTCGAAGTGCTCAGCGCCGAGATGGACGCCGTGGTACAGGGCCAGCAGCTACTCAGATTCGTGCAGGCGCGCGACGAGTCGCGGCCCGATGCAGTTCTTCTTGAGCCGGTGAGTGCTGCGGGGTTGCCGCGCGTGGCCGAAGCCGCCGTTGCTGCGGGCATCGCCTGGGTGGTCAGTAACGCCAGGGTAGATTATCTCCCCGCGCTACGGGCTAAGGCGAAAGCACCGGTGTTTCTGATCTCGCAAGATCATGTCGAGATCGGGCGCATTCAAGGGCGGCAGCTCGCTCTCCTGTTGCCGGAAGGCGGGCCGGTTCTCTATCTGCGCGGGCCGGGGATGAGTTCGATTGCGTCCCTTCGCTTCGAAGGACTGGACAGTAGCAAGCCAAGAAACGTGGAATTAAAGGTGCTGAAGGTCCAGGGCGCCTCGGCAGAGGATGCCTACCGAACGGTGTGTTCCTGGCTCAGCCTGTCCACCGGGAGGCCGGAGGCGGTCAATTTCATCTTCTCGCAAAATGCAGATTTCATTTTGGGGGCGCGCAGGGCGTTTGAAACTGCCACGTCGGAGCCCGATCGATCGAAATGGCTGGCCATACCCTCTGCAGGAGTCGGCGTAGCGAAGCAAGTAAAGCCTCTGGTCGACCAGGGTACTTTGTGCGCGGCGGTACTGACCTCCTTGACCCACGACAAAGCGCTCGAAATGCTCGTACAAGCAATTAAGACAGGGACCCAGCCGCCTGGGCAGACCGTTGTAGAAGCGCACTCCTATCCTCGCCTGGAAGACCTCGCGCAGCGTAAAACAGGGCGAGTTAGGTAGGCAAGGCTCTTAGCGAAGTCTGGGCTTCGGGTGGCTTGGCCGTAGAGAGAACTCCGTCCAGAACAACGACGGACCTGCTTCCAAGCCCCTCGTGACTACTGCTGCGGCGTAGCGGGCGCTGCGCTATCGGCTGACGGTGGCGGGGTCAGCTGCGGGGGCGGCCCGGGACGCAATGTGAAGCTGACGCCGCGCGCAGCATTGGCGTCAACGGTGCGCTGCATGTCGATTCGATTCACCTCCACCGCATTTTCGCCACCGTAGTTGGTAACATAGTGCAACTTGTTGTCGGCCAGCCAGTAGTCGGTAATCTCGTAGCTTGATCCGTCCTGCAAATAGATCACCGTGTTGGGAATGGAGATGGCGACATTGGCCTCTGAATTTTCATCCGGCGGATTTTGCCAGGTCGAAGAACTCCATTCGTTTGAATTGTCATCGGAGGGCGGAGGCACACTGTCGTCCCATCCCGGTGCATAGTAGCCGCCGGGACCGTATCCGTAACCCGCGCCGTAGCCCAGGTTGTTACATCCGAATCCCGACCAATCAAACGGGTCGCATCCCCAGCCGTACCCAAAAAACGGGCTGAAGCCGTAGAACCCAAAGAACGGAGAGAACGGGTAATACGGGGTAAATACACCGGGCGGGTGAAAGATGTGCGGCGGCCGCGGCTCGATCGCGAGGGGCGACGGAGTAAATAGACGTGCGCCAAAGGGCGCTGCGGTCCGCCAGATTTGACGGCCTTGCCCGGAGAAGCTCAGCGAGCCTGCCGGTGGTGCGAACCTTACTGACGCTGATTCAAATGTTGTCGGGAAACCGATGGTGGTGTGCGCAGGCGGGGGACTAAACAGCGTCAAGCCGTCCGTCGATCCCTGTGATCCAGCCGCCGGTTCTGATTCCGCAGGCGGCCTCACAAACGTGCTTGCTCCCGCAAGTGGTGGCTCTGAGTTGCGGGAAGGCTTTGAGCTCGAGTGCGCTGGCGCCGCGTGTGAGGACGAACCGAAACCTCCAAAGTGGCTTCCTCCACCCCCCATGTGCCCGGCACCCCCGTGTTGCGCAAGTGCCGGCTGCGGAGCAAGAACGAGTGCAGCGAAGGCTACTGAGAAAAGAGCAAATTCGAAAGGCAGGCGAAGCCGCGTCGAACGCTTCATTTTTGCACCCTCTTTTACGAACCGAGGGGACGTCCGCGATTCTACACCATTTGACGCGAATGCGTGGGTTTCAGTTGCGATCGTCGTCTTTCACCCTGCTCACACGATGTGAGCGAGATATACTCGCGTGGTGATTCCGTTTCTACGTATCGGCCCGCTCGAGATTCCAACGTTTGGGCTGATGGTCGCGGCGGCGATGCTGCTCTCCTACTACGTTCTGCGCGCAGATATGGCACGGCGCAACATCGCCGAAAAGACCTCGGCAACGGCCGAGCTGTTCATTGTCGTGCCCGCCCTGGCGGGGCTTGTGGGTGCGAAGCTCTACCATGTTCTCGAAACGCCGCGCGAGCTTTTTGCGCACCCCGCGGAGTTGCTGCTAAGCCGATACGGCCTTGCCTGGTTTGGTGGTCTGATTGGCGGATTGGCGGCCTGGGTCGTCCTCGCGCGATGGAAGAAGATTCCGCTGCTCGATTCCTTCGACGCGGGATCGGTTGCCGCCGCACTCGGCTATGGCATCGGCCGGATCGGATGCCTGCTTGCAGGTGACGGCGACTACGGCGTGCCCACTTCCCTGCCCTGGGGAATGAGCTTTCCAAATGGGCTGGTGCCGACCACGCAGAGGGTTCATCCGACGCCGATTTATGAGTTGATCGTCGCGTGCCTGATCGCCTGGCTTCTCTGGAAAATGGGCGCGGCGCAGCTCGCGTCACGCTCGGTCGGAGTGGGCAAAAGAGCGGAAGCCGCGCGCGACGCTGCCCGGAAGGGCGAACAACCTCAATTTCCACCCCCCAGCCAGGCAAGCCCGGGAGGCACGCGGTGGCTGCGGCCGGGCAGCGTGTTCGCGGCGTATTTGCTGCTAACGGGATTGGCGCGGTTTCTGGTCGAATTCATTCGCATCAATCCACGCTCGTTTTTCGGGCTGACGAACGCACAGGCGGCCAGCATCGTCTCCATGATCGCGGGAGCCACTCTATGGCTCAGGGTTTACAAAGCTCCGCAGTGAAAATAGGAAGCGTGCAAAAAGCAGGTCGGCCGGGGCGAAAGCGCTCAAAACGGAATTCCTAGGCGGACGTATCCGCCTGCCTAGTGGACTTGCGTGCACTACTTCTTTGCGGGTTTTCGCCGAGCGCGGCGCTTCGTCGGGCGGCCCTCGGGAGGCTCCCCGACAAGTTCGGCGGTCCAGATGGATGTGACGAACTTCTTGACGCCGTGGTTGTCGAAGTCAATCGTAGTGCGCTCGACGTTCGACTCTGTGACTGTCCCAAGGCCGTACTGCTGGTGGCGGACAGTCTGTCCTTCGGACAAGATCTGCATGAGGCCTCCTCGGGATAAGAACCAAAATTTATTGCTTAGGCGGGTTTAGAGGGCCACTACTCGTTCGGCCTGCAAGCCCTTGGGGCCTTGCTTAACCTCGAACTCGACGGCCTGACCCTCATTCAGCGTCTTATATCCATCGGCCTGAATAGCCGAAAAATGGACGAATACGTCTTCGCCCGACTGACGTTGAATGAAGCCGTAGCCCTTGGCTGCGTTAAACCACTTCACTGTGCCTTGTTCTGTAGCCACTTCAGTTTGCTCCTAATTCATTGATGCGGAGGGAAATAGCCTCCGGGGATTTGCTGCCACTCTTTGGACGTCACCGCACAAGAAAAAGGCCGTCGGGGGTCATCCCGGCGGCCTCATCGTGGTGCAGTTTCGGTCATAAGAGCAAGAAACGCAAAGAAATACTAGCACAGTCGGAGCCGAAGCGCAAGGGCGTTGTACTACGGTGAGGCTGGGAAGTGCTTCGGGCGCACCCATTGACCAGACAAGTGCTGTAAAATTGACACTGGCCCGAAGCGAAGAGGCGAAACAGTAATGCTTATCTTCTGTAAATTAAGGTGCATTGGCATGCTCGTAGCGGCACTCTGCACCGTCGTTGTGGCGGCTTACCGCCTGTCACCAGCGGCGCCCTCAGCCGAACCGGCTAAGTCTCCAGCGGCACACGTCATTATCGATACCGATATCGGCGATGACATCGACGATGCGTTCGCCGTGAGCCTCGCGCTCAATTCGCCCGAGCTCGAGATCGACGGCATCACCACAGCCTGGGGGGATACGTCTCTGCGCGTGCGGCTGGTAGAGCGCCTGCTCAATCTGGTCGGTCGTGCCTCGATCCCTGTTGCCCAGGGAATCGTGACGCGCAGCAAAGTTCCTTTCACCCAGGCACGCTGGGCCGAAGGCGGTCCCGAGCCCCGGCAGCAGGTTGACGCAGTGGATTTTCTACTCCGGCAGATCCGCAACCATCCCGGGGAAATCACCCTGGTGACCATTGCGCCGCTCACGAACGTCGCCGCCGCGATCGACCGCGACCCGGAGACCTTTCGGAGGGTCAAGCGGGTGGTCATGATGGGTGGCTCGATCCGACGCGGCTACGATGGAACGGACGGACAGTTCAACTCCGATCCTGATCCTGAGTACAACGTCGCGAGCGACGTGGGAGCCGCCCGGAAGCTTTTGTCGAGTGGGGTGCCGATCTTCATGATGCCACTCGATGCGACCCAGCTCAGGCTCGACCAAGCGCGGCGGCGAGGGCTGTTCGCGAGCGGGACACCCCTTGCAAGCGCGCTCGCGGCACTCTACGGCCAATGGGGCCGGCAGACGCCAGTACTTTACGACGCGATGGCCGTTGCCTACGTCATTGACCCGCAGCTCTGCCCAGTGCGGCCCCTGCACGTCGAGGTTGATGAGCGCGGCTACACTCGCCTGGGGCCCGGCACTGCCAATGTCTCAGCGTGCCTCGCATCCGATGCAGATCAGTTTTTCGGCTTCTTGATGCCTCGGCTTGAGCGGCCGCTCAATTAGAACACAGCAACAAGAGCGAATGGTACCCACCTAGTCCAGCGACGCGCCGCAACAAGCTGAGCCCGAAGAGAATGAAGGAAGTGTAAAGCCTCTCTGAATCGCAAGGTGCTAGTAGAAGCAGTCGCTCGCCCAGGGGCGCCGGCTCCCTCACGTCCCAGAGCGGCAGTTTTTACACAGGCGTTCGAGAGAGGGAAAAACCCTCGGCGAGGAGCTCGTAGGAGCGGCGGCGGTCGGCGTGTTCGTGCGTCATTGTGGTGATCATGATTTCGCGGACGCCACCGGCTTCGGCCAGTTCGGTGAGTTGCGCGCGAACGGTTTCCGGCGAGCCGACGAACGAGCGCCCGCGATTCGACTCGATCAGTTGCCTCTCGCCTGGGGTGTACGGGTAATTCCTTGCTTCCTCGAGGGTGGGAAAACGGCCCATGCGGCCGGTGCGGAACCGCAGCAGGACGAGCTCGAGCGGAAGCGCCAGTTCCCTTGCCCGTTCGTCGGTTTCCGCACAGACAACGGAAACCGCGACGAGCGCCTGTGGTTCGGATAGGTATTCTGATGGCTGGAACTGCTGGTGATACAAACGCAGCGCGGCGATGGCGGGCTCCGGTTGAATGTGGTGCGCGAAGGCGAACCGCAGGCCCATTTGCGCCCCAAGAATCGCCGAAAAATCGCTGGAGCCAAGCAGCCAGACTTCGGGCGTGGGCACGTCGTCGGGCATGGCACGAATTTGCTGGAGCGGATGGTCTTCGGGGAAGCCGCGATCAAGAAACGCGAGCAGATCCGCCAGGCGCGCTGGAAAATCCTCGACGCTGAGCGCTTGGCGCGAACGCCGTAGGACGAGTGCGGTGAGCGAATCGGTGCCCGGTGCGCGCCCAACGCCCAGGTCGACGCGGCCGGGATGGAGCGCTTCGAGGACGCGAAATGTTTCCGCAACCTTTAGCGGCGTGTGATTGGGCAGCATGATGCCGCCCGAGCCGACGCGGATGTGCGAAGTGACGTCCGCAACATGGCCGATCATGATTTCCGGTGCCGAGCTGGCGATCAAGGGGGTGTTGTGATGTTCAGCCAGCCAGTAACGCGTGAAACCCAACCGATCAGCTAGCCGTGCCAGGTCCAGCGTATTGTGGAGTGCCTCGGCGCTTGAAGAGCCGGACACGACCGGCGAAACGTCCAGGACCGAGAGCTTGTAGGGGCAACTCTTCTCCGCAGGCATCGCTCAATCCGGCAAGGGATTGTTGCACAGAAGCGAGAATTTTTGGCGGCTGAGGCTGGCCGGTTCGTTTCAGTACCACGGTACCAAGAAAATGTGACTTCTCATCCAGGGTGCCGCGCAAGCGCAGCCGGTACTGTTGTTTGCTCTCAAACAAGGTCTTAGGCGGAATGGACGAAGCGTTCGAAGCTCCAAGCAATCATCGGAAGGTAAGGTCCCCTTCCGGCGACCGTCGCAGAAGGCGCAGGGCGATGATTTCAGCGCCGATTTGCGTGCGGGCTGCCGACTCGACCGAAGGCCCGAAGGAAGTTTCGACCACACTCGATGTTTCCCGAAACGGGGTGCTGTTCGTAAGCTCATTGACTACCTTTCGCTCGGGCATGGAAGTCGCTGTGGCATTTCCGTATACGGATTCGCCGCAGGTTCCGCTGGCCGAGCAGCCGGGGCGCATCGTTCGTGTCGACCAAATGCCGGACGGAAGGCGCTCGGTTGCGATCGCGCTGGGCACTACTTCCCCGGACAACATCGTTGACGCGGCCAGCCGCACGGTGGCCGCGGGTCCTGCGTATGCGCAAGAACGACGCAAAAAGCGGCTGGTTCTGATCGTCGACGCGGACCCCGCCCTCAGAAATTCGCTGAAGTTCTATCTCCGCGGCCAAGGGTACGAAGTGTTTGCAGTGAGCAGCAGGGCCGAGGCGCACGAAGTCCTGAAGATGTTTACGCCGGCGCTCCTGATTGCCGAAATCGAGGGCGACGATCTGCCCGGCTATGCGCTCTGCGCGCATTGTAAGGCGACGCCGCGATTGCGGGCGGTTCCTGTGGTGCTGCTGACGCGGTCGGCGTATCCGAGCGACTACGCCAACGCCCATTCTCTGGGCGCCATCGTCTGTATGGCGAAGCCATGCCGGCAAGAGCGGCTGGGGCACATTGTGCGGCTCCTGGCGCCGACTGAGGGGTACAAGCAAGCGGCCCCGGTGCGCCCAATCGATCTCCGTCGTCGTGCGCGGCCAAGCGAGTGAGAACAAGGCGCCATCCCTGTGTGATGGCGTGCAGCACGTCCCCGCCCCGGCCTTCCCCCTGATATCGATCCAACCCGCCCTGGGCAGCGAGCTAGCAGCCCTTGGGCTCAAAACCAACGTTAACGTTCAAGGCGCACGCCACCTCTCCAAGCGAGCGCCGATGGCAGAGCCGGTTAGAATGACGGTATGAGATGTTCCAAGTGCGACACGGAAGTGCCCGATACGACCCGTTTTTGCCCTCGCTGCCACGCGACGCTCGTTTTCGCTTGCCCCTCGTGCAAGCATGAGCAGCGGCACGGTGGTTCGTGCGATAACTGTGGAGTCGACTTTTTCAAATACATCACCGCAGTAGTCGGCGCGAAAAAGGATCGGTCCGAGGCGGCCCGCGAGCGGATGGAGGAGCGCGCAAGCCTGATGAAAAACATTCTGCTCCTGCCGTTCAACATGGGTATTCCCCTACTGCGGCAGCTCCTCACATCGCCCAAACGCCGGGGCTAACGACTCCTTGCCGGTCACAGAAGGGATCTACCCTGTGGAAATCTCTGTGAAAATCCTCAGTATCTGGTGAGCTGCGAGGATAGATCAGATATCTGCATTGCCAAATTTTGGCTGGGATTGGCCGAGAGATTCCGAGAGCGCTCGGCGAACTTGGCAGAACCCCTGTGGAAATCCCCGCGTGAATTCCCCAGGTACCGGGCAAGCCCCGCCGGAACCTGTGTCCAGCCGCTCGGCGACGTGAGACCGAAGCAAAGAACGATTGCAGGCTTCCGTCGTTGGGCGGTTAAGACTTGACGGCCGGTTTGCGGGGAGGCCAGGGCTCGAGCAGCTGTTCTTTACGGTAGATGAGCGCATTGATGTCATAGGGGGCCAGGTCGAGACTGTGGCCGTGAGTAATCGCATCGGTAGGGCACGCTTCTACGCAATAACCGCAGAAAATGCACCGGGAATAATCGATGTTGTACACCGAGGCGTAGCGCTCGCCCGCGGAGATGCGCTTGGCGTCGGTATTTTCCGCCGCCTCTATATAGATACAATTTGCTGGGCACGCTGCAGCGCAAAGAAAACAACCAACGCATTTCTCCAGTCCATTCTCATCGCGCTGCAGAACGTGAATGCCGCGATAACGCGGCTGAACGCTGGGCGGGACGACCGGAAAATTCTCGGTCGTCGTCTTTTGGAACATAGTCCGCAGCGTGACGCTGAAACCCTTCACCAGGGTCACGAACGTCTCGCCGACTTCCTTAACGATGGATGGCATCCAGATTCACTTTAGCAAATTCCCTTGTTTCCTTCCCCCGTTTTTGAGCCGCGAGCCAGGTGCCGAATGGTGCCAGCTGAGAATCACTGCAAGCACTGGTTGCCGTTCTATTCCCCGGGAGGGGCGACGGGGGCAGGCTCGGAAATCCTTCCTTTCCCGGTCATGGCCGCGATGATCTGGCGGCCGTGAAAGCGCCCGTTTTCGATGAAGATTTCCGAGGTCAACTTGCCGCCCACCACCACGCCGGCAACGTAGATGCCTGCAACGTTTGTCTCCAGGGTCTCGGGATTGCACGCCGGGCGGTTCGTGACCGGGTCAAGGCGGATTCCCTGCTGCTCGAGGAATTCGAAGTCGGGATGATAGCCGGTCAACGCGAAAACGTGCATGGCCGGAACGGTTTTTTCGTCGCT
>JASHRC010000125.1 GCA_030037525.1 Candidatus Acidiferrales bacterium | reverse complement strand
AGATCTTACCTCGATCGTCACCGCTTCGGGCGAAATCCGTCCCAAGAACTACACCAACGTGCTCGGCGAGGGCATGGGGAAGATCACCGACATTGCCGTGAGCGAGGGCGACCACGTGAAGAAAGGCGACGTGCTGCTCCATCTGGAGAACGTTCAGCCGGGAGCGGACGTCGAGGCCCAGCAGGCCAGCATCGATGCTGCGATTGCAGCGATGAAGGGGGCCTCGGCCAATTACGACGCGGCCATCGCCACCCTAGCTCAGCGCCAATCCGACCTGGACAAAGCGAAGCTCGATTGGCAGCGGTCGCAGCAGCTCTTCAAAGACCAGCTGATTTCCAAACAGGATTACGACGCGTCGAAGGCCACCTATGACGGTGCGGTGGCCGCCTTAAACGCGGCCCAGGCTCAGTTGGAATCGAGCCGGGCTTCACGCGATCAGGCCAGATTCACGCTGGGCCAGGCGCGCGCCGTGCTGACGCACCAAGAGGACGTGCTTCGCAAGACGACCTACCGCTCGCCGATTGATGGGACCGTAAGCTATATCGCGATTCGGGTGGGCGAAAACGTGGTGCCTGGCATCCAGAATGCCAGCGGCAGCTTCCTGATGACCATCTCGGACATGAGCGTGGTGACCGCGGAAGTCAAGGTGGACGAAACCGACATTACCAACGTGAAAAACGGCCAAACCGCTGACGTGGCCATCGACGCGATTCCCGACAAGGTGTTCAAAGGTCACGTGACCGAAGTGGGTGAGCTCGCCATCCTGCGCACCTCCGGCGAAGCGGCCATGACCGAAACCACGGCCAATACCCAGGAGGCGCGCGATTTCAAGGTGGTCATCACGCTCGATGATCCGCCTTCTTCCTTGCGTCCGGGACTTTCGCTCACCGCCAAAATCCAGACCGCGCGGAAGCAAAACGTGCTGACCATCCCGATCCAGGCGCTTGCCGAGAGGACGCAGAAGGAACTCGATGACGCGAAGCACCCCGCGACCGCCAGCGTGACGCTGGCTGCCTCCCGCAGCGACGCCGACTCTCCCGACAAAAAGGAGATCCAGGGGGTTTTCGTGGTGCGCACTGGCAGAGCCGAATTCGTGCCCATACTTACGGGAATCACCGGCGTGACGGACATCGAAGTCACTGGCGGAGTTCAGGAAGGCGACACGATCGTCACCGGAACCTTCAAGGCGTTGCGTTCGCTAAAGCCCGGCGCGCGTGTGAAAATCGATAACTCGACACCCAAGCTCGACGAGTCGACGACCAGCTAGCCCGGGTCCTGAGACGGCGTCGAGAGGGACCCGAGGCGGCTGAGCCAGCCGTCTCGGAGCATCACTCGGGGAGCCCAATGCCCATGGCCGTCGAAGAACCCGGCGTCTGGAATTTTCGGCAGGATTTAGTCGATTCGGGAGTGGTCATCCAAACGGAAGATCTTTGGAAAACCTATGAAATGGGCACCGAGCAGTTGCACGCCCTGCGGGGCATTAACTTGGTCATCCACAAGGGCGAATATGTTGCCATCATGGGCCCTTCCGGATCGGGAAAATCCACGCTGATGAATTTGATCGGCTGTCTGGATTCGCCGACAGGAGGCAACTACTGGCTCGCCGGCCGTCTGGTCAGCCAGCTGGGTGACGACGAACTAGCGGCCATCCGCAATCGCGAGATTGGATTCGTGTTTCAGACGTTCAACCTTCTGGCTCGAGCGACGGCCTTGCACAATGTGGAGCTGCCGATGATCTACAACGGCACTCCTTCTGTGGAGCGCATCGAGCGCGCGAAACGAGCGCTCACGCAAGTCGATTTGGCCGATCGGATGATGCACAAGCCCAACGAGCTTTCTGGCGGCCAGCGCCAGCGCGTGGCCATCGCGCGCGCTTTGGTCAACAATCCTTCCATTCTTCTTGCCGACGAGCCGACCGGGAACCTCGATTCCGGCACCGGCGAGGAAATCATGGGGCTGTTCGCGCGTCTGCACCAAGGCGGCAATACCATCATTCTCGTGACCCACGAAGCCGACGTCGCCGCCCATGCCGGGCGCGTCATCCGCCTTCGCGACGGCAAAGTCGAAAAAGACGAAGCCACGAAATAGCCTCTCGCCCCACCGGGCCGGGGCGAATCTGTGAGAGCGAGCCGAAAAGCAGATTCGAATTCCGGCCATGCCCGCTCACAACAAATCTCCCATTACCGCGTTGTGGTCCAGACTCGGGGGCGGTGGTCTATGAGGCAGGGATCTCTCAATCAATCCGAACCAAGCGTGGTATCTGGTCGTGATCGGCCTCGATTCCAACAGAGATTCGCTCCGGTTCGGCTGCGGTTCGCGAGGCTGCTGGCCGAAGTAGGTCTCAGCACTTCGCCTCCAGGGCCCGCCAAACATCCGATCTCATTGCAAGAAAAACAGCTTCGGCAGCAGTTCGCCAGAATTGCCCAGAAAGCATTTCGTAAATGCATCTTGATTGACTGGCGCTTCGGGTCCGACGTAGAAAGATTGCGCATGGCTGCGCGCGTGCGCGACGAAACTGGCGGCCGGTTCGACGACTCCCGATGTGCCGACGGCCACGAAAATGGTGCAGGCGTCGAGCGCCGCTTGAATCCGATCGAGGTGGTAAGGCAGTTCGCCGAACCAACAGACGTACGGCCGAATCTGCCCGCCGCAAGGACATCGGGGAATCTCCCTGAAAGGCTCGTATACTTCGGCGTCGTCAAACGGCGCTCGGTCGCAGCGGTCGCAACGGCTCTTCCAAAGCTCGCCGTGCATGTGAATGACGCGTCGCGAGCCGGCCTGTTCGTCGAGATCGTCCACGTTTTGCGTCACCACAAACAGGCGGTCGCCGAGCGCGCGCTCGAGCTCGGCCAGTGCGAAGTGGCCCGGATTCGGCTTGGCGGCCCGTGCCACACGGCGCCGCAGAGAATAAAATTCCCAAACCAGCCGAGGATCGCGCTGCCAGGCCTCGGGCGAGGCCACTTCCTCCATGCGGTAGTTTCGCCACAGGCCGCCCGAGCCTCGAAACGTGGGGATGCCGCTTTCGGCGCTGAGTCCCGCGCCGGTAAGGATGAAGACTCGATCTTGTGGAAAAATTTTGATCACGTCCTTCCCTCGAGTGCGCCTGTATGCCCTAGGATGTGAGTGTGAACCCACGCGCGCCCAGGCTGCTCAGTGCTGCTCTATTGCTCGTAGCCATCGGCTGCAGCAAGCCCTCGCCGAAGAGCGATGCCGAAATAGCCCTGAACGCGCAGCAGTCCCGCGGGCGCCGCATTTTCGAGCGCGACTGTCTGGCTTGCCATAGCGCCGATTCCTCTTCGGGCACGAGTGGCCCAAGCCTGCGTCACCTTTTCCGCAAACAATTCTTGCCCAGTGGACTTCCTGCAACGGATCGTTTCGTCGAGCAGACCGTCGTGGGTGGGCGCAACATGATGCCGCCCCTGGGGGAACCCCTCAGCCGGCAGGAACTCGACGATTTGATGGCCTACCTGCACACACTCTAACGCAGGCGAGCTCACCTCAGCCCGAAAACAGATTGCGAATGACAAAGAAGACATTCGCCGGCCGCTCGGCCAATCGTCGCATGTACCAGGGGAACCACAGCGTCCCATACGAGACGAGCACGTCGGTTCGATAGCCCTCGTGTGCGAGGCGCAACTGCTCGGCCCGCTGAATTCCATAGAGCATGGCAAATTCGAGCTGATTTTTGGTGATGCCCTCGCGGGCAGCCCAGTCGAGGATTCGCCGAATCAGCCGGCGATCATGAGTCGCCATCACGGCACGCACCCCGGCGCTGCGCGCCGGGCCTCCCAGCAGCATCTGCGCCAAGCGAAAAAAGTTTTCGTCAACCTCGCTCTTTTTCGCATACGCGATGGCACGCGGCTCGCTATAGGCTCCCTTCACCAAGCGCACCGAGGCGCCCATCGAAATCAATGACGCCAGGTCACGTTCGGTTCGGTAGAGATACGCCTGCACGCAAACGCCGGCTCGCCGGTAGGTCTTCTGTGCCCGCTCGTACAACTGGAGCGTCGCATCCACATAGGCACTCTGTTCCATGTCGATCCAGACGGTCGCGGACCGGGCCCGCTCAATGAGCTTTGCCAAGTTGGTGTAGCAAAGCTCCCGGTCCAGATCGAGTCCCAACTGCGTGAGCTTGACGGAAATTTCGGCGGGCAGGCCTTCGACTCCGATGTCATCGAGCAGGCCAAGATACTCGTTGGTTGCGGCGTCCGACTCCCTTCGATCGCGCACGTTTTCGCCAAGATGCGTCACCACCGTGGAGATGCCATCGGCAGCCAGCCGGCGGGCCGCGGCGATTGCCGCTCCGACATCTTCGCCCGGCAAGAACCGAGCGGATGCTTTGCGAATAAATCGATAGCGCGGGACACGCTCCCGCAGCCAGGCGCTTTCCGATGCGTCCACCAGCATTCGCCGAATCGAGTTCATTCGAGGTCGCGGGCTTGCGGCCGGTCAGGGGCTCGATCTCTAGCGGGCCGCAAGCGTGATCCTGCTTGAGGGTTGCCTACACGACTGTTGCGATTGCCAGGCCCCAACATTACAATACACTGGCACGATGAGGGATCGCTTGGGAGATTGACGGGCATCTGGTAAGCAGCTCGTAGAGGGCAAACACGGAAATGGGCATCTCACTTTCCACCCGATCGATCGTGGCTCGGTCGCCCCATCAGGTCTCTTGTGATTTGGGCGATGAGTCGGCCATCTTAAACTTGTCCAATACCATCTACTACGGTTTGAATCCCATCGGCACACGCGTCTGGCGCCTGCTCAACAATCCCAGGAGTATCGGAGAACTCCGCGACGCGCTGCTTGATGAGTTCGATGTGGAAGCCGAGCGTTGTGAGCGCGACTTGCTCGACTTACTCGAAAAAATGCGCGCCGAGGGGCTTATCCAGGTACGAAGCGCCGTCCCTGGCTAAGCGGCACTCGCTCGATCCGGTCGGTCGCGCGTGAGCCCGCTCTTCCCAGCCACGGACCATCATAAGCGTACTTCCATTGAGGTGCAGCGTTGAGGGCAGCATGGGGGACCTGGCGCAGGTTCGAGAGCCTGAGTGCCTGCTCGCGCGGCTTAGTCGTGGAAGCAGCCGTGTTGCTGCTATTGACTTGGGCCGGTTTGCGACTCCTCGGTTTCCGTCTCTGGAAGTCCGTCCTCGATTGGTCACTTGGTAGGCTCAATCGGCCGGCGCGCGCCCCTGGCTTGGCGGCTCTTGGTGCGGTCGCACGATGGGAGCAGACCGCGGCGCGCCATATTCCCGTTCGCACCAATTGCTTGGAGCGATCGCTGGTTCTCTGGTGGTTGCTCGAAAGGCGCGGAGTCGAGGCTCGACTGCGCCTCGGAGCGCGCAAGGACCAGGGACGGTTCGAAGCCCATGCCTGGGTTGAGGTGCGCGGAGCTATGCTTGACAACCGGCTCTCAGTTGACTTCCGACCCTTTGATCCACCGATTGCTTCCTTTGAAACGGGGAACCCATGAGCGGCATCCTGGGAATTCTTCGGCGCGACGGTGCTCCGGTGGACCGGTCGCTCCTTCGATCGCTCCTCGGTAGCTTCACCGAGTATGCGCCCGATGGCCAGCAGGTGTGGGTCTCGGGAACGGTTGGCCTCGGGCATGCGCTGCTCCAGACCACCGAGGAATCGTCGGGCGTGCGCCAGCCCGCGAGCGTTGACGGGCGATTTTGGATCACCGGCGACGTGCGGCTGGACTCTGGTTCCGATCTCAGGCGTGAGCTCGCGTCGGCAGGCCGCACCTGCCGCTCCAATTCGTCCGATTCGGAACTGATTCTCGATGCCTATGCGGCCTGGGGCGAGGCGTGTGTCGACCATTTGCGCGGCGATTTTTCCTTTGCCATCTGGGACGCCCGCGAAACACGCCTGTTCTGTGCCCGCGACCACTTCGGCATCAAGCCGTTTTATTACGCGACCCTCCGCGAGGGGTTCGTCTTCAGTAATGCGCTCGGCTGCCTGCGCCTGCTTCGAGGGATTTCCGGCGAGCTCAACGAACAGGCCATCGCTGACTTCCTTCTTTTTGGCGCCAATTACGACCTTGGCTCCACCGCTTTTCGCGATATTCATCGCCTGGCGCCGGCCCACTCGCTGACGGTTTCGGCGGAGAAGTTATCGATTCGGCGTTACTGGTATCCGCCCGTCGACGGTCGAGTCCGCTACCGCCATGCCGACGAATACGTGGAGCACTTCCAGCTGCTCATGCGCTCGGCTGTGGCCGATCGCCTGCGCACGCCTCGGGCCGGCATTCTGCTGAGCGGTGGGCTTGATTCATCGGCGGTGGCCGCGACGGCGCGCGAGCTTTCGACCGGTGGCACAGGGGCGGCCGATCTGCGCGCTTATACGGTCACCTACGAGTCAGTTCTTCCCGACCAAGACGGGAAGTATGCCCGTGAGCTTGCTGCCTTTTTCCAGATTCCGATTCGTTGCTTGCCCATGGACCAGCTCGAACTGTTCGAGCGCTGGGTCGATCCCAGGACCACTTGGCCGGAGCCAGTCGAGGACCCCTTCTTTGCGGGCCTTTTCGATCAGACTCGCGCCATCGCCTCGGAGTGCCGCGTCGTGCTCAGTGGAGAAGGGAGCGATAACCTGATGCACTTTGAAATGTGGCCCTACGTGCGTTATCGCATGCGGAGGCGCGAATGGCTTGACGTCCTGAGCGAGCTTGGGCGCTACTGGAGGATGCGGCCTCCGATTGGGCCTGGAATCCGCCGGCGCCTGCGCCGGATATTCCGGGGCGATCCGGGCGCAGCTCAATTCCCAAGCTGGATTTCGCCGGAGCTGGCCAAACGCTTCGATCTTCGAGACCGCTGGCGTGAGTTGACCGGCGTCTGCGCATCGCCGCCGCATCCTGTGGTCCCCGCAGCTCATGC
>JASHRC010000124.1 GCA_030037525.1 Candidatus Acidiferrales bacterium | reverse complement strand
AGCTCAATCCAGCCTTCGCGATCCAGTTTTTTCGCCGCGTCCAGAGCTTTTGTTGCTCCATCTTTGGAATTCGCGATCAACACCACCAGAGCGAGGTCTCCCATAACTACCTCCTTGCTCGAACGAGCTGTCTCAGGTTCTGAAGCTGGGCCACTGTGAGAGGGGCCATTCGCGGCTGATGCTCCGTCGGGTACTACGCCTTGTCGGTGACATAGATCACATCGTCGATCTCCTACTTCGCGCAGAGTTTTTCAACTTGCCTGAGGGCAAGGACGAGGCACACATTGCGCAGCAATCAGGCGAGGTTGTGAGACTAACGAAAGAAGGATTTGCAGCGGGCGGAGTTCGAGCTGGTCAGAGCGGGAGCGGAGCATGCATGCCGATTTTTTCTACCGGATGACTGCCATAAAAGTGTCATACAAGTCTCGGCAAATTGTGGCCATTTTCGAAAGAAGGCGAAAAGAAACAGGGTAAGTAGCTTGCACCGGCTTGCTGCAGCTTGCTGACTTTATTCATTTTGGCTCGGTTCCGGCAAGTTCTTGTAAATTTGGCCCCCGGGCCTCGAACCATCGGGTGGGGAGTTGGAACCTCTCCGGGCGTGCTACTGTTTTCGCCTATCTCCAACTGTTTGCGGTGATGACTTTCAGCTGTTTCGATCTCTTGGCCGTCTTGCGCGATCTCGCGAAGGCGGCGTTCAGGTGGGCAGCGATGATGCGGGATGTACTTGATGCTCTATTTCGGCAGCCTTTCCCGATCGCCTAGACACTTCGAGATCCTAAAAGTTCTGCAAGTTCAGCCAAAATTCCGCGTTCGTCTGGAAATACCGTGCCAGGCGCAGCGCCGTCTCAGCAGTAATCCGGCGCCGTTCATGCACGATCTCTCCGATACGCGTGGCGGGCACGTGCAGTTCGAGTGCCAGCTTGTTCACAGTCAGGGCTAGCGGCTTCATAAAATCCTCGCGAAGGACTTCACCGGGATGCACAGGAGGCATAAGCTTCTCAGTGTTCTTCATTTCTACCTCTACGTTTGCTAATGATAGTTGAGAATTTCTACGTTATAAGAGTGCCCATCGCGCCAGACAAAGCAGATCCGCCACTGATCGTTGATTCGGATCGAATATTGACCGTTCCGATCTCCTCGCAGCGCCTCCAATCGATTCCCGGGAAGCGCAGCCAAGACTCGCAATTCAGTCGCGGCGTGGAGTTGAAGCAGTTTGCGCAACGCGGCTCGTTCGATGGCCTGGAACCGCTTGCTGTGATGGTAGTGAAAAAGCTCCTCGATCTCCCTCGAGGCAAAACTGAAGATCACCCATGTATTGCGTAGTACGCTTGGCGCGTATTGTCTTTTGACTTTTGACTGAGGAACACAGAGGAGATGGGCTGGTTTGCGGGGATAGCGGCGAATGCAAACGAGAATGCGCCGTTTTTGGTCCTGACAGTAAGTGGGATTCCGGCAAGTGACTGGTGCGATTAGTCAATGGGAGGTCGAAGGCGTTCGCGACGGATCTACTTGGAGCCCGAGGCGTACGCCGAAACTCCGATGAACGACTTGAAACTCTCGGACTACAAGCTATCGTTTGCTTGGAGCAGTCAGCTTCCGGATATCCCGCCTGCCGGTCGGGTCACTCCGGAGTCCTCGCAAAATCAATCTTCGAAGGAAGCTTAGTCGCGAGGTCCGGAGCGTTTGGGACGAGCCCTATAAAGCCACCTCGGTTTTGCTAATTTCATGAAGGACCTGGCGACATACGAGTATCATTGCCGGTAGAGATTTCGAGACCGATTGCGGGACGTGCCGCAGGCAGGGCCGAAAGGGACAGCAGGGGGGTGTCGAGAGTGGCACACCAACCCGAGCGAAAGAGTGTGGACAGCGTTGGACCGGATCCGCCAGGGACTGCTCGAGACAGGGTCCGGCTGGGAAGGGCAACGCCGCCTGTTTCAGTGAAACGAACGTCCCCGCGAGATGCAGGGGGGCCGCAGACAGAACCGTGGTTCTGGCTGACCCTAACACTCTCGAGCATCACCATCGTCGCCGTAGTCTGGGCCATCTGGGAATTGATCGAAGGCCATTTTTTCCGCGATCTCGACTACCGCACGGTGCATTATTTGTACATCACGCGGGGAATCGCGTCGTCGCTTCTGCTAGCGTTCTGGGCGGCGTGGTACGTACTGCGGCAACGAAGAGCGAGCGAACACCAGTTGCATCAATCTCGCGAGCACTATCGCAGCTTGCTAGAGGCTTCTCCCGGAGCGGTTGCGCTTTATGATTCCGACCTTGAGGTGATTGAATGGAATGCGGCGGCCGAGCGGTTGTACGGCTTCACCAAATCCGAAGCCTTGCAACGGCGTCTGGGCACCGTGCCGACCGGGGCCGAAGCGGAGCTGCGCGCATTTATAGACCAGGTTCGGCAAGGAAAACGCGTCTTGGAAGTGGAGACCACACGCCAGCATAAAGACGGTTCCAGCCTCGACGTCGAGCTTAGCTTGTTGCCGTTTCATGCGCTCTCCGGCCAGAGCTATTTTCTGGAAGTCACGGGTGACATTCGCGAACGCGTGCGCCTTCGCCAGGCTCTCCTGCAGTTTGAGAAACTGACGACTATGGGAGAGATGGCCGCTGGTACTGCCCATCATTTGAACACTCCCCTGGCGGCCATGCTGCTTCGCGTCCAGATGATGCGAGCAAACGCCAAGGGAGGCTCTCCGGAAGAGCTGGAGCAACTCGAAGCCAGCATCAAGTTTTGCCAGCAATTTGTGCGCCGGCTTCTGGATTTCAGCCGTCGACCTCAATCGGCAAAGCAGCCGGAGTCGTTGGACGCCACGATCGAGTCAGTGGCCAGCTTCCTGTCTCCGCAACTCCTTGCGAAACGCGCCCGCCTCACTCTGAACCTGGGGAACAGCAACAGCGACAAGATTCTCGCGGACCGAAATCAAGTCGAAGCACTTTTCATCATTTTGCTCAGCAATGCTTTGGACGCCGTCGCGAATGACGGGAACATCGCCATCTTTTCCCGCAGCGCCGGCCAGGAGCGCATCGAGGTGACGATTACCGACGACGGTTGCGGCATCGATCCGCAGGATATGACTCGAGTCTTCCAGCCGTTCTTCAGTACTAAGGCGCCCGGAAAAGGAACTGGGCTGGGGCTGGCGCTGGCCAGCAGCATCGTGGAGGAGCACCGCGGTTCGATACGGCTCGAGAGCGCACCGGGGACCGGCACAACCGTCTACGTCGAACTTCCGACCTGGCGAGGCACTCGAACCGACAACGGAGAACTTGCGTGAAAAGCGGACACCAGCCCTGCACCATCCTGGTGGTCGATGATGACGCGGCTCTGGCCAACACTCTGAGGGACTTTCTTCTCGGCGAGGGCTACTCGGTGGCGGTAGCGTTGTCCGGCGAGGAGGCGCTGTCGATCCAAGCGAACACTCCAGGCATCAGCCTGGCCCTCGTGGACCTGATGATGCCGCTCACCGACGGCTTGGCCCTGATGGCTCAGCTGCGACAACGCAATGCGGAATTGGCGGTCGTGATTATGACCGGATTCGGAACCATCGAGACGGCCGTCGAAGCCATTAAACGCGGCGCCGAAGATTATCTTACCAAACCCTTCGACCAGGAGGCGATCCGCAAGAAAATCGGCCGCCTGATGGAGGTCTTTGAGTTGCGGGACCGAGTGGCGCAGCTCGAGTCGAACCTCGACAAATACGCGCACTCATTCGAAGCCCTGGTCCACATCTCCCCAGTGATGCAGCGGATCGTCGAACAGGCGCGCACGGCCGCTGAGACGGACGCGTCGATTCTGCTGATCGGAGAAACAGGCACGGGCAAGGAGATGCTCGCTCGTGCCATTCACGGCGCCAGCCGGCGGTCTTCCGCGCCTTTCGCCCCTCTGAATTGCGGCGCCCTTCCCCGCGAGCTGGCGGAAAGCGAATTGTTCGGCTTCCGCCGCGGGGCCTTTACTGGGGCTTACACCGATGCGGAGGGCCTATTCGCCTCGGCGAACGGCGGCACCGTCTTCCTGGATGAGATTGGGGAGATGCCGAAGGATATCCAGGTCAAATTGCTGCGCGTCTTGCAGGAAAAGGAGCTACGTCCGGTTGGCAGCCCGCGGTCAATACCGGTGGATGTGCGCATCATCGCGGCAACCAACCGGCCTCTCCCTGCCCTGCGAAGCGAACATTTGCGGGACGACCTTTACTTCCGTATTGCAACGATCACGATCGAGGTGCCGCCTCTACGTAACCGCCCGGAAGATCTCCTGGCGCTGGTGCGGCACTTCACGCGGTCCCTGACAGAACACTACCAACGCGAGATCACTGTGAGCCGGTCGGCGCTGGAATTGCTGCTGCATTACTCCTTCCCCGGAAACATTCGCGAGCTGACGAACATGCTGGAAAGCCTCGCCGCGTTGTCCCGGGAGGATCCCCAGGTCGTGACGGACAAGGACTTGCGACCGTTGCTGGACAAAGGCCAAGGGGAACGGACGCCCGTCACTGCGGTCGAATCGACGCTGAGTTTGGAACAGTGGGAGCGCGTGGTCATTGAGCGCGCTCTACGACAGTGCAAGGGGAATCGCACGCACGCCGCGTCGCTGCTAGGCATCTCCCGAGATACTCTTTACCGCAAGATGAGAGAGTTCAAAGTAACGGTCTGAGACCGGGCTCATCGGCTCCCGATTCTACCAAGCTCACAGGGTCCTGGATCTCAGAGACCTCGGCTCTACCGCATTTATCACATCGAGTCAATCCGAGCAGCCTACGGCCAGATTCGAAATGGCTCTGGGCAAATTCGGTTTCGCTTTGAGTTTGTCCGGTTTTCTGTCACTGGCCGATTTCCTGACAATCGATCTGGCATTTGCATATTTTCGGCAGGACCCCGGGTGATCTCTTCCGCCGGCTGCACTCGCCTCCGAAAACGAGAGTTAGCTTCGTTCAAGATCGCCACGATGGTTTTTTGAGCGTTCCATGAATTTGGCCTGGCAGATGCTGTGCCAACAGCCGTTCAGTAGGAAACGACGTGGGACGACTTAGGCCGGGGTGAGTATCCCCATCCCATCAGTTCCGACATTCGTCGGTAATTTTGTCGAGTTGTCTTGATTCCAAATGCACGGACAAGAAGAAGGCACGCAGAAACCCTTGGTGAAAGTGGGACGCTACGATTTGGCTTGGGCGTACTTGCTTTGCTGTTCCAGTCACGTGGGCATCCACGCGGCGGGCGGCGTTCAAGAAGGCAAAAAAAAATCTTCCCAGACAAATGCACCACATGCGATTGCGAGGATGGAAGCGGAGACATGGTCATCGGGAAGGCCGTTGAGAGAGCCGACCTTCGCTCCGCGGACGCCAACAGAAAGACGGACGCCGCGCTGTATCAGACAAGCGCGAAGGAAGCATGCCGTGGTTTGCAGGCAGCCTCGACCAGGAGCAAATCAACGATCTGATCGCGTACCGGCGGGAATTGGGCAAGCCGCTGGCGGGCAAGAAAGTGCAGTGAAGCGCCGGTGTCGATTGGACCAGCCATGAACAACGCGCAGAATGAGAAAACTCCCGGCTCCTCGGAAGGCAAGGAAAAAACCTCTGCCGACAGGTTCCACCGCGACTGGCTTGTGGTCTCTATCGCTGTAGTCGGCCTGGCAGTGGCGGCAACCATGTGGGTTAGCGCAGCCCGCGGAATGCTGGAAGGTCAGGATTCTTCGCCCGCGGCCGGAGCCCCTGCTGTTTCCACGCCCGAACAAGTCCCTGCGGTCTTTACCACGGCTCGCCGGTCATTTTTTAGCGCCGTCCAGGAATATTTCGGTGTGCAAGGGACGCCGGTGCAGCCGGTCCAGTTCAATCACAGCATTCATATCAAGAATGGCCTGCAGTGTGCGGGCTGCCACAGTGGCGTAACCCAGGGTCCGGACGCCGGAATTCCCAGCGTCAGCTTCTGCATGGCATGCCACCAGGCTATTGCCACGGATAAGCCGGAAATTAAGAAACTCACTGTCTACGCCGTCAAAGGGCGCGAGCCTCCCTGGCAACCCGTGTTTTGGTTTTACCCCGAGGTTCACGTGCGATTCCGGCACGCTCCGCACATCCGCAATGGAATCGCGTGCGAGCAGTGCCATGGCGACCTGTCCAAGGAGACGGTAGCCGTGCGATCGAAGGAGCTGACGATGAACTTTTGCCTTACCTGCCACAAAGCGAATGCGGTCTCAGTGGACTGCGTAACGTGTCATTACTAGCGGGCTTGCGTGGCGTTGCGCAGGCGCTCACGGCGTTCCGTACGAGCGAATCAAGGAGCTTGGAAACGATGAAACGGAGAACGTTTCTGAAACTTTCCGCTGTGGGCGGTGCAGGCGCTGCGCTGGCGGGCTGTGGTCACCAAGCCGAGCAGCTGATTCGCTTCATCCCAGATGAAACCCTCATCCCAGGCGTGGCTACATGGAAATCGGGCGTGTGTGCCCAGTGTTCTGCGGGTTGCGGGATGCAAGTCCGCGTGATGCAGGGTGACGCCGAGGTCTTCCGGGACGGTCAATTCGGCGTCGTGAAAATGGGATTGGCCAAGAAGCTGGCGGGCAATCCGGACCACCCAGTGAGCCGCGGCAAGTTGTGCGTGCGCGGCGAGGCCGGGCTGCAGGTCACCTTCAACCCCGATCGCATCAAGCATCCTCTGAAACGGACCGGGCTCCGCGGTGCGGGACAATTCACTCAGATCAGCTGGGACGAAGCGGTACAAGAACTCTTGGCCCATCTGCAACCGCTGGCCGCCCCGCAGGCCGCTGTATCGCTTGCCTTCCTGACGCGCCCCCTCGGTGGCCAGCGGGGAGTGCTGGTCGAGCGATTTCTTTCGGGCTTCGACGGCGCCCGGCTAGTGCCGTTCGAGTTGTTTGATGACGCGGTGTTGCGGACAGCGAACCGGCGGAGCTTCGGCTACGAACAATTGCCCACCTTCGACCTGGCCCACTGCAGTTACGTGATCTCCTTTGGCGCGGACTTCCTCGGCACATGGAATTCACCTGTGGCGCAGAGCGTCGGGTACGGAACCCTGCGCCAGAATCGATCGGGCATCCGGGGGAAGTTCGTGCAGGTCGAACCACGCATGTCCCAGACCGGAGCGAATGCGGACGAGTGGGTTGCGGCGCACCCCGGCACGGAAGGCTTACTGGCTCTGGGAATCGCCCACGTCCTCTTGAAGGAGCACTTCGGGCACGCGGAAGCCACAGGCTCCGCCGGGATGCAAATCGACGGGTGGCGCGAGGGCCTGCCGGAATACTCGCCGGAGGCAATCGCATGGAAGACGGGAGTCGCGCCCGAAACAACGACAAGATTGGCACACGAAATCGCAGCACAATCGCCCGCCCTGGCTGTAGTAGGCGGTGCGCCGCTGGCGCACACGAACGGAATGTTCACGGCCCTCGCGGTCAACGCACTCAACGCCCTTCTGGACAGCGTTGGGAAACCGGGCGGACTTCAGTTCACACCTCGGCCGCCGTTGTCGACTTCCGGATCCGCTCAAGACATTTCCGAAGAGGGCAAGGTCGATTCGATCCGCACGCTTGCGCAACAAATTCTCTCCGGACAGCGGCCAATTGAACTGCTGCTTCTCTACGAAGCGAATCCGGTATTCGCTACGCCGCCGGGATGGCAGGTGAGGGAGGCTCTTGAGAAGGTTCCCTTCATCGCCAGCTTCGGCACCTTTATCGACGAGACGAGCCGGCTTGCCGACCTGATTCTCCCCGATCACTCGTCGCTCGAGTCATGGATCGATGCGGCTCCGGAATCAGGGGCGGCGGAAGCGGTGATCAGCGTTGCGCCGCCGGCTATGCGTCCGCTCCACGACACGCGCGCGCTTCCGGACCTGCTGCTCGACCTCGCACGTCGCCTGGGCGGCCGGACGCGCCAGGCCCTTCCATGGAAGAGTTACGAAGAAATGCTGCAAGCGGCGCTCGCACCGCTGGCGCATCATCCCGGCTCGGTCAGCGCTAAGGACAGCGATGAGTTTTGGAAGAAGGTGCAGGAGCAGGGCGGTTGGTGGAGCACTGATGCGAGCCTGGTGCCGAAAGCAAAGGCTCCCGCAGACTCCTCTCGCCCAATGAAAAACCAAGAGCCGCAGTTCGCTGGGCCAGCGGCGGAGTATCCGTTTTATTTCCTGCCTTACGCATCGCAACCGTTTTTCGACGGGCGGCACGCGAATCTCCCGTGGATGCAGGAGATGCCGGAGGTTCTATCGACTGGGATGTGGGGCACCTGGGTGGAAATCAATGCGCGCACGGCGGCCACTCTGCAAATTGAACAAGGCGATCTTCTGGAGGTCGCTTCTCCGAACGGGAAAGTGCGCGCGCCGGCACTGTTGTCGCCGGGGATTGCGCCGGACGTCATTGCGATGCCGGCCGGGCAGGGGCATGAGGATTACGGACGCTATGCCAGCGGCCGAGGTGCGAATCCGATCAAGATTCTCGCGCCGCAGGTCGAACCGACGACAGGTTCGTTGGCCTGGGCCGGAACGCGGGTCAACATCACCAAGGTAGGGAAAGGGGAATTGGTCCTGCTGACGGGCGGCCCGACCGAGTGGGGTGCGGAGAAGGTGACCCGGTGACGGCGGGCCGTTCTCGAAGTGCGATGAGGAGGAAGGCTGATGGCGCATAGATGGGCGATGGTGATAGACCTCGACCGCTGCACCGGCTGCGAGACCTGTATGGCGGCGTGTCACGCCGAAAACAACATCGCCACGGTCGACGCGAAACAGGCCGCTCGGGGACGGGCGATGCACTGGATTCACGTGGAGCGTTATTGGGAAGGTGAATTTCCCAACGTGCGCGCCCGGTTTCAGCCGGTGCTCTGTCAGCAATGCGACGCAGCACCGTGCGAACCCGTCTGCCCCACCTACGCTGCCTATCACAACGAAGACGGCCTGAACGCGCAAGTGTACAACCGCTGCATCGGCACCCGTTATTGCGCCAATGCCTGTCCGTACACTGCCCGGTACTTCAACTGGTGGAATCCTGTTTGGGACAAGCCACTCCAACTGCAACTTAATCCGGACGTGTCTGTCCGCGAAGCCGGCATCATGGAAAAGTGCACGTTCTGCAACCAACGCATCGTCGCTACAGAGATTCAAGCCAAGGCGGAGAACCGCGAGGTCCAGGATGGAGAGGTCAAACCAGCTTGCGTGCAGTCTTGCCCGACGACCGCGATGGTGTTTGGCGATCTGGACGATCCGAATAGTCAAGTTTCGCGCCTAGCGCGTTCGATGCGGGCCACCACTTTGCTTTCTGAACTGGGTACGAATCCCAAAGTCATCTATCTCGAAAGAGAGTCGTCGCATGGCAACGACTAGCATCGCGCCGGAGTACGCAATCGATATCAAGCCGGACCAGATTCGGCAGGATCTTCTGCGGCCGATTTTCCAGACCTCGCGACGGTTTTACGTCCTGGTGTTTTTTCTAGTGGCCATCGGCCTTCCGGGCATTTTCTTGTACGCGAATCAGATGTCTGAGGGGATGGGCGTGGCCGGAATCACGCGTCCGATCTTTTGGGGCATCTATATTGCGAACTTCGTTTTCTGGATCGGCATCAGCCACGCGGGGACGCTGATTTCGGCGATCCTGCGCTTAGTCAACGCGACCTGGCGGCGCCCGGTGACGCGCTGCGCCGAGGCGATTACGGTATTCGCCCTAGCCATCGGTGCGCAGTATCCGATCATTCACCTGGGCCGCTCTTGGCTGTTCTTCTGGCTGATGCCGTACCCCAGCGAGCGCGGAATCTGGCCGAATTTCCGCTCTCCGCTGTGCTGGGACTTTTTCGCCATCAGCACGTACCTCACCGGCAGCACGGCTTTCCTTCTATTGCCCATCATCCCGGACTGGGCCGTCGTGCGGGATCGGGCGAGCGGTTTCCGCAAACGCATCTACACGATCCTTGCCCTCGGCTGGCGCGGAACGCCTCGGGAATGGCACCGGCTGGAGGTGGCGATGCGCATCATGGCCGTCGCCATCCTTCCAGTGGCCATCTCGGTGCACACGATCGTGTCCTGGGATTTTGCGATGGCACCGGTTCCCATGTGGCATTCCACGGTCTTCGGACCCTACTTCGTGGCGGGCGCCATCTTCAGCGGCATCGCGGCGCTGATTGTCGCCATGGGCATACTGCGCAAGGCGCTGCACCTCGAGGAGTACCTAAAACCCAGCCACTTCAGCAATCTCGGCAAGCTGCTGCTGGTGATGAGCCTTCTGTGGGTCTACTTCATCTTTGCCGAACGCCTCACGGTATGGTATGGCAACCAGCCCGCGGAAATGGCCGCCTTCTGGTCCATCCAGCGAGGACGATTTGCCGGCCTTTTCTGGACGATGGTCTCCTGCAATTTCCTGATTCCCTTTCCGATCCTGGCCATCAAGAAACTGCGAACCATCACCGGCACCATGATCGCCTCCTCAACCGTCGTCGTGGGTATGTGGCTGGAGCGGTTCCTGATTGTGGTTCCTCCGCTCGAGCACAAGTATCTCCCCTACGAATGGGGGACGTATCACCCGAGCGTGACCGAGATTGGGATTGCCATCGGAACGCTGTGCGGGATGATTCTTCTCTACGTGCTCTTCGCAAAACTCGTTCCGATCATCTCGATTTGGGAGTTGAAGGGCGGCCAACACAAGAAGCCGTTTGCCGAGCAGGCGCTCTCTGCGGCGAGCCGGAGCGGAGTGCATTTGGACAGCACACTACCTTCTACCAATAGTTGAGGGCGGAGCCTATGAATGCGATCTACGGACTTTTCCCCGATACGAACTCGGCGCGCCGGGCGCTAGCAGCCCTCCGGGAGGAGAGTTCCCGCCTGCGCATCAAGCCTGGAGCGATCGTCCTGATGTCTTCTGAGCCGCTGGAAGAAGAAGGCTTCGGATGGGAAAAACAGCGGACCTACATGCCCTGGCTCACCCCGCTCGGCGCCCTCCTGGGAGGCGCGGCAGGATACGCGCTTGCCGCGTTCACCCAACGCGTCTATCCGCTGCCCACCGGCGGCATGCCTCTCATAGCCATGTACCCTTCGGGAATCATCATGTACGAGCTGACCATGTTTGGAGCGATTTTCACGACGATTGTCACGCTTCTGATTTCGGCGCGGCTGCCCTTCTACGGAAAGCGCCTGTACGACCCGGAAGTAACCAACGGAAAGATTCTCGTGGGGGTGGCCGACCCGGATCGCGAATGCAGCGGGGAGATCGGACAGCATCTCCAGAGCGAGGGGGCAGAGCAGGTGAGGGAGTTCTCAAGTGAGTAGCCTCGAGCGAAAGTGCCGTTTTCTACAAGTCCGGGTTTCGGCAACCGTTTCTGAAAGGCGCTGCAACCGGGAATGCAGGTTTTGCGGGTTGGCACATCAAGAGGAGCAAATGGAATGAGGAAACCCCATGCCACGCGATGGCTCAGCAGAACTCTGGTAGCCAGCGCTCGAGTCCTCAAGCTCCCGGTTCCTCGCGTGGGTTGTTGCCAGGTCAGCAATAAAGGGCCCAGGGATCCAAGTACTTGAGCATTGGAACGCAGCGCAGTGAGAAGGAGGAGAAAATGAGTGCCCCACGCCAGCTCCTCACCTGGACTATCGCAGCTATCGTGGCCCTGCTCCTGTTAGTAGGAATCGTAGTATGGCGCCAGCGAATTGCCGTTCAGCAGTCAAGCAGCTTCCTGGTCGGAGACCCTCGTATCGGCGCGCAAGTCTTCCAGGACAAAGGATGCGGCCAGTGCCACGCCATTCTTGGCTCCGGGCCCAAGATAGGTCCTGATCTGGGTTTGCTCGGAGCGGCGGGCTCCAACATGAATGGGCTGGCGACGCAGATGTGGAACCATGCGCCGCGCATGTGGGAACAGATCGCGCACAGCAGCGTGGTCTATCCGCAGTTTACGGCCCAAGACATGGCAAACCTGTTTGCCTACCTCTACGTTACCTGCTACGACGACGAATCGGGAAACACGGTCCACGGAGAAATTCTGTTTACTCAGAAGAGCTGCATCCGCTGCCACTCCATCGGCGGCGTAGGAGGCCACGTCGGACCGGACCTGCGCGACATCGGCGCGGTGACTTCGCCGATCTTTTGGGCGCAAACGATGTGGAACCACGCTCCCGCGATGGAGACCCACATGCGCGCCCTCAACATCCCCTGGCCGCAGTTTGAAGGAGAGGAGATGAATGACCTGCTGGCGTACGTGCGCCAGGCGCGTGGCGGGCCGGAGATGGAATCTGAGCTGCTTCCAGCCAATCCGAACCGGGGCTGGGAACTGTTTCGCAAGAAAGGCTGCATTGATTGCCATGCCATTCGCGGCTCGGGTGGAAACGTGGGGCCTGACCTAGGCAGCTTGGGTTCTCCCCTGCCCCGCAACCTCACCCAGATGGCTGGCCGCATGTGGAACCACTCCCCGCAAATGTGGGCCGCTATGAAGGAGAAAGGCATTGAGCGCCCCACTTTTGAGGGACAAGAGATGGCAGACATCATCGCCTTCCTTTATAGCGTGCGCTACTTCGAACTCGGCGGCTCGCCTGCTATCGGGCGGGACGTGTTCAGCGAGCGCAAGTGCAGCCAGTGTCACGGACCGGATGCACGCGGAGGCCTGATCGGCCCCAATTTAAGGACGGGAGACAAAGTGTTCACTCCGGTGAGCCTTGCCCTGGCGCTCTGGTCGCATGGCCCTCGCATGTACTCGAAGGCACAGGAACTGGGCCTGGGCTGGCCCACCTTGAACGAGAGCGATCTGAGTCACTTATTGGCCTTTTTGAACAGCGTTCCAAGCACGCAACAGAAGTAGGGTTTCGCGATTCCACATTGGCAGGAGAAAGGAGATGCGAGATGAGGAAAGTGATGCAAAAGAGGTGGTTCAGGGTGTTGCTTGCCGTTACAGCTTTCATCGTGCCGTTTTTAGTGACTGGCGTTCATCCAACGAGTATGCACGCTGTTCCCAGTTATGCCAGACAGACGGGCTTTCCGTGCCGGTCGTGCCACACAACGCCGCCCGAGCTGACGCCGCTCGGACGCCAGTTCAAACTCAACGGCTATACCATAGCGGGTATGCCGATGACCACGGCGGAGAAGACTTCCAGAACGGCGGGACTGAACCTGCTCCAGAACTTGCCTCTGTCGGTCTTTTTCGATACCTCGTACACGCAGACCAATACGGTGCAGGCCGGCAAACAAAACGGCGACTTCGAATTTCCCCAGGACGTGAGCTTGTTCGTCGCCGGAGCGTGGTCCACACACGTCGGGAGCTTCGTGCAGTTCACCTACGACACGCAACAGGACCACTTTAGTTGGGACAACACCGACATTCGCTACGCCAACTCACGAAATCTCTTGGGCAAGAGCTTCCAGTATGGCCTGGATCTCAACAACAATCCAGGGGTGGAAGACCTCTGGCATACCACTCCCGCCTGGGACTATCCGTTCATTGCAGCGGATCACGAGCCCGTGCCGACAGCTACTCCTCTCATCAACGGCATTCTGGCGCAAGACGTCGCAGGATTCGGCGGGTATGGCATGTGGAACAATCACCTGTACCTCGATGTGACGGGGTACCGCTCGGAGCACCTCATGAACCCTCAGCCCAATTCTGGCCTGACCTATCCTTACAACATCCACGGCTTGGCGCCTTATTGGCGTGCCGCATGGCAGCAGACTTGGGGAAACAATTATCTGGAGGCGGGCACGTTTGGGATGTACACGAAATCCACTCCGAACAGCGTCTTTATCCCCAGCGAGAGCGGCGGTACCGTGACGGACAACTACACCGACGTCGCCGGCGACTTGCAGTACGACCGCACGATTCCGCGGTTCCGCAATGACGTCGTTTCTCTGCGCGGCACCTATATCCGCGAAAACTCGGCTCTGAACGCAAGCGCAGCGCTGGGGCTGGCGGGCTTCGTCCCGCACCATCTGAACGCGATCCTAGCGAACGCCGAATATCACTTCGGCGACCGCTTCAGCGGCACCTTTGGCTGGTTCAATACGACTGGCACTCGCGATCCGACGCTTTACTCACCAGCACCGATCACCGGCAGTGCCAACGGCAGCCCGAGAAACAGCGGGTACATCCTGAACCTATCCTGGTGGCCGACGCAGAACATTGATCTGGCAGTGCAGTACACCGGCTACCTCACCTTCAATGGCCGCTCGATCAATTACGACGGCTCCTTGCGAAATGCTTCCGACAACAACACGACGTATGTTCTCATCCGGTTTCTTTTCTAGGGCTGGCATTGAAGCCTGTGCGAGGGGGCGCGGGGCTGCTCTCGGCATGGAACCCCTCGGCCAACTAACAGCATTACCGGGCTTGCTCTTCACGGCTCGGTCCGACCGGCGGCCGAGCTAGATGTGCCGGGGAGCGAGACAGGAAGATTAGAGGGTTCGTTGGAAAAACATCTCAAGCATCTTCCAGTCCTGAACGCCGAAAACATTCGGAGCATGGGAGGACGGAAGAAGAGGAGCAGAACCAATGAAGAGTTTCGGCATAGCATTCACCGCGGCGATAGCCGCGTTGCTCACCATCGGATTCGGCGCAAGAGTGATGGCGCGCGCCTCCGACACCGGCGGCATTTCTGGTACGGTCCACTTTCAAGGTAAGGCGCCGGTGCTGCGCCCCATTGCGATGGACAAGGATCCTGTCTGCGCCCGGGAGCAGTCGGGAACCGTGTTGTCTGAAGACGGCCGCGTCAATGCGAACGGCACCTTGCCGAACGCGTTCGTCTACATTTCAAAGGGCACGGGCAATCTTTCCGGGCACGTGCCGGCGAGCTCCGCCACGCTGACGCAAAGGGGCTGTATTTTCCAGCCGCACGTGCTCGGCATCATGGTGGGGCAGACGCTCCAGGTCGTCACCGAGGATCCCACCACACACAACATCCACATCAGCGCGACAACGGGAAACCGCGACTGGAACGTGACGCAGCAGCCGGGCACCCCCTCCGTCATGACGAAGTTTTCGCACCCCGTGATCATGGTTCCCGTGCGCTGCAATATCCACCCGTGGATGGCCGCCTACATCGGTGTCGTAAGCAATCCGTATTACGCGGTCACTGGCGACGATGGCAGCTTCTCGATCAAAAACGTACCTCCCGGCGACTACACGCTTTCAGTGTGGACCGCCACCTTTGGAATTCAGGAGCGCTCGGTGACCGTCGGTGCGGGCGAGTCGGCAACCGTCGATTTCACTTTCACCGGCCAGTGATTCTGAGCTGTCGAATGGTGTCCCTCGCCAGAACCTCATCCGTGGCGGGGTAATGTAGTTCCTCGTTGCAAGTGTTTGAATAGGGCTGCGTCACCTGGACGGAGAGCACTCTCCCAGCGCTCAGATTCTCAGGGCGGTGGCGACATCTTCGGGAAGATTGTCCCAATGCTCGATCTTGGGCATCACGGTACTCAAGCCCGAGGGCTTCCTTCCGTGCGCAACCCTGACTCGAAGGGTAGTCTCCGTCCAGTTCGCACCTTCACCGTCGTATCGACCCACTGTTCCCGACAGAACTAAGTGGAATCTGCGTTCCCCAAGGCCGATTTTCAACCGATCTATCCGCGGATGGAGTTTTCAGTAGGGAGTCCAACAGCTGATGACGGAGGGCCAGGATTTCCGCGTGGAGCGCAGCTCGGGCGCGGAGGCCTTGCCGAATCGAATGGAACAGCGAGAAGATGAACGCGCACATGTCGTACGCAACGTGCAGGCAAGTCCTCGGAGGCTCAACAGGCTCAATAAGTAGGGAGTTTTCGTAGGGACGGAAGGTCACACGAATGGGTATCGTGTCAATCGCTGGCGCTCAGTCCGCACATCTTCCCCGCGCAGCTCTCGCAAGGCATATGTGACAAACTCAGTGGCGACCTTTTTACGCCAGCTCATGTCGAAATCCGTGTTGTCTAGTGGCTTCGCGATGCGGCCAGCAAGAGCGGCGGCCTCCCGAATCGCTTCCTCATCCAGGGGGCGGCCAACGAGAGATTTTGCCGCTTCGGTAGCCACGAGGGGGCGAGACGCGACGGAGCCGACGACAATTCGTGCATCCTGGGCGATTCCGCCGTTCCCGAGTTGCACAGCCGCAGCAACGGACAGCACGGGAAAATCGAACGAGCCGCGACGCCGCAGCTTCCAGTAAGTACTCTTCCAGCCACGCAGCGAATCCAGCAGCACTTCCGTCAGGATTTCATTCGGTCGCCGGCGGATGTAGTCCGATCCGTCGCTGTTGTATAGGTCGCAAAGCGGAACTTCGCGTTCTTCCGCGCGAGATACCAGGAGCACGCGGGCGCCCAAGGCGATCAGGGCGGGCGCTGTGTCGGTTGACGAGACGGCCATGCACTTCGAACTTGCCGGCGCGACCCAGCAAGTGATGCCGTCTTTCTTCAGGCAGAAATTGATCGCCTTTCTCCACTCATAACTTTGGTCGTAGTAGTTACAGCGCGTGTCAAGGCAGATGTTTCCGCCGAGCGTCGCCATCGTGCGGATATGCGGCGTGGCAACCTGAGAAGCGGCTTGCCACAAAGCCGAAGCTCCGTTGCGAAACCGAGGATCCCGCGCAATATCGGCAAGCGTGAGGCACGCGCCAAGCCGCAAGCCAGAGGGGGTGAGTTGGGCTTCCTTCAGTCCCCCGACGTGGCGAAGACTCACCAGCGTCCGCGGAACCTGCTGTCTGCGCTTCATGTTCGGGAGCAAATCTGTACCGCCAGCGAGCAGCATTGCGCTTGTTCCTTCGCCATCCAATATGCGCGCAGCTTCTTCCAGAGTGCGCGGAGCACGGAACTCGAAAAGAGGCAGGCGCATCATGTTCTGAGTACCTTCTCTTTCCTTTGCGAACTACTCCGGCGGACTTCGTTGACTGCGCGGCCATCTCCCCCTTCCCACGGAGGTGGAACGCGGAGTGGTTCCGGCCAGTCCACATCAGGGAAGTAGGTTGGTCCAAAACGCGGAGCGCGCCCCGCTTTCTTCTCGGCGAGCGCTTTTACGATCTTTTCCGGTGTGATGGGGACTTCATCGACCCGCACTCCCACGGCATCGTAGACGGCGTTGGCAACAGCCGGCATGATCGGCAGGAGCGGGCCCTGGCCGACTTCCTTTGCACCAAAGGGGCCGTGCGGGTCAGGCTCCTCGACGAGCTCTACGACAATCTCCGGCATGTCGAGAGACGTTGGGCTCTTGTATTCGAGGATGGATGGAAACTTGTGCACCAGCGCGTGGGACAAGCGCTTTGGCAGACGGCGGAACTCCTGCTCCTCCATGAGCGCCTCGCCGAGGCCCATGTACACGCTCCCCTCGACCTGGCCGCGCGCTAGCGCCGGGTTGAGCGCTCGGCCGATATCGTGCGCGATCCAAATCTTGGGAACGTTGATCCAGCCCGTGACCGGGTTTACAGTCACCTCGACCACCGCGGCCGAATAGGAATAGGTGGGAGACGGACCGACACCTCCGCCCTTGAATTGCGCCGGGGATCGAGGCGGAGTGTAGGAACCGACCGTGCCCACTGTGCCGAAGCGAGCCTCTGCAAGGCAAACAGCTTCGTGAAAAGTGACACCCTTCTCCGGCGCCGCACTATCGAATACACGCTGGTCCGCGAAACGAAGCCGCTCTTTGGGGACGTCCAGCCGCGCCCCCACCGCTTCGGTGAGCATGGCCTTGGCTCGTTCCGCAGCTTGCATCGCCGCGTTGCCTGCCATCAACGTGACGCGGCTTGAGTACGATCCCAGGTCCACCGGGCCGAGGTCCGTATCGCCTGTGTAGATGCGGATATCGAATGTAGTGACGCCGAGAACTTCTGCGACGATCGCCGCCAACACATCGTCAGAACCCTGCCCAATCTCCGTTGCACCGCAGAAGATCGTGATTCCCCCTCCACGATCGAGCTTGAGCTGCACTCCCGAGTGAGGCATCGCGTTCCAATAGATGGGGAGGCCCGCGCCAGTTAGATAGGCTGAGCACGCAAGCCCGACACCACGGCCCTCCGGAAGTTTGCGAAACTTTTCATTCCAGCTCGAAATCTTCACCACTCGGCGAATACATTCGCGGAGGCCCACGGTACCCAGCTCGAGAAAATTTGCAGTGACCGCATTCGGCGCCTCGGCGATGCGCAGCCGGAGCTCGGCTGGATCGAGCTTGAGTTTCTCGGCGATCTTATCGAGCTGGATCTCTTGGCCGAAACGGGGTTGCACGGTGCCGTGGCCGCGCTTGGGTCCGCAGGGAGGCTTGTTCGTAAAGGCGCGGCAAGCCTGAAAGTGATAGCGCGGGACGTGATAACTGGTCGTCTGGAGCGCGCCCGTGTAAAACGTGCTGGCGACGCCGTAGGAACCGTACGCGCCGCCGTCGATGAGCGTTTGAAGATGCATGCCCGTGATCGTGCCGTCCTTCTTGACGCCCGTTTTAAATCTCATCAACACAGGGTGGCGACCGCGATGGCAATAGAAAACCTCTTCCCGGGTCAAGCCGATCTTCACGGGGCGATCGAGCATCAGCGCGGCCTTGGCGACAACGATCTCATGGTTGAATGGATCGCTCTTGCCGCCAAAGCCTCCGCCATTGGGTGTGGCAATTACGCGGATGTGCGCGGGAGACATCTCCAGCACCTTGGCAAGCGCCCGATGAAGGTAATGAGGCGTCTGCGTGCTCGACCAAATAGTAAGCTTGCCTTCGGGATCTTTGATGGCGACCGAAGCGTGCTGCTCGATGGGAAGGTGAGTGTTCCCCTGGTAGAAGAAAAAGTCTTCGAAGATTTCGTCCGCCTCAGCAAAACCTTCATCGACGTTGCCGAACTCAAGGTTGACGCGCTTGTGGATGTTCCCTTCTTCGCCGTAGTCGTGAATTCGCGGCTCGGGAGTCGCTAGGGCTTCTTCAGGATCGGAGACCGTCGTCAGGATTTCATACTCGACATCAATGAGATCGAGAGCTTCCAGAGCGGTTAGCTCCTCGCGCGCGACGACGGCGGCGACCGGATCTCCGACGTGCCGGACGTGATCGAGGCAAAGAGCCTGCTCGTCCTGGCTCACGGGGATGATTCCGTACTCAATCGGCAAGTCCTTGCCGGTGAGCACCAGATACACGCCCGGGTGAGCGAGTGCCCGCGAGGAGTCAATCTTTTGGATGCGCGCATGCGGATGGGGAGACCGCAGCAATTTGCAGTATGCCATTCGCGGCAAAAAAATGTCGTCGGCGTAGCGCGTTTGACCCGTCACTTTCGCACGGGCGTCAACCCTCCGGCGGGGAACACCGATGACGCGGAGCCGATCTGTCTCCAGCTGCAATTCCACAACTTCCACCGCTGGTGACTCCGTAGGATTCGGCAAGTCCCCTCCTCGGCGGCGCGCAGCCGCCCGGCACGTTTACGCGCCGGGTTTCTTCCATTCGGCAATCTGAACCATGGCAGCCTCAACCGCTTCGAAAATCTGCAAATAGCCCGTGCAGCGACACAGATTGCCGGAGAGAGCTTCGCGAATCTGATCGCGACTGGGGTGCGGGTTTTCGTCCAGCAGCGCTTTTGCCGTGAGCAGGATTCCCGGCGTGCAATACCCGCACTGTGCCGCGCCGAGATTGGCAAACGCACTCTGGAGTGGATGCAGTCTTCCGTTCGATCCCAGACCTTCTATCGTTGTTATGCTACATCCGTCACATTCCCACGCCAGCAGAAGGCATGAGAGCACGGGTTTGCCGTCCAAAAGAACTGCGCAGGCGCCGCACTCACCCAATTCACAGCCGTGCTTCGTGCCCGTATGCCCGAGATCCTCTCGCAGCACTTCCAGCAGAGTTTTATAGGGCGCGAAGGAAACATCCGTCTCTTCGCCGTTCAGCGTGATTTTGATACGAGCTGTTTTCTGCGATTCAGCGGGTGCCGTTGCCACGTTGGATCACCTGTCTAATGCCGCGTGTTTTTCAGCGGTTCGCGGCAAGTACTTCCGAACAGCATGCTCTGCATTTTTGACCGAAACAGCCCTGTGCAAAGCGGTCGGCTTGGCTGCCAGCCCGCGGACCAAGAACAATCCGAATTGGTGCGCAATCTCAGTGGCGGTCAGACTTCCATCCCGGTTGAACCAGCGCACGCTCCAGTTGAGCGCTCCCAGAACGGCGCGCGTCACGAGCGCTGGATCGCAGGAGACAAACTCTCCCGACCGAATTCCCGAGGTAATCAACTGGCGAACGCCTTCCTCGTAGCGGTCCCGCTTTGCCACGAGGCGGCGGTGCAGATTGGACGGGAGCGTGCTGGTTAACAGATGGGCTGCCGATCCCTCGACCTCGTCGAGTACACACCGCAAATGCGATTCAATTACGAGTGAAAGCTTCTGCGCTGCGCTCTTCCGAGAAGAGCGCGTCTGATCGAGCGCGGCAATCATGCGATCTAGGGAATTATCCTGACAGAAGAAAAGGATTTCGTGTTTTCCACGGAAGTAGTTGTAAAGATTCGCCGGCGAAATATCCGCGGCTGCTGCGATGTCGCGCATGCCGGCCTCGGCGAACCCTCGAATGCGAAATGTCGTTCCGGCCGCCCGAAGGATTTCCAGGCGGCGCGCGAGGTAGCGCCGTTTTGCCCGGCGTTGGGACTGCTTCGATCTTCCGTTGATCGCCATACAATCGGACCGACCCGTGCTGTTCGCGAACAATATCACGCGGGTTTGACCTTGTCAATAAAATCTGAACAGCTGTTCAGAAAGAGAACAGACGTTCATTCTTGACGGGCGCAAAGGACGGGTCGCAGCGAAGCCAAAGCAGATCCCTCGAACTCCATCCTCCGCTCCTGAAAAACCAGGGCGAGAAAACCGCGCCGGACTTCGCTCGGATGACGCTTATAAACCGGCTCTTAGGAAGGGCGATGGGGCGCGCCGGCATCGAGGCGGCGGAAACGGCGGGCTTTGGTTTCGTATCGGGCGAGGGTGCCCGGCTTCGCCAAAGTGACCGTAGGGCGGAGAGAGAGAGCGTGGTAAATCGCCTGCTCGACGCGCATTCGCACGCGCTCGGCGTCATCACTGCCTCCCACTTCGATCTGCACTTCGAGATGCTGCATTTCCCGCACAGTCGTCACCGTGATTTCGAATTCATCGACAGTCCGAAACTGGCGGACCACGTTTTCGATCGCGGTGGGATAGACGTTCACACCCCGGATCGTCACCATGTCGTCGCTACGGCCGAGCAATCCTCCATGAAAACGCGCAAACGTGCGCCCGCAAGCGCAACGAGACACATCCATACGGACGAGATCGCCTGTCCGATATCGTATGACTGGGAATCCAGGACGGCCGAGGTTCGTGATCACCAGCTCGCCCAATTCTCCAGGAGGCACTTCGGCGCCGGTCTTCGGATCAACAACCTCGACAATGAATTCGCTTTCGATGGGATGAATCCCGCCGGGCTGAACTTCGCATTCAAAACTGTGCGCACCGACCTCGGATGCGCCCGCGTGATCGAAGCATTTCGCACCCCAGGCCTCTTCGATCCGCGCCTTGGTCTGAGCGACATTCGCGCCCGGTTCTCCCGCGTGAACCAAGACGCGGACGGGAAGCGATGCGAGATCGAAATTCTCCTGGCGGGCGACCTCCGCGAGCCGGAGAGCATACGTCGGCGTGCAGCAAACAACCGTGGCCTCCAAATCGCGCATCATGTGCAGCCGGTGTGTCGAGTCCCACCCGCCTCCGGGAATCATCATGGCGCCAACCTGTTTCGCTCCCTCAACAGCGGCCCAGAAACCGATGAAAGGGCCGAAAGAGAAAGGCAGGAAAATGCGGTCCTCCGCAGTCACGCCCGCGCCCGTTAGTACATGTCTCCAGCACAGGCCCCACCAGTCCCAGCTCTCCTCGGTGTCCAATACGCGTAAGGGCACGCCCGTGGTTCCCGAAGTCTGGTGAACGCGCGTATAGGCGCTCTCCGGAAACGTGGCATTGGATCCGAAGGGTGGCGCTTCTTCCTGGGCGTGCATAAGTTCTGATTTGTAGGTGAACGGCAGCTTGGTCAAGTCGGATAGCGATCGGATATCACCCGGAGCAACGCCCGCCTGCTTCCATTTTCTCGTGTAGAAGCGATTCGGCCCGCAGACCTGCGCAAGCAACCTCCGGAGTTTCTTGAGCTGAAGGGCGCGAAGCCGCTCTCGCGCCATCCTTTCGACACCCAGTCTGGAGGGTTGCATACGTTGCGTTGCCAGGGGAAGGTCTGAAATACGGAACAGATCGTTTGACACGCAGTCTCTTCTACAGTAC
>JASHRC010000123.1 GCA_030037525.1 Candidatus Acidiferrales bacterium | reverse complement strand
TCCCGCTTGGCTTGCTATAAGGATGGGGATGTCGGGGTCGTGAAGCGTCGCTGAACCGCATGCTGCCTAGCGAAGAATCAGACAGAAAATCGGGCACCGGCCATCTTTACAGACACAGCTGACGTTACTGTTTCGTTTCTGCCCCCGGCATCGCGTTCTTCAAAGGCTTAACGAGCTCCTGTTCCAGCTCGGGATGTGGGAATGGCTTCCGCGGCAACATCTGGTCGCGCATGGCGGTGTCATAGACGAAGATTGCTTCGACAAAGGCCGCCTGCGCCAGGTCATCGGCTTGAAGCCGTTCGTAGGTGTCCATATTCGAGTGATGCGTGCGCGACGCATAGTCGAGAGGGTCTTGGATGAACTGGAAGCCTGGAATCCCAACGGCGTCGAAACTGAGGTGATCGGTACCGCCCGTGTTGCGCAGCGAAATCGTGGTCACTCCAACATCCTTCAGCGGCTCCATCCATTGGCGGAAGATTGGTCCGACCGCGCCGTTCTCCTGCAGATAGATTCCTCGAATTCGTCCGCTGCCGTTGTCCACGTTGAAATATGCGGAAACCTTTGCCTGTTCCAGCTTCACTTGAATGGGTCCTGATACCTTCCGCAAGTCCTCGCGTAATTTCAGCTGGTCGGGCTCTGTGGAAAGAGGGATTGTCCCGAAATGCTGGGCTACGTAACCCCGGGAGCCCAACAGACCTTGCTCTTCTCCAGTCCACAGGGCAACCCGGATCGTTCGCCTGGCCTTGACGTGCAGCGCCGTCAGGATGCGCATGACCTCCAGAGCCACCACGGTTCCCGCTCCATTGTCGGTTGCGCCTGTCGCCGAGGCCCAGGAATCCAAGTGCCCGCCGAGCATCACGAGTTCATCCTTCAATTTCGGATCGGTGCCGGGAATTTCCGCCACCGTATCAAATCCGTGCTCGTGATCGCCCGTAAAGCGCGTGTCGATGTTCAGCTCGAGCGTTACCGGAACGTTGGCTTTCAGCAGTCGATAAACTCTTCCATAATTCTCGATGGCGGTCACTGCCAGAGGCAGGGGATTGGCGTGATCGCGCTGGTAAACAAACCTTCCTAGATTTGCACCGTTATCGTCGAAAATGGTTCCCCCTGACCCGCCGCCGTTTGCCCCGTCCCGACTCGGTACGATAACCGCGGCCACCTGCTCGCTGGCCAGGAATTGCGCCAGTTTCTCGCGCAAATCTGCCATTTGCCGAAAGCGCTCGGACGCTGGGTTAGATCGCTCCACGTCGATCGGATACTCTTCGATATTCAGCAGCTCTTCCTCGTCATCGCGTACAAACAGCGGTTTATCGACCGGTTTCATTTCGCGCATGTCGCCCAACAGCACAATCTTGCCCGCCAACTTTCCCTTATATTTATCGAAATCCTTCTCTTCGTGGACGTCCACCCAAACCGCGGCACCGCTCACTGGCCCACTCGTCGGAGGAGACCAGGGAGCCGCCTGCGCGATGAACACGGCATTGTCGGGCGAACTCATGCGGAACCAGGTGTTCACTTGTTCCCAGCCCATCCCGAACTCTCCCCAATCTTCCAGATGCGCGTTGCTGCAGCCCATCGCCGCTAACTGGTCTCTCGTCCAAGCGTTGGCCTTCTTCAAGTTTGGCGAGCCGGTCAATCGAGGCCCAATCCCATCCATCAGCGCGGAGGCATATTCCAGCACGTGCGAGTGATGCAAGGCCTCCGCCCGAATGGCTCCGTACATGGCGTAGTCAAGTGTCTCCCGCACCGGCTGCGGCAGCTCATAGGACGGCGTCGATGCTTCGCTGGCTGCCGTCTGCTTTTTATCCTTCTGTGCAGCGTACATCGAGAGGCAAACGCTCGCACTCAGAAACAGACCGAAGGAGAGTTTTTTCTGCGACGTCATCAGCGTTTCTCTTGTGGTGAAATGCTTCACGGAGCATAGCAAGGCGCGACGGAATCGCAAATCTCACGCCACAAGCAGGCGATCAAGGCGCTTTATAGACACGGTCCATCCCGCTGCCGACTTTCGCGACGATCTCCCAACGAGACGGTTTGGCCGGTCATCGTTGACATCATTCTACCTTTGGAGCGGCTGGTCAAAGGCGAGTTTGGTGCTCGTTGTCATTTCCGCTTGCGGGGCTTCCAAATTCAGAACGGCTTGGGGTCACGGGCACCGTAGACCACTCCCGCACCGATCGCTGAGACAATCCTGAGACAATTTCATAAGGGTCCACGTGGGTGCCAGACGGTAGGGCCACTTGGCTCCGGGTTAGAGCGCGGTACTCCTCCGCCCGCTCGCGGCGCCATTGCTCTCCTCTGGCAGCTCCTTCGACTCACCTCAAGGCTCGAATCCCACGCTGCGCCACAGCTCCGCGCAGCGATACATGGTGCCGTCGACAATCACAAATTCCACTTTGCGAATGTTATGAATCGATTCCAGCGGATTCCCGTCGAGGATTGTCAAATCCGCCCGCTTGCCCGGTTCCACCGTGCCCAATTCTTTATCCACGTGCAGGACGCGGGCCGGCACGATCGTCGCCGCCTGGATCGCTTCCATTGGCGTGAAGCCGGCCTGAACGTACAGCTCGATCTCGCGATACAGACTATGCCCCGGCACCATCTGATCGGTCCCCGCCACGATAGGAATTCCCGCGCGATGAAGCGCGCCCACAATCTCGAGGTCCTTTGCGAATATTTTCTCCGCGAGTGTGCTGGACGGGGAAGGCGGGCCTACCGCAAGCAGTTGTTCCCGCAGCTCCGGCGCCACCTTGGTGATGCCAGGTTCAAAGCTCTCCGGCGGCTTCGCCGTACTTGCGGTCGAAAACTCGAAAATTGATAGCGTCGGATCAAGCACCGTTCCGTGCTCCTTCAGAAACGCGATCGCCTTCTGTGCTGCTGGCGAATCGATATCAATGTTCGCAGTAGCATTGAATCTGTCCAAGGGCTTCGCATCTTTCGGGAGCGGTGGGTGCATGATGTCCGCAATGTAGTTAATGTGGTTGATTTGATCCTGCCCCGCCTCGATGACCTGATAAGCGTCGAGCCCTCCCGGTACATGGCCGGTGACGCTCATGCCCAGTCGGTGAGCCTCCTCTGTGATCGCTTTCACTTCTTCCAGTTTCACGGAGCTGTAGATTTTCATTTGCTGGAAGCCGGCGTCGTGATAGCGGTCAACCCACATTTTCGCCTGCTCCGGTGTGTCCACGCGCTGCACTCCTAGTTGTTGCGGGCCGGAGCCATCGACGATTCCGGCAGCCAGGATCCGCGGTCCTAGGCCGCGTCCTGCCGCAATCGCATCGCGCACCGCCGTGATGAATTCGAATTCGTTGCCGCAATCGCGTATTGTCGTGACGCCGGCTGCAAGATAAATTGGTCCCCACTCGACTTGCTCGAAGTGTGCGTGCATATCCCAGAGGCCGGGCAGAATCGTTTTGCCTCGCCCGTCAACCACAGTGGCGTTTTTCGGAACCTCCACGCCTTTTCGCGGGCCGGCAGCCGCAATTCGGCCATGCTCGATCAAAACAGTCGCATCCGACGCTGCCGCACGGCCCGTGCCATCGATCAGTGTTGCGCCAACCAGCGCCAGGGGATCTGCGTGGCTGCCGGAAATTGCTTTGGAGATGTCCGCAAGCGCGGCCATTCCGTCTGCGCCTGCTTCACCAACAAACACCCCCAGCGCGTTCTCATAGCCATCCCGGATGGCCTCGAAGTGATCGAATTCTGCGTCAACCGTAACGGCGCCGATCAAATTCCTGCCGGCGTCAAACCACAGCGTCTCGCGTCCCCAGATCAGCCCCTCTACGGTGTAGCGGTTCAGCGTCACATCCTTCCCATCGACGCTGATCGTATCCTGCCCGCGTGGCTCGATCTTCACTCGCCCGCTGGGCCATGTGTCGAGTTGTGCTGGAGAACCGTGCGCCACCCAAAAGCGAAACATCAGCATCTGCATCGTTGCTGGCGCATAACCCGCAATCGTGAAAAACTGTCCAGGCCGCGCTGCTTCGGCCCACTTCTCGCGGTCCCGGAGCCGCACTTTGTCGGACTGCACCTCGACGGCTTCATCAATCGAGCTTTGCCGTGAATTTCTGCCTTTGATTTCGAACTGCTCCGGCGTGAGGTCGTTCGCCGACCGGAATCTCGCTGTGAGCGGCACTTCGGTTCCGCGATCGGTGAACTTGAAATCCATTTTCACGGCCAGTGATTCACCGTCGCGTGAGATCGTGTAGGTTTCCTGGCCGATAGGCTGTTCGAATTTGTGCAATGTGAATTTTCCCTGCTCGATGACCTGCGCCGATTGAGTCGAACTTGCCTGCGGCGACGTGGCTTGCGGCTGGGTAACTCCTGTTGCACAAAACAAAAGCGCGCAAAAACCGGCGGCAACACCCCGTATCCTTAGCCTTGGAACTGTCATTCTTCCTTCCGACTGGAAATGGGGAGAATAGCGGCGAAATTCGTTCGCGGCAAGACCACCTGATGGAGCATCACGATCGTGGCGATCATTCTTGATCGAAGCGAGCCTATTTTCCTTTGTAATCGACAAACAACTCCGGAAACTGCTGCCTCAAGGCTCTGATCTTTGGAAGATCGCAAATCTGGATGTAAGGACTCGTGGGATTCTTCAGCGCATAGTCCTGGTGATACTCCTCGGCGCGGTAGAAACCTTTTAGTGGAGTGATTTCGGTCACGATCCGCTTCGGAAAAATTTGGGCGGTGTCGAGCTGCGCGATATAGGCTGTGGCGATGCGCTTCTGCTCATCGTTGGTATAAAAGATAGCGGAGCGATACGAAGTGCCAACGTCCGGTCCCTGCCGGTTGAGTTCGGTTGGATCGTGAGCCACGGAAAAAAAGATGCGAAGTAGCTGGCCATAGGTAATCCGCGACGGATCGTAGACCACCTCCACCGATTCGGCATGTCCTGTCGTTTCGGTGGTTACTTGATCGTACGTCGCGGTCCGAGCTGATCCTCCGGCATAACCTGCGGTAGTCTCGATGACGCCTTTCACCCGTTCAAACACCGCCTGAGTGCCCCAGAAACACCCACCAGCAAATACGGCCGTCTCTTTCCCAGCCGCCACAGCAAGTGGTGTGTCCACCTTTGCCGGAGGAATCGGCTGCCTGGGCACGGCGACCGCGACATCAGCCAAGATCGAGAATGCGAACACAAGACCCAAAACTAGATTGGCTGCCATAGAACGGCTCCTTGCCACTTCTACTCATAGGACGATTTCTGAGTCTAAAAGGTTTGCGACTTGCGTTCTGGCGAGTTCAGGCGTGGGGTCCGAATTCATGAACATGGCCCACGCAAGGAGGTGCGATGACTCCCAGCAACAACGATGAATGGGTGCAATACGTTTGGGGTTGTCGGGATCAAGAGAAGCGGCTAGCCAACTGCCAACGGGCCGATTTCGGAGAAGTCGGCGTCCGTCTATTTGCAGTAAATTGCTTACTTTTATGTTATTAGAGGGCCTGGAGGCGAAAGGGGTCCGGTGACCCTCGTGGCCTTCAAAGCCATGGATCCTGTCCTTTGCGGCCAGGATGGTGGGTTCGACTCCCACACGCTTCCGCCACATTCTAAACAAGTTACAGCAAGCCGATAAGTTTTTAGACATTTTTTCTACAC
>JASHRC010000122.1 GCA_030037525.1 Candidatus Acidiferrales bacterium | reverse complement strand
TGTACGGGGTCGCCTCGTTTTACGGGATGTTTGCGCTTTCGCCGCGGCCGACGGTGGTAGCGCACGTATGTGACGATATCGCCTGCCTCGCCAAGGGTGCCGAAGCGCTCTGCCAACGACTCGAAGCCCAGCTGGGTGCCCCGGGTTCGCCCTCTGTCGACGGCCGCGCGACGTGGCTGCGCAGCCCCTGCCTGGGTCTCTGCGAACGCGCCCCGGCTGCGCTGATCAGCGCGGCTGGCCCGGAACCGCGCGAGCGGGTGGTCGCACCGGCCGATGCCGAGGGCGTCAAAGCGGTGATCGACGATGCGATCGCTGGGAAACTGCCGGCCGAGCCCGACGCGCTAGGACCGAAGATCTCAGTTCCTCAGGCGGGCCGCGCCGGGCTGCGCCTGTTGCGCCGCGTGGGCGTGGTGAATCCCGCGAGCCTGGATGACTACCTGCGTATGGAGGGTTATGACGCTTTGCGCCGCGCGCTAGACCTGGGTCCCCGAGGCGTGGTGCGAGAAGTGATCGAATCGCGCTTGCTGGGTCGCGGCGGCGCCGCATTTCCGGCGGGCACAAAGTGGGAGGCGCTGCTCGCTCAGCCGGGCGGCACGCACTACGTAGTTTGCAATGCCGACGAATCCGAGCCGGGCACGTTCAAAGATCGCATCGTCATGGAGGGAGATCCATTCGCGGTTCTAGAGGGGATGACGATTGCCGCGCTCGCCACCGGAGCGGAGAAAGGCTACATCTACGTGCGCGGAGAATATCCGCTGGCTGCTGAGCGCCTGGCGCATGCGATCGAGGTGGCCCGCAAACAGGGCTTTCTGGGCGATAACATCCTGAAACGTGGTTTGCGTTTTGATATCGAGCTACGGCGCGGCGCCGGTGCATACATCTGCGGAGAAGAGACTGCGCTTTTCAATTCCATTGAAGGATACCGCGGCGAGCCGCGCAACAAGCCTCCGTTTCCAACGCAGGCAGGCCTGTTTCGCAGGCCCACGGTCGTGAACAACGTCGAAACTTTAGTCAACGTGCCCGAGATCATCCGCATGGGCGGCGCCGCCTACGCGCGCATTGGTACGGCGAACTCCTCCGGCTGGCGGTTGTTCTGCGTTTGCGGGCATGCTGCGCGTCCGGGCGTCTACGAAGTGGCTTTTGGTACCACGCTTCGCCAACTGATCGACTTGGCCGGCGGAGTGGGAGGCAATGGAAGGTTGCAAGCGGTTCTGCTGGGAGGTGCGGCGGGCGCCTTCGTTTCGCCGAAGGAACTCGATGTTCCCCTTACGTTCGAGGGGACCCGTGCGATCGGTGCGACGCTGGGCTCCGGTGTTGTCATGCTCCTGGACGACACAGCGGATTTGAAGAGAATGATCCTTCGCATCGCGAGGTTTTTTCAGCAGGAAACCTGCGGCCAGTGCGTTCCATGCCGCGTGGGAGTGACGCGCCAGTACGAAGCGCTCGAGCGCTTGCGCGACCGGCGTCCGCTTAGCAGCGTGGATGCGGAGGTTCGCTTGTTGCGCGATATGGGTCAGGCCATGCGCGATGCGTCGATTTGTGGACTCGGCCAGACGGCTTCGAGCGCGGTCGAGTCGGCGCTGTCTCGATGGAGCCTGTTTTCATGAATGAAACTGCCGCAGCCCCTGTTCTGCGAATCCCGGTTCCGCGCGGACCTGTGCCGGACGCTCCCGCGCCCAGACCGCGACCGATGGTAGAGCTGAAGATTGACGGCCACAGTGTAGCGGTGTCGGAGGGTTCCACGATTTTGGACGCGGCGCGGAAGCTGGGGATCGACACTCCCACATTGTGTTTTCTCGAGAGCCTTGCGCCCGTGAATGTTTGCCGAGTCTGCGTCGTCGAGCTCGAAGGTTCCCGGGCACTCGTGCCTGCCTGCTCGCGGAAGGTCGAGCAGGGGATGTCCATTCGCACCGATACCGAGCGCGTGCGGCTGAGCCGCCGGATGGTGCTGGAGTTTCTCGCTTCTTCGGTGGATTTATCCACAGCGCCGGCGTTTCCGGCCTATCTTGCGCGCTACGGCGCCCAGCCGGAGCGGTTCGGCCCATCGCCTGCGACCGTGGCCCAGCCGGTGAAGATTGACAACGACCTCTACGCGCGCGACTACTCGAAGTGCATCCTCTGCTACAAGTGCGTTGAGGCCTGCGGCCTGGAAGCACAGAACACTTTCGCGATTGCCGTTGCCGGACGCGGATTCGCCGCGCATATTTCGACTGAGTACGACGTGCCGCTTCCGGATTCCGCTTGTGTCTATTGCGGCAACTGTATCGCCGTCTGCCCCACCGGTGCGCTCGTGTTCAAGAGCGAATACGACATGCGTCAGGCCGGTACGTGGGACGAACCGCGTCAGACGCGCACCGAAACGATTTGCCCGTATTGCGGCGTTGGTTGCGAACTCACGGTTCACGCGCAGGACGGCAAGATCGTGCGCATCACCTCTCCACTGGAGCACAGCGTGACCCGCGGCAACCTCTGCATCAAGGGCCGCTTTGGCTACCAGTTCGTCGAACTTGAGCGGTGATTTTCGTCAACCCATGTTTGCGAAAAACAGTCCATCGCAATTTCGACTGGAACGAAGACGAACCGGTGGTGGCATTCCTTTGCGCCCCGATAGCGAGGGAGGACAGAAAAAAGTGCATTGTGCAATGTGGGTCGTCAGGCTATTCTGTAGGGCGTCAGCTTGGCCAGGGAGCGTTGCTCTGAACTCTCCCGCGGATCCCAGCCCGAGAGGCTACCCCATAGATAAACCGTTCCTTCCACTGTTGCGATTTTTCGATAGACACATTAATCTGCGCCCGTCGAGGGTACAGGGGCACGGCAGAAGTGACACAAGGGGGACAGGCGATGAGACATGCTCCAGTTCTGCTTGGGGCCATTCTGGTCTTCGCGCTCAATCTCAATGCACAGGTGAATCCGAACTACTCGCTTCCGCAACTGTCTGCCGCTGATTTTGGGATATCTCCTCCTTCGCTTATAACTCCGCCCGAGACGACCGACGTCGCTTTGGCAAATACCATCCTTCCCGCTGCCGATCCGGACTCTTTTGCCGCCAGCAGCAGCGAGCCGCAGGAAAGGCCGTCGGTTTACGGCGTTTTCCCAACCTACGCCTGGCGAGCCTATGCCGGGTATTCCTTTTTCCGCTTTTACATCGCCTCCAAGCCAAACCTTACCGAGAACATGAACGGATTGGATTTCGGGATTGCCTACTATCCGCATTCTGCCTGGTATGGTGTGGAAGGCCAGTTCTTCCTCGAATTGGGCTCGCTGTTCGGCGCTAGTTCCAAGTTCGCACTGGTATCCGGAGGGCCGCGCTTTCGATGGTCGGCCCCGCGCGGGGCCGAGGTGTGGGGGCACGCGCTCATCGGCTACACCCATTTTCTGCCGCAGACAGCCCTCGGTACCCAAAACGCTTTCGCATTTGAGGTCGGCGGGGGAGCCGATCTGGGGTCACGGAGGAGCCGGTTTGCCATCCGGCTCGAGGGCGACCTGGTGGGAACGCGTTATTTTGGCACCTATCAATTCAGTCCCAGATTTGCTGGCGGAATTGTTTACAAGTATTAGCGACGGAGTTTGAGCTCCTTTAACGGCGAGCAGTTAGGAACGGAGCTACGCTGCGACGGACATAGGAGCGTGTCTCCTCGAAGCCGAGCAGCCAGGTCGCAGCAAAATAGCTGAGGCCGTACGGCACTAGGACTGCAACAGCGACGAGAACCGGCAAGTGCCTTCCTACCAGGCGTTCGGTCAGCCACCCCACCCCAGAGCCTGCGATGGCTGCCAGCCAGAGCTTCGCCAGGATTTCCCGAGGGAGCCCGGTGCGGCCGATCCGCCGGTTCATGGCCAGCCGCAACAGTGTGAATTCGACCCAGGACGCAATGCCGGCCGAAATGGTAAGGCCGGCGACGCCCCAGCGCGGATCAATGCCCAGAACGCGCGGCAACGGCAGCGCGCACGCGTAGCCCAGAATCGTGGTTAAAGCGACCCGCCAGATCGCATACTTCAGAGGCGTGCGCGTGTCGCGCAGAGCGTAGTACGTCGACGAATAGAGCCGACCGAGTGTGGAAGCAAGCAAACCCACGGTCGAGCCGGCCAGAACGCCCCAGACATAGGTGGTGTCGGCGCGGCTGAAGCGCCCCGTTTGGTAGATTGCTCCCACAATGACGTTTCCCAAAAATAGAAAGGCGGCAGCTGAAGGCACCACGAAAAATGCGATTTGTCGCAGGCCGGCATCGAGCCGCTTGCGCAGGATTTCGGCCACTTCGCTATCGCTTCCGAGCGCGCCAGACATTTGAGGCAGTTCCGCTGCAGAAACCGACATGCCGAATAGGCTCACCGGAAGCAGGTAAAGCGTCTGGGCGTTGGCCAAGGCGGCCAGAGCTCCGTTTGGAAGATAGCTTGCGAGCAGCGCGTCGATGTAGGCGCTGATCTGCACCACACCCCGGCTGACGAACACAGGAAAGAAATTGTGCACAACCGTTCTTACATTCTCGGCGTGATAGGCGAGGGAGAGGCGGAGCCCTTCGAGCAATCGCAGCACCACCGGTAACTGCGCTGCTACCTGCAAAGCGCTGCCGGCGACCGATCCCCAGGCGAGAATAACGGAAAGATCGTGTTGGTCGCGTCGGCCTCCCCAAATCCACATCGTCGCGATCATCGCGGCGTTCCAGAGGACACCGGCGGCATAGGAGAGAAAAAAGCGGCGATGGCTGTTGAGAATGCCCAAGCACCAGGCTGACAGGACCAGCATGCCCACCCCGGGAAACAGAATGCGCACCAGCCGGATCGCCAGTTCCCGTTTTTCACCGTGAAAGCCGGGTGCAATCGCGTCGATCAGATAGGGAGTGGCCAGCACCCCGACCAGAACGATGATCGCGGTGCTCAGAGCTAGCAGCCCTGCGACCGCCCCCGCCGTACGGCGTGCCTCTTGCTTATCCTGGCGGGCGAGCAGGTTGGCGTATACGGGAATAAACGAGGCGGAGAGAACACCCTCTCCGAACAGATTCTGCAGAATATTGGGGATGCGCAGTGCCGCGCGAAATGCGTCTGCAAACTCAGACAGCCCGAAGTAGTGCGCGAAGACACGGTCGCGAATGAGCCCGGCGATCCGGCTCGAGAGAATGCCTGCCGCAACCAGGAATGCGAAACGCCCGGTCCCCGCACCGGACGGCTTGGTGCTCGTGGCCGTGTCCCTCACAGTAAAGGTGAATGCGGATGGAGCATGGAACAAATTCATTACAAAAGCTGCGCAGGGAGAAGTCAACTTCGAATGCACCCCGGTGTGCAGTGTTAATAGCTTCGCTCGGCGAGCCAGTTGCATTTTGCGGTCTGGTTCGTCCCAGGCTGTGCGGCGCGAACGGCTCGAATTGCATGCAATCTGTTGAGGGGTCGCGATGTGAGTTTCCTGTCCAGGCGCGGTCTCGCCTCGCAAAAGTCCCTTGTCCCAACCCGGGATCGAGCGGGTTCCATAATTCCTATTGGAGGCAGGAATGCATCTACACTCGAAGTACTTTGCTGCTTTGTTGGGAGGGTTGCTGCTCACCGTTGTGCTAGCCCTAGCCGGAGGATTGAGCCATGCGGATTCGACTGAGTTCGATATCACCCAGATGACCAAGATCGGAATCACCGAGCTCGCGCCCGGCAACTACGTGATCCGCGGGAAGGAATCCGAAGCACAGCTCGATATTCTCCAAAACGACAGAGTTGTGGCGACGGTTCCGTGCCAATGGGTCCGGCTGGACAAGAAGCCCCAGCAGTCAGAAGTTGACTCGACCGGCAACCGGGTGACGGAGGTGAAGTTTGAGGGAAGGTTGGAAGCAGCGAAGGTCGGCTAGCTTTACCAACGATCGAAGGGGCGGGCCCCGGCTCGCCCTTTTTTGCATGAACTCGTCATTTGCGGGCCAAGCCCAGCGTCAAGAGACCTGCTCCGGTGGCGATCAGCAAACCACTCACCAGGATCGGAATGGTGACGATCCGTCGCGTTTCGACCAAAAGCCTTTGGCCGAGCACCTGGACTTCGGTCCTGCGTGCCGGCATGTCCAGTCTCGGGTGGATCAGACTAGCCAGCCCGAGCAGGATCAGCACAGCACCAAAAAACATCGTGGCTTTCTTCATCGCACAAATCACCGGCTCCTGGAGTCTCCGCCTTTCGAGGTTATTGCGTTTGGGAATGCAAAATCTCGTCGAGAAAGTCGGGACGGCTCTGGTCCCTTACCAGATGTGAATATCGAAGACCACCGTGGTAGTTGACTGAGAACGTCTCCACCGCTGTCCCATTGGCAACGATCAGCTCGATGGGAACCGTCGTGTCCTTGGCGGCTTCCACAGCGTCTTTGATGGCCTCGGGCGAAAATTGTTTGCCGTCGACGGCCGTGATTCTCATTCCCGGGCCCATGCCTGCGTGATAGGACGGGCCGTCGTAAATCACATCTTCCACGGTTCCATCGTCGGCGAGGTGGAGCCCGATCGAGAGGCCCAAGTTGATTTGTCGCCGCACCGCCTGGCGGTCCTCCTCCATCTCGTTTGGCTGATCGTTGTAAACCAGGTTCCACCCGCTGTTGTTGAGCGACTCGATTACGGTGTTGGGCGCAGTGGAATCGAGGCGCAAGCGAAGAAAGCTTGCCCAATCGTAGGGCGTAACGCGGTTGAGCGCGGCGACCACGTCGTCGAATGTGTACGGTTTGAGATCGGGCTCGCCGCTGGGGCCGGCATAAAAAAGCCGGCAAAAATCGTTTATCGACTTCTTGTCGTTCGTCAAGCGGCGAATCGTGTCATCCACATCGAGCCAAAGGAATACCCCCTCTTCGTAGAAGTCCGTGCCGCGGCGCCAATTTTCCCAGTCGAGATCGGCGTTGTAGAGGAAGACCGCCGAATCTGCCGTATCCTGCAGCGGTCGCCATTTGCGTCCCGGCTCATTCTCGAGCGTGGCCGCAAGACGAGCTAATTCTTCGCGGCCCTGCTGATGGTTCCAGAGATCGCTGCGGACCGTGAGCACCTGGCTGCCGAGATACTCGGTTAAGCCCTCGTACACCCACAACAAGTCGTCCTTCATCGGTTGATGATAATCAGGGCTGAGCAGGTCGGCGGGACGGCGGTATTTCCCGTTCCAGGAATGGACGTATTCGTGGGGAAGCAGGCCCCCGAAATCGATGCGGGTCGCCTCGTCGGTTAAGCTGTGCTCGCGGGTGCGGTCGTCGCTTGATTCATGATGCTCGAGGCCGAAGTGCGCGACACTGTCACTGAGGGTGAGCAGGAAATGGTAATCGCGGTAGTGCCTGGATCCGAACAGGGCGCCCGCCTCGGCCACCAGCCGACGAAAATGCGCCTCGGTTTCAGGCGTCAGGGCTAGATCGGCTTCGCTATCGGCAGCGATGTCTATTTCGTGGCTGGGAGTCTCGCCCGGCGTCAGCTGGATCACGCGAAAGTACCGGCCCGTGATTACGGGCGAATCGATGAGCGTCTCGAGGGACACCGGCGCGAATTCAACAGTGTCTCCATTGTCCTTCGCACCCGGCAGCGCCGTCCCGAACTTCCATCCGGCGGGCAGTTTCAGGCTGGGGATGCAGGTGATATTCCCGGCGTCGTAGCCCTTGGGGTAAAGGAGCACTTGATTCCAGCTCACCAGGTTGAGAAACGCGGTCGCTGAAGCCCCGGCCGAGTAGCCTTCGGCGGGAGCGGAGAGCAGAAAATCAAAGTCCACCTCGAGGGTTCTGACGCCCTGCGGAATGTCGAGATGAAATGCGAACATGTCGAGCAGATCGCGCCGCCAGGGGATCGCCCTTCCTCCCCCCTGAAATTTGAGGCCCGCCATATTGATGATGGGGCCGTCGGGCATATGCTCGCCGGGAATCCACTCCGGGTAATAGAGTTCGAGCGCGCCCGGTTCTACCGGCATCTGCAAATGCGCGTGCAGGATTTTCTGAGGCGCGTGTGATTCATCGACCTCCACGCGAATGGGCCCAAAAGACGCCTGTGCCCAGGCGGGTGACGAGGCGAGCATTCCTGGGACGATTACCGCTGCAGCCAGAAGCACGCACTTGCGCGATCTTTCGATCATGGTCTCCTCACGGCGAGAGGTCCGGCCGACACACACGGCCGAGCTCGGGTCTCCTGTGCGCGTCGGCGCACCCACCTTGCCGAATGACGCGATTCACTCATAATTTGGCGACCTAATTTTATGTGCACTGGAGCAGGAGTGCAAAGCATGCCATGCTATGGGCCGCTCAGGGTAGCGCAAACCGAGAGCAGCGCATGAAGTATGACGCGATTGTAGTCGGGTCGGGACAGGGTGGGAATCCACTGGCCTACGCGCTCGCTGACCGGGGGTGGAGCGTGGCGCTCGTCGAGAGTAAGTATCTAGGCGGGACGTGCATTAACAGGGGCTGTACACCGACCAAGACCATGATCGCGTCGGCGCAAGTGGCGCACTATGCGCGGCACGCCGCGCGCTGGGGGGTCCAGGCGGAGAATGTCCGTGTCGATCTGCCTAGGGTCGTCGCGCGCAAAAACGCGGTCGTCGCGAGTTTTCGCGGTGGGCACGAAAAGCGCGTCGCCAGTCGTAAGACCATGCGTCTCTACCGCAGTCATGCGCGGTTCCTAGGGGCGCACACGCTTCAGGTGGGCGATGACACGATCGAAAGCGAAAAGATCTTCCTCGATACGGGAACGCGCCCGGAAGTGCCGCCGATACCTGGCCTCGAGACGGTGGACTACTTGACCAACGAGTCCATCCTCGATTTAGAGGAGATTCCCAAGCAGCTTGTCGTCCTGGGCGGCGGCTACATCGGCTTGGAGTTCGGTCAGATGTTTTGCCGGTTCGGCAGCCGCGTGACCCTGGTTCACCTCGGCAATCAGCTGCTGGCCCGCGAGGACGCGGACGTTGCCCGCGAACTGCAGAAGGCGCTGGAGGCGGAGGGCATTGAGTTTCGCCTGAATTCCCAGGCGACGAAAATCGAAAGGCGAGGGCCTCAACTCAGCGTCACGATCGACTCGGGCCGGCAGCGGGAGACCATTACCGGCACGCATCTTCTGGTGGCTACCGGGCGCCGGCCGAATACGGACGATTTGGGCCTGGAGCGGGCCGGAGTCCGGGTCGATTCGCGAGGCTACATCGAGGTGAACGGAAGAATGGAAACAAGCGCGCCGGGAATCTGGGCACTCGGTGACGTGAAGGGCGGACCGGCATTCACGCATATCTCGTATAACGATTACCAAATCCTTTGGGGCAACCTAATCGAAGGCAAGAATCTGTCGATCGCCAATCGCTATGTTCCGTATTCGCTCTTCACTGACCCGCAGCTCGGCCGGGTGGGAATGACCGAAAAGGAAGCTCGCGCGTCGGGACGAAAAATTAAGACCGGCATTCATCCGGTGGCGTACGTCGCGCGCGCCATCGAGCGCGATGAAACTGCTGGCCTGATGAAGATCGCTGTGGATGCCGAGACCGACAAAATCCTAGGTGCGGCGATCCTGGCAAGCGAAGGCGGCGAACTGGTGCAGATTCTGGGAGCCATGATGCTGGCCGGCGCCCCCTACACTGCGCTCAAAGGCGCTGTCTACATTCATCCCACACTCGCCGAAGGCTTTTTCGGACTCTTGGATTCGGTCAAACCCGTCGAGAGAAGCGACTCTTTCTCGCCGTAAGTTCATCGAGTATATGATCGGCGTGCGCTCGGGCGCAAAACAGGGGCTCGAACAGGGGATCAGATCATGAGCAAGCTGCGACTCACGCTGGCATGCTCGAACTACGACCGGACCCGCGCGATCTTCGACGGGCGCGTTGCCATTGAGGGAATCGATCTAAATTGCCTGCCTCTGCCCATCGAGGAGATTTTCTTCCGCATGCTGCGTCACCATGAATTCGATGTCGCGGAGATGTCCCTGTCATCCTATGTGGTCTCGCTGTTTGCCGAAAATCCCTGCTTGATCGCGATTCCGGTGTTCCCTTCGCGGTGTTTCCGACACTCCTCTATCTTCATCCATGCCTGCAGCGGCATTGGAGAGCCCCACGACCTGGTCGGCAAACGGGTCGGCGTCCCGGAATATCAGATGACCGCAGGGGTTTGGATTCGCGGTATTTTGAGCGACGAGTATGGCGTGCCCGTCTCAAGCGTTGCCTATGTTCAAGGAGGTGAACAGGAGCCGGGCCGCCCCGAAAAGCTTCCGTTGAGCCTTCCGCCCGAAATCCGCCTGGAGCCGATTGCCGAGGGAAAAACACTGTCTGCGATGCTCGCGGCGGGAGAAATCGACGCGCTTTATACGGCGCGCATGCCGTCCTCGTTCGTCGATCACCCCGGCAAAGTGCGGCGCCTGTTTCCGAACTATCGCAGAGTCGAGCAAGACTATTTCGCAAAGACCAAGATCTTTCCGATCATGCACACGATCGTGATCCGCCGCGACCTGTACGAGCGAGCTCGGTGGGTCGCAGGATCTCTTTCGAAGGCATTCTGGAGGGCGAAAGAAATTGCCTACATCGATCTCTACCAATCCGGCGCGCTCAGCACCATGCTGCCGTGGCTTATCGAGCACGTAGACGAAACGCGCGCGCTGATGGGCGTGGATTTTTGGCCCTACGGACTGGAGAAAAACGAGCACACCTTGAAGACGTTTCTGCGCTATTCATTCGAACAGGGGCTTTCCAAGCGGCCGCTCGGCGCCAAAGATCTGTTTGCCCCCGAAGCGCTTGAGTCGTTCAAGGTTTGAGTATCGTTCTGCGGGAGTCGCGGGCCAGACCCAAGTCGTGATCATGCGAGCGATTAGTTTTTGTGTTTGTGGCCGCGACCATACCGGGGGCACCGCGGCAGACGACTCTGCGTGGTGTTCGCGCTCACGGAACTTGATCCGAGCTTTCTGGCCGATACGCTGGACGGCGCGTCCCAGGGAAACCGGCCGGCGCGCCCGGTGCCAATGCTCGAGTCGGGTGACGGTGGTTTAAAACCCGCAATGAGACCAATTCGCGCGCCAGTGGAGACATCTCTGCCGTCCCACCCAAGCCCCATGTCACCGAAATGGTGGGCACTCGGTCGCGGCGACGTGGACGCGACGATCACTCAGGTCGGCGCGATCGTCGCTCAGCTTTTCATTCCCGCGCTGCTACTCGCGCCGGTCGGTGTTTCTCCCGCCTTCACTCTCTCGCGATGCCTGCCTGGGTTCGCCTCGGGTTTTCTGGTCGGCTCGCTCGGCCTGGTCTCGCTCGCTGTGGCGTTGGCAAACAGGGAAGGACGCGCCGATGTCACGGCGCATGTATATGGCAATAACGTCCCCGCGATCATCAGCTATACGCTTTCCATTTTCTTGCCGGTTTATCTTGGGACCCACGACGCCAGTCGCGCCTTTCGCATCGGCGCCGCCGCGGTGATCTGGACGGGAATCCTCAAGCTGTGCGCCGCGCCTTTCGCAAACCTATTGCGCCGCTCGATCTCGCTGCCCGCCTCGATGACGGTTTTCGGCGCGGCCATGTACAGCTATCTAGCCCTGGTCGTTTTGCAGCGAATCTTCGATCAGCCGCTCGTTGGGATTGCGGCGCTCGCGATCGTTGGCATCACGGTCTTCGCCGGCGTGCCGGTCACGTCGTACCGCCTTCCCCCGTTTCTGTTTGCCTGGCTGGTCCCGCTGTCCGTCGGCATCGCGCTCGGCTACGTGCACCCGGCGTGGCAAGGTGTGTCGCTCGTACTGCCATTCGTGCCCCCCTCCGGGCTGCTAGAGGCGATGGCGCTTGCCGTGCCGTATCTCTCGGTGATCGCGCCCATGGCCGTCTATCACGTTCTGCAGGCGATCACCACCGTGGAAGGCGCATCGTCGGCAGGCGACAACTACGACGCGCGCAGCGTCGTCGCATGGGACGCGGTCGGGACCCTGCTAGGCGGCATGGCGGGCAGTATGGTGGTGCCGGTGATTTACGCGCTGCACCCGCCCTACAAGGCCCTCGGCGCGCGAATCGGCTTCGCATTTTGGACGCCGCTTATCCTGCTGCTGGTGGTGATGACCGGCCTGACCGGATTTTTCGCGGCACTGTTTCCCTGGCCGATCCTGGCGGCATTGATCGCCTACGTGGCTGTGGGAGTCGGCCGCGCGACTCTCGCGCATGTGGATCGAAAATACTGGAGCGTTGTGCTGCTTGGGTTCGTCCTGCCGGTCGGCGCGGTGATCACCGCGGTGGTGAACTCGGCGCTCCCGGCACTCGGACTCTCCGAAGCGAACGCCAACGTTCAGGCCGCGCTCGGTCGCTCGATTTACTGGGCGTCGCTGCGCGGCCTTGGGAACGGGTTTTTGTTTCTGGTACTGGTGGTGGCCTCGGCGATCACCCACGCGATCGACCGCAATTTCACCCGGGCGGCGATCTGGTGCCTTATCGCGTCGGTGTTCTCGTGGGTGGGCTTGATGCACTCGGCCGTTCTCGGCTGGAAAGCTCAGCCAATGTACGCGCTCGGTTGGCTCGTCGCTGCCGGGATCGTCTATTCCGCCCGTTGGTGGCGCGGTGACACGGAAGCGTCGTCCTGATGTGGCAAAAGGGCAGACCTGCTGTGCTAGAATTTCGAGGGTTGAGCGAGGGTAGTTTGAAATCTCAATTCGAGCGGAGAGGCATGGCGTCCCGAGGAAAAAAGATCGTACTTGCGGCAAGCACTTCCGAATCGTGCGAGCACATGCACAGTACTTGGAAGCAGATGCTGCTCGCCACTCTCCCGGCGCGCTATGCTTCGGTTTTCAATGTCACTTGGGCGTCAGAAGGAGAAACGTGGCCCGACGGGCAAGCCAAATACGTTCCTCAGGGGTTGCGCGTCGTAGAAGCGCTGTTGGCCGAGAAGTTTCCACACGCAGACATCGCCGTTTGTTACGCCGATCAGCTCGATCAGTTCGTCGGCGAGGACACCCAAGTCGTCGGCATCCACGCCCATAATCCCTTGGGCATCACGTTTGCGACCGACGTGTATGCGTACTTTTATGGCGCAGACGTCGAGCCGATTAACGCCGAGGAATTTCGGCGCCTGATCCTCCATCCCGTGCTGCGCCAGCACAAGCACCATCTGAAGATCATTGTTGGGGGACCGGGCTCCTGGCAGATCGACAAAAAGGGTCTGCAAGACCAGTGGATGATCGATTGCATCGTCGATGGCGAGGCTGAAGAAACGGTGGTGCCGCTATTCCAAGCGGCCCTGCGCGGCGAGCCGCTGCCGCGCAAAGTCGAGGGGCACAGTCCGAGGCTGGAAAGCATTCCCCGGCTGAAGCACCGCTCGACGTTCGGTGCCGTCGAGATCACCCGCGGCTGCGGGCGCGGATGCCAGTTCTGCTCGGTCGCGCTCCGGGCGGGTAAGAGTTTGCCGCTTGAGCAGATCCTCGCGAATGTGCGCGTCCAGGCTGCCGAAGGTGCCGATTTCGCGCTTCTGGTCACCGAAGATCTGTTCCTCTACGAGCACGGTCCGCGCTTCGCGCCCAATGTCCCTGCGCTCAAGAAGCTGTTCGAATCGGTCGCCGCGGTGGAGGGCATTAACTACATTGGCCTGACGCACGGCACGATGGCTCCCATCGTCGCCGAGCCCAATATGCTCAGTGAATTGCAACTGGCCGTGGACAAGAGCGTACACACGCATCCCGCTTCGACGCATCCTGAGAAGCGCTACCAGAATCTCTTTATTGGCATCGAAACGGGCTCGCCGCGCCTATTTAGGGGACTCATGAAGGGCAAAGGCTATCCGTTCCTGCCCGAACAATGGCCGGACGTCGTCTTGAAGGGAATGGAAATTCTGAACCGCCACAACTGGTTTCCGTTCTGCACCTGGATTATCGGCCTGCCCGGGGAGACGCCTGACGACACCCGCCAGTCGCTTGATCTGCTCCACTCGCTAAAGGACGCCAAGTGGTGCGTGGTGCCGACGCTATTTGTCCCGCTCGAGGACACGCGCCTTGCCAAGCGCGAGAGCGCTAAGCTCTATCAGCTCACCGATCTGCAGTGGGAGTTTTTCTTCACCTGTTGGCGTTACAATCTGGATTTCTTCCATCGTTCGAAAAAAGCGCACCTCGTATACAACCTGGGAATTCCGTTTTATTACTACCTGCTTGGCCGCCGGCTCTTTGGCAAGGCCATGAAGTATCCGCTTCTGCGTATGGGTCATTTCCCAGAGTGGATTTTGAAACACAAGCTCTACCTCGATTTCAGCGGGAAGCGAACGCCGCGCCTGCCGGTGCCAGAGAGAGTGCCCGTTCCGGACCATTCCTTCCGCCCGGCTCTTCCGGCCACCTGACTTTCCTGAATTCGTTGATTCTTCGAGGTTTGTGGGGCGTTTTTGACCCTTGCTCTCGGGGTGGTAAAATAGTGAGGTTCGGGGGCGACACGGTTTCGACGGAAGCTGTCGCGGCTCGAAGGCATGCCGGGGACTGCCCGCCCGCAACAGGGTAGAACAAATCAACTGGCGAATCCCAGTTGGCTCTCGCTGCCTAACCAAAACTAGGTAGCGCGTCTCCTCAAGCGTCGCCTGCGCGCTTGGGATGAGGCGTCGCACAGCAGGCTGGCCGTCGCCTTTCGGTCCGGAGCACGGCGGCGAGACGAATCGGACTAGTCGGCGGCGTGTCTTGCCCGCTCTGAGCGCCTCTGGCGAAACCATGGGAACGGGATAAGCATGTAGTCTTCGGGTGGCAAGGCTTCTCGGACGGGGGTTCGACTCCCCCCGCCTCCACCATCGGATAGGCCCATTTTTATTGGTAGTTTTTCATGGCGTTTTCTTGCGTGCCGTAGGCGTGACGGTCGATGCAGAATGCTGCCAGATTTTCTTGGCGGATTCTTCTAGCTGCGTCTGCCGCGCTTGGTCTTCAATCCAGGTGTTCTTCAAACACGAAATCTAACTCTGTCCGCCGTCCAGCCAGCGTCGCCACCGAATCCGCCGGGTAGCTGCCGCTTGAGATCTCTGCGGCATGGTATGCTGCATATCAGACGGTTCAAACCAGACGCCTACGCATATCCACCGAATAACGCTGCTACGGGCGCTGTTGTGCTGAATGTCATCGTCGGAGACTCAGATCGGATTCGGACTCTGTTGCCCATTCGACCCATCCCTCTCTCACTTCGCAGGCGGTCGCGGCTGTGAACCTTCACCGGAGTTTTGTTGTTCCACACAACAAAACCTACACCTCTCTTTGTTTACACAATCAAGATGACGTCACATCCGCTTGGGACGTCTGTGGAGGGTGCAGAACTAGAATAGTCAGATATGCGCCGGTCGGGCGTAAGGGTGGCGCTCGAAGAATTGCCCGAGGACGAGGGCGGCGTGTTCGCAGAGAGCGCGGTCGTCAGGACCGAACGCGGCGCGGAAGTCAGAGTCGATGTCGAGCTCGCCGACGACTTTGCCGTGAACGAAGACGGGGACGACGATTTCGGATTTAGTTTCAAGAGAGCAAGCGAGATAGCGGGGATCGGAATTGACGTCGTCGACGACAATGGTCTTTTCTGTGGAAGCAGCGGCGCCGCAAATGCCGTGGCTCAGAGGGATGCGCGTGTGGGGAGTCGAGGTGCCCTTGAAGGGGCCGAGAACGAGAACGTCGCGGTCGCCATCCTTTTCCATCATATAAAAGCCGACCCAATTGTAGCGGGTGACTTTTTCGTGAAGGAGAGCGACGATGCCCTTCATGAGAGCGTCGGCGGAGTTGGAAGAAATGGAGAGAGAGTCGAGAGCAAAGATGAGATCGGTGGTTTGTGCCGTCGTCATGAAGCGTAGTCAAACATAGAAGGGGTAGGAGTTGCAACCCCACGTGATGGGCCCGGCGACTTTGACAGCCGTCAGGAAAAGGCGGGCGACTCGCCGAAGAGATCCCCTTTGCCATGAGCAAGGGTGCACAGGTTCACTGTCTTGTACCGTAGGTTCGAGTGTGAACGTCCCGAAGTGTTCATAAATGAGCCGGCGTTTCGTGCGCCGGCTAACTACTTTGTAGCTGGACTACCGCGCACTCGGATCGTGAAGAGCCCACTCGGTTTGGACTCTCGGCGGCCGCATTAAGGTTTGCATCACCACGCAATACTGTTCCGTTTTTTCCTGCAATCCACGCAGTTGTTCTGGTGTTGCATTCGGCGCAGCAACATCAAAATGAAGCTGAATGCTTTCAAAGCCGACCGGGACGTCCTTCGATATGCCGAGGGTGCCTCGAAGATCCAAGCCTCCCTCTACCGTGACCTGAATGCGATCGGTTGGTATGCCTACAGCCGCAGCCACCATCTGACAGGTGATTTGCGCGCAAGCCGCCAGAGCCCCAAGCAACAGGTCACCGGAACAGGCGCCGGTCCCGGCGCCTCCGACTCCCTTGTGGGCTTCGGCTTGGTACACGGCACGCCCAATGTCGACTGAGCAGGCCACTGGAACATCTGTCTGTCCACCTTTCGCCCGGATTGTAATTTGCGAAGCGTTTGGGTTAGTGCGATATTGCTCTTTCAGCGGCTTCTGAAGCGATCGAACATCCATGGTAACCTCACTCTTTCATCCTTGGCCGTTATTTCCCTGACGCGACAACTTCGAACTCACTGCCTTGAAGTAGCGCCGTCTGAATGCTACCATGCGTGCGCATCGAGGCATTTGCCCGTGCCCGAATACGTCATCGAACGCGAAGTCCCAGGTGCCGGAGATCTAAGCGACGCGCAATGGCGGGAAATCGCCCAAAAGTCGGTCGCGATTCTGAAAGGAATGGGTCCCCAGATCCGCTGGCTCCATAGCTATGTAACTGGGGACAAGGTGTATTGCGTTTACTTCGCGCCGGACGAGACCACCATCCAGGAACACGCCAAGCGTGCAGGCCTTCCTGCCAATCGCGTCTCCGCCGTCCGCCGGCTTCTCGATCCGACGAGCGCGAAATAAGCACCGGCTTGACCTCCCAGTAGCATCCGCGTTCCCTTGGTCACGCGTGCCAGTTCGTCCGCCGGTCTAAGACGAGGACGCTCCCGCCTCGGCCTTCATCACCTCGTCAATAGCTTGCTCCATCGGCATTGCCCAACCTTCCGACCAGGCCGCCGTGCCTTCCGCGCCGGTCAATGCCTTTCGTGCTGCGTCCAGAATGGCTTCTAGCTTGGCTTGTTCCGCGGGCGGACGCGGAACGCCGATATTTTTGCGTAGCACGGCCGCGGCGCCTGCGAGCCGCAGTGAGCGCCCTGCTTGCAGTTGCGCCTCCGCTAAGCAGGCGAAACATTCCAGCAGGCGGGCGATGCCGCGTTTATCTTCCAGCTCTCGAAAAATTCTCAGGCTCTCTCGGTACAAAGAGTGCGCCGTGGGACAGTCCCCCTGTTCCCTCGCCAGGCTGCCCAGATCGGCCAGCGTCCCGGCAATGCCCCAGCGGTCGCCGAGTTCCCGAAAAATTGCCAGGCCGTGTTCGTAGAGTTTTCGCGCGGCCGCAAAATCACCCTGCTCGCGGGCGACGTCTCCCTGGTAATTTAGCGACCAGGCGACGCCTGGCAGGTCTCCCCCTTCTCGAAAGATGGTGAGACACTCCGCATATAGCGAGCGGGCGCGTGGATAGTCGCCCCGCAATTTGGCGACGTTCGCCAAGTTGCTGAGAGATCGCGCCACAGCCTTCTGGTCGCCCAATTCTTTCCACAGCACTAGGCTCTCCTCCAGCAGAGAGTGCGCGACTGCGACGTCACCCCGGTCCCGAGCCAGGACCCCTAGCGCGTTCAGAGAGACGGCCGCGTCCTGCTTGTCACCCAGTTGACGTGCGATGTCCAGACTCTCCTTCATGAGTGAATCCGCCGACGCGTAATCCCCCTGCTCCCCAGCGAACACGCCCGCGGCGAAAAGGGCGCGCTCTCGCACCTTCGTGTGGGTCGCCGCTCCTGGGATCTTCAGCAACTTGGCCAGCCTGTCCCTGCCTTCGGCGAGATGCTCGCGCATTTCCCAGAACCGAAACAAGGCCGTGCCGAGCCGTAGTCCCCAGTCCGCATCTCCGGTTGCTGTCAGCCACTCAAGGGCCGCACGAAAATTGTCATGTTCCAACGCCAGGCCTTCCAGCCATTCCGCGCCGCCCGCCTCCACACTCTTCTCTTCTGCGAGTACCAGGCAGTAGGCGGCATGTGCGCGCCGCGTGGAAGCTTCCTCCATGCTTGCTTGCAACTTTTCAAGGGCGTACTCGCGAATCGTTTCCAGCATCACGAACCGCGATTCACCGTCCGCTTGTTCGACCTGTCGCACCAGGCTCTTGTCCACTATGGATGACATGCCGTCGAGCAGGTTCAAGTCGAGATCAGCTTTGGCGTCGCATACGGCTTCCACGCCCTCCAGGGTGCATCCGCCCACGAAAACCGATAGTCTTCGGAAAAGCCTCTGCTCCGCGGCACTTAGCAGTTCGTGGCTCCAATCGATGGCAGCGCGAAGCGTCTGCTGCCGCCGAGGTAGATCTCGGGCCCCTCCCGTCAATAGCTGCAGCCGGCTTGCAAGGCGCGTCCGCATGGACGCAAGCGAAAGTACTTTGACCCGTGCGGCCGCCAGCTCGATCGCGAGGGGCAGGCCATCCAAGCGTGCGCAAATCTCGACGACGTCAGGCGCGTTTTGCCGGTCAAGTTTGAAATCGGGCTTGGCGGCGACGGCCCTTTGTGCAAACAGCGTGACCGCGGGGTACTGTGACAGCTCGTCAACCGGGGGCACGGCCCGCAAATCCGGCACCGCCAGCGGCGGCACCGGGAATTCATGTTCTCCATACAAGTGCAGCGCCTCGCGGCTGGTTACCAGAATTCTTAGATTGGGATCCTCGGCCAGCAACTCCGTCACAATCGCCGCCGCCTGAATAAGATGTTCGAAACTGTCCAGCAGGAACAGCGTGGGCGCGCGCAACGAGTCCCGCAAATTCTTCTTGAGCATTTCGAGCGGCACCTGGCTGCCCGCCTCTCGGATTCCCAGTGTCTGAACGATCGCGGAAGCTATCAAGCCCGGATCGCCTAGCGGGGCGAGTGGGATAAAATAAATTCCGCCTCGAAAGTGCTCCACAAGACCACCGGCCATCTCCAACGCGAGACGCGTTTTGCCGATCCCGCCTGGACCCGTGATCGTCAGCAGGCGCACATCCGGACGCAGCAGCAGTTCTTTGCCCCCTGCTATTTCCTTTTCTCTCCCCACGAACACGGTCCGCTGCGGGGGAAGATTGGCCGGGGGCAGGTCCGCCTGCTTGGAAACAACTTCCCGAGTGTTTTTCAACCCAGCCTCGGCTACGGCGACGGCATCGCGTCGCGAATCTAAATCGCGTTTCAGCCGCTGCAAATCCGCGCGAATTTCAGCGGCGCTCTGGCAACGCAGCCTGCGGTCTTTCTCCAGCGCCTTGTTGATGACTTCTTCGAACTTCGGGGAAAGGTCGGGATTGAGCCGCACGGGAGCAGCGGGCTTGCGATTCAGAATTGCTTCCGCAATCATGCCAGTGGTTTCCCGTCGGAACGGCTGAACCCCTGTTGCCATCTCGTAAAGCACCACACCAAAAGAAAACAAATCGGTGCGTTCATCCAGTTCTTCGCCCCGCACCTGCTCCGGTGACATGTAGGTGAGGGTGCCAATTACCGTGCCAAGTCGAGTGAGATGTTCTAGCTCGCTAGCGGTGGGTGTCTCGGAAACATTCAGGTTGCTGCTAGCAGGTGCCAGCTTTGCTAGACCAAAATCGAGAATCTTGGCGTGCCCACGTTCCGTGACAAAAATGTTGGCAGGCTTGATATCGCGGTGAACGATTCCTTTGGAGTGCGCAGCGTCGAGTGCATCGGCAATCTCAATCCCCAACTCCAGCACTTCCTCAAGTGACAGCGGCTTACCGGAAATGCGATGCTTTAGCGTCCGGCCACCAAGAAACTCCATCGCAATGAATTGCTGGCCGTCTTGCTCCCCGATGTCGTGAATCGTGCAGATGTTTGGATGATTCAGCGCCGACGCAGCCCGCGCTTCCCGGCCGAATCGTTCCAGAGCGCCGGACTCGCGGGCCATCGCGGGAGGAAGAAACTTAAGGGCCACGGCGCGATGCAGCCGGGTGTCCTCGGCCCTGTAGACCACGCCCATACCGCCGCCGCCAATCTTTTCCAAAATGCGGTAGTGAGAAACGATCTGTCCGATGAGCGGCTGGGAATCCGCCATGGTGCGATTATCTTAGGTTCCCGCCCGAGGCGAGTCAACAAGAGTGACCTCAAGCTGCTTGTGTGAATAGTTAAGGATGCGGGTTTCTAGTCTTCGTTAAAACTAAAGATCGCATAGATGATCCGATCCACGCTTTCCGCGTCGGTGGCCACGACCAGGTCGCGTCTGCCGACGCACTTCCAGGGAACAGCGCTCGATCACATTCGTAACGCGCAACTTCCGCCACAGATGCATCGGAAGCGCCCAGAAGTGCAAAAGCTCCGGTAGATCCCA
>JASHRC010000121.1 GCA_030037525.1 Candidatus Acidiferrales bacterium | reverse complement strand
AGCAATACCGTGGTGGTTCGAATCCACTCGACCGCATTACCTTCCGCGAAAACCCGACACCTCGGCATGCGTTTGGGCGATTGAAGCGCCGACGTATATACTTCTTGCGCTCAGCCCCTGAACGCCGAGGAGGACACCATGGCCAAGCGACAGGGTCGAGTCGAATTAAAGGGCAGTCGGCGGGAACAGATGCCCGGCGGGCGGGACCGAGGGCCTTTTGATCCCGATCAACGGATCGAAGTGACTGTCCTCCTGCGGCGTGGTTCAAAGCCCGGTAGGTTTGCTCCGGTCAATCGAATGGGTGCTCGTCCGGTGGGCAAGCGGAAATACCTCAGCCGCGAAGAGTTTGCTCGCCTCCATGGCGCACGGGTGAGAGACATTGGAAAGGTCCGCGCCTTCGCGGCCCAATATGGCCTGACGATCAAGAGCGAAGATCGTGCGGCCAGGCTTGTGAAACTGAGCGGCACTGTTCAGGCATTTAACCATGCTTTTGGCACGAACCTGCGGCGTTGCGAACACAGCACAGGTACGTACCGCTGCCGTACCGGAGCTCTCACGATCCCTGCCGGTCTCGTTGAGATCATCGAAGGTGTTTTCGGGCTCGACAATCGTCCGCAGGCGAAAGCGCATTTTAGGTTGCGGAAGCGAAAGTCGAGCGTCCCTGCCCAAGCAGCGGCGGTGTCCTACTCCCCGATCCAGGTTGCGCAAGCCTATGCATTTCCTTCCGGGGTAACCGGGGCAGGACAATCGATCGGAATCATCGAACTGGGTGGCGGTTACAACAGCGCCGATCTCAACTCCTTTTTTCGCAATCTGGGGATTCCGGTCCCGACTGTCACGGCCGTGTCGGTGGATGACGCCGAGAATTCCCCCACGGGGGATCCCAGCGGACCGGACGCAGAGGTGGAGTTAGATATCGAAGTGGCCGGAGCCATAGCGCCGGCGGCCCAAATCGCCGTGTATTTCGCGCCGAATACGGACCAAGGATTTATCGACGCGGTCACGACAGCCGTGCATGACACGACGCGAAAACCGTCGATCATTTCGATCAGCTGGGGCGGACCTGAGGATTCTTGGACCGAGCAGGCGCGCGACGGTCTTAATTCCGCCTGTCAGGATGCATCGATCATGGGCATTACGGTTCTGGCGGCGTCGGGTGATGACGGCGCATCGGACGGAGACGCGAGTGGTGCCCCGACGGTGGACTTTCCCGCAGCGAGTCCGTACGTGATCGGTTGCGGGGGAACGAAGCTGGTGCTTTCGGGGACTGCAATCAGCAGCGAGCAGGTCTGGAATGAGCTTTCCGAAAACGAGGGCGCGACGGGCGGCGGAGTCAGCGAGGTTTTCGCATTGCCAAGTTACCAGCAGGGTGCGGATGTACCCAAGGCACCCAACGGTTTCGTTGGGCGTGGCGTCCCCGATGTCGCCGGAGACGCTGATCCGGAGACAGGCTACAACGTTGTGGTGGACGGCAAACCGGCAGTGATTGGCGGAACCAGTGCGGTTGCCCCGTTGTGGGCGGGGCTGCTCGCCTTAATCAACCAGTCGCTTGGAACGAGCGTGGGCTACGTCAATCCCTTGCTGTACTCGACGAAAGCGGAAGCAACATTCCACGAGATCACGTCAGGAAACAACGGAGATTACTCGGCGGGTCCGGGCTGGAATGCATGCACGGGACTTGGCAGCCCAGATGGTACAGCGTTGCTTTCGACGCTTCGGCTCTAGCGGGTCGAATTCGCAGAAAAACTGTTCTCTCCGCTTTGGCCCAGGATGGGAAAGGTAAGTCGCGAGCCGTTCGAGAAACGGCGTTTCTGGCAAGAGATTTTTGATCCTTCTTGCTAGCGCCAGCCGAAGACAAGCACAGCACCAACCAGAGCAAAGGCGCCCGCATAGAGAAAGCCAGCGGCCGGACCGACGGCCGACCACAGCGCGCCCACCGCCGCGCTGGAGACCATGTCACCGATTCCGTTCACTGTGGCCAGCACGCCGAATCCTGAGCCGCGCACGGCTCGCGGCAAAAGCTCTGCCACTGCGGATTTCTCGAGCGACTGCTCGACGCCTCGATGCACACCTGCGAGCCCGAATAAAACGACCAGCATAGGCAGTGTCGGCCGCTCGAGAAGGAAACCCGCACAGGCGACGGCGCTCGCAAGATAGCCCATCGCGAGCAGTCCGCGCTTGTCGATTCGGTCGGCGAGCGCGCCCGCGGGATAGGCCGCCGCCGCGTTGACGAGGTTGTAGAACGTGTAGAGCGCGACGGAAATGGTGGCGGCGCGGGCCACGCCCATGCGGGGCGCCAGGATCTCACTTGCGCGCAGAATGAGGAGAGTGGGCGCAAAGTCCCCGATGCCGTGGGCGAAAATACCGGCGAGAAAGTACCAGAACGACTTGGGAAGCTGTGCGAATCGAGCACGCATGGTTTGAATTTCCGCGGCCTGGTGATCGTGGCCCCTTCCGGGTGGCACAAGAAACGCGAACGCGACTGCCGCCGCGGCTCCGGGCAAAAGCGTCCAGCGCAACACTCCCCGGACGCCGAGCGCGCCCAGCAGCACCGTCGCACAAAGCGGACCAAGAACGGCGCCGAGCGAGTCCATGGCCCTTTCGAAGCCGAAGGCTCTGCCCCGCTCGCCCGGTGCAACCGAATCGGCAAGCAAAGTATCCCGCGACGGGCCGCGTTCTCCGCGCCCCATCCAGCCCAGCGCGCGTAAGAGCAGCACAGAAGGCCAGCTGCGCGCAAACGCATAGAAGAATGTTGTAACCGCCGTCGCCAGATACCCAACGATTCCTGCCGGTTTTCTCCAGCGCGGATGGTCCGCAAGGAATCCCCCGGCCAGTTTCGCGACACTCGAAAGACCGTCAGAGACGCCTTCAATGATGCCCAGCACCACGGCGGGCGCGCCAATGCTCGCCAGAAAAGCCGGCAGAATCGCCGTCGCCGCTTCGTGCCCCCAGTCAGAGAACAGGCTCGAGAGCCCAATGCCGACCACGCCCGGCGTCATCCAACGTGGGGACCGAGCGGAGGAAGTCGAAAGCTCACCCATGATCATCGCCGGGCCTAGCATCGTAGCCGCGACGTTTGTAGGGCGCAACCACCCAGGCGCAGGGTAAAATCCCGCGCATGCGAGCGGTGGTCGAGCGGGTCAGCCGTGCGCGCGCGCTTGTTAAGGGCAAGGTCGCGGGCGAAATTGGCGCAGGGCTTGTTGTGCTGCTGGGGGTTGGTCGCGAGGATTCCTCCGCCACCGCGGAGGGGATGGCAGAGAGAGTCGTCCATCTTCGCATCTTCAATGACGAGCACGGCAAAATGAACCGCTCGCTCGTCGATACCGGCGGCGCGGTCCTGGCCGTGTCTCAGTTCACGCTCTATGGCGACGCCCGCGGCCAGCGGCGGCCGAGCTTCCTTCAGGCGGCACCGGCTGAAAAAGGCAAGGCGCTCTACGAAGAATTTGTGCGCGCGCTCGGCTCGCTGGGCATACGTGTCGAAACCGGAGTGTTTCAGGCCCATATGTTGATAGAACTGGTCAACGACGGGCCTGTGACCATCTTGCTCGATTCCGACAAGACTTTTTAGAAACACGAGAACCCATCGCTTGCCAGGAAACCCGGGCTGGCCTACGCTTCTAGCCGGCGAACCTATGCGCGAAATCGACCGAATCCTCGACCAGATGGATCGCGCGTTTCGACAAGATGCGTGGCATGGACCGTCGCTCCTGGAGGCGCTCGAAGGCGTTTCCGCCGAGGGAGCATCGAAGCACCCGATCCGGGGTGCACATTCCATCTGGGAGTTGGTCCATCACCTCGGCTCTTGGAATGGCATCGTGTTGCGCCGCCTGAGAGGCGAGGAGGTTCGGGTCACCGCGGAACGCGATTGGCCGCCCGTCTGGGAAGTGAGTGAAGTCAGCTGGCGGCGCTCGCTTGAGAATCTACAGGAGGGTTATGGCCGCCTTCGTGAATTCGTAGCCCGCATCGAGGACACCCAGTTAGACATCCAGGACCAAGCGACGAGTGGTCCGAACACCTCGCGCTATGTCGTGCTGCACGGCTTGATTCAGCACAACTGCTACCACGCTGGCCAAATTGCCATCCTCAAAAAGGCTCTCGGGTAACGTACCCTTGATCACGCTCCGCGGGGATGTCAGGGCTGAAACGGTGGACTTTATCGTGGTCGCCTGTTGGCTGGGCATCCTCGCCATTGTGGTAATCGGCAAACAGAGAGCCGCGCCCGGAGCACAGCACAGCGACCAAAAATCGATGGTGGGCTTGTTGCTGCAGCTGGCCGGGTACGTCATCTGTTTTGCCGCGCTTCGCCCGCTGTTCTCTCCGCCCCTTCGGCTGCCCAAGACGGCCGAAACAGTTCTCGCCGTCGCAACGGCCGCCCTCGCTCTGGTCTCCACATGGTTCTGCTATGCTGCCGCACGCACGCTGGGCAGGCACTGGGCACTGGTGGCGCGTGTCGTCGAAGGGCACGAGCTGGTCCGCTCGGGCCCTTACGCCATCGTTCGCAATCCGATCTATCTTGCCATGCTGGGCGTGGTGACGGCGACAGGGCTTGCTTTTAGCCGCTGGCCCGCGCTCCTGCCTGCGATCGTCACCTATTTGGCGGGCACGGGCCTGCGTATTCGCGCCGAGGAAAGGCTTCTGCGCGCCGCTTTCGGCGCGGAATTTGACGACTACGCTCGCCGCGTCCCGGCTCTGGTGCCTCGGCTGAGTCGTCTTAGATCTAAGGAAATTCGCGCGTCTGGCCGTATTTGCTGATAGTATGCTCGGCGAATTTCGGAGGGCTTGATTCATGCGGTCGAGATGGATGGTGCGGTCATTTGGCGCCGCCATTCTGCTGGCGTCTCTTGCGAAGGCAGCTCCGGCGCAGTTTTCGCCCGGCGACTGGCCGTTCTATCGGGGCGACGTGGAAGGCACGGGATACTCGGCGCTCAAGCAGCTCAACACAACGAACGTTTCACGACTCACCCAATCGTGGAGCTTCACCCTGTCCGAGCGCGGCGGTCTCGAAGTGACTCCGATCGCCGTTCATGGCGTTGTGTATCTGCCGGGATTGAACAAAATCTACGCACTCGATGGCGCCACCGGACAAGAGATTTGGCACTACGACGTGCCCATGGCCCCCACGCGCAGTGTCGCCTATTGGCCTGGCGACAAGGCGAATCCGCCCCGCATCATCTTCACGACCTTTAACCGCAAAGTGATCGCGCTCGACGCTGCCACCGGCAAGATCGTCCCCACTTTTGGCAACGATGGCGTAGTCGATCTGGACGTCGGTTACAACGGCGTCCCCACGATCTACAAAAATTTCGTGTTCCTGGGCGCTAGCGTGGGCGAACTGCCGGTGGGGCCGCCGGGCGATACCCGCGCGCTGGATGCAGTCACGGGCAAGCTGCTCTGGACTTTCCATACAGTTCCGCAGCCGGGCGAAGTCGGCCACGACACCTGGCTGAATGACGGCTGGAAGGGCCGCTCGGGAACCAACGTTTGGGGCTGGTACATGACCGTCGATCCGAAGTCGAACACTCTGTTTATGCCCATCGGCGGGCCTTCGCCCAACTACTATGGCGGCGATCGGCCAGGAGACGATCTGTTCGGCAATTCCATCGTCGCCGTTGACACCGCGACCGGCAAGCTGAAGTGGTATTTCCAGACAATCCACCACGATTTGTGGGATCAGGATTTGCCTCCCGGCGCGGCCCTGGTGGACCTCAAGCAAAAAGGGAAGCAGGTGCCCGCCCTCGTCGTTATCGGCAAAACCGCGCTGATGTTCATTTTGAATCGCAACACGGGAAAGCCGGTCTTCGGCGTCGAAGAGCGCCCCGTTGCAAAAGGCGACGTGCCCGGCGAGTGGTATTCGCCGACGCAGCCTTTCCCGGTGAAACCGCCTCCGCTCGCCCGCATGAGCTATAAGCCGGAAGACATCGTCACGGCCGACGACACGACCCCCGAGCACGCCAAGGCGTGCCAGGACCTGCTGGAAAAGAATGGAGGGAGCCTTTACAACGCCGGCCCGTTCACCGGTTGGCTCTATCATGAACGAGGTACGCCGCCAAAGACCACGATCCAGTTCCCCGGCGGGACCGGAGGCGCCAACTGGGGCGGTGCTGCAATCGATCCCAGCGACGGCTACATCTTCGTCCAGACGCATGACATGTCGCTGATCGGTTGGATCGAAGAGAAGAAAGCGGGCGGCAATTACGGCCGTGGTACGGAGGGCTCGATGCAACCGTACGACCGCGGCAGCGTCGAAGGCCCCGGCCCCTATTTCAGCTTCAGCGTGAATATGAAGGATTCAAGCGGCCATCCCCTGGGAAATTGGCCCTGCCAAAAACCCCCCTGGGGAAAACTGTACGCCATCAACGCCAGCACCGGCGATATCGCCTGGCAGTCGGTCGTCGGCATCACCGAAGGCCTGCCGCCGGACAAGCAGAATACTGGCGGCGGTGGCAGTGCCGGCCCGATTGCCACGGCGGGCGGCTTGGTGTTCATCGGCGCGACTCCCGATAATCGTTTCCGCGCCATCGATTCCCACACCGGCAAGGAACTGTGGGTCACCAAGCTCGGCAAACTGGCGAACGCGAACCCGATGACCTATCGGGCGAACAACGGCAAGCAGTACGTTGCCATTGTTGCCGCCGATTCCGTTTATGTCTTCGCGCTGCCCTGACCAGCCAAGAGGCCCGATTGCGCCAGCGCAAGCTCTCCTTGCTGCGGCGTCTTGAAATCCGCCTGGACTTGAAAACCCGCCTGCGGGTGTGCCAATCAACGGGCGCGTTCATGGTCGACGGCCAGCAGTCCACTTTGGCGGTTGACCGAAGGCGCTTTGTTTAGCGAGACTAGGTCAGGCCTGGATCGCCAAACCCGAAGGAAGAAGAAAATGAATTCACCGAGAGAGGAAACCATCGGGGAGCTGCTGCCCCCCGATCGATTGATGCTGACGCCGGGGCCGTCCTCGGTGGACCCGCGCGTGTACCGAGCCATGGCCGCGCCGATCGTGGGCCATATGGACCCCTGGTTCACGCATATGATGGATGACGTGCAGGCGCAGCTGCGCCGCGTCTTCCAGACCAAGAACCATCTTACCTTCCCCATTTCCGCCTCCGGTTCGGGCGGGATCGAAGCGGCGGTGATGAACCCACTCGATGCGGGCGATGAGTGCATCGTGTGCGTCAACGGTGCGTTTTCCGAGCGCATGGCCATCATCGCCGAGCGCATCCCGGCGAAAGTGATTCGGGTCGAGGTACCGTACGGGCGCACGGTCGATCCCGCCGATGTTTTGCGCGCAGGACGAGGCCGAAGGATCAAGCTGGTCGGTTTGACGCACGGAGAAACTTCTTCCGGAATCGTGCAGCGGATCGGCGACTATCGACGAGTGGCCGATGAACTGGGAGCGCTGCTGGTCGTCGATGCGGTCGCGACCCTGGCAGGAGTCCCGCTGGACGTGGACGGCGAGCGAATCGACTTTTGCTTCAGCGGATCGCAGAAAGCGATCAGCGCACCGCCCGGAATGGCGCCCATCACGGTCAGCCAGCGCGGCGAGCAGACGATTGAGGCCCGCAAGGAGCCGGTGCGCAGCTGGTACTTCGATCTGTCGACTGCCATGAACTACTGGGGCAAGGATCGCCTCTATCATCACACCCCTCCGATCACGCTGATCTATGCGATGCGCGAAGCGCTGCGGGCCGTGCTCGAAGAAGGGCTCGAGGCACGCTGGGAGCGCCATCGCACCAATCAGCAGGCGCTCGTTTCGGGACTGGAGGCCATGGGGCTCAAGCTGTTCGTCTCCGATCCGGCCGATCGCCTGATAACGGTCACGGCGGTGAATATTCCCGCAGGAATTGAGGACCCCCCGGCGCGGAAGCAGCTGCTCGAGGAATTCAATATCGAAATTGCGGGTGGCCTGGGCCCGCTAAAAGGCAAGATCTGGCGCATCGGACTGATGGGCTACTCGTGCCAGGAACGAAATGTTTTGCTCTTCCTTGCCGCGCTCGAAAAAACGCTGTCCGATCAGGGGTTTCGGCTCCCGGCCGGAGCGGCAACGGCGGCGGCTCTGGCCAGCTACAAGCAGGCTCGCCAGCCCGCACTGGCAGGCGCGAGGAAGTAGATATGGCGGAAGCAACGAAATCGGTACCCTATCCGACGCTGCCCAATGCCGGCGCCATGAGCGAATTCATCGGTGCGTTTGACGTGCCTTCCAAAGTGACCGACTTCGTCTATCACTGCCGCTTTTCGCATTGCTGGAACGGCATTGCCACGCGCCACAGTGACACGATCGACTGCAAATTCTTCGTCGACGGAAAAGGCGTGATCCTGGGCCTGGCACACCCTGGTTTCGTCGAGTTCCGCGACCGCTCCGGGCGCAACCTGAGCGACCGTGAAGCCAGTTATGTTGCCGCGCAATACCTTCGCGAGCGCCTCGAACAAGAAGACGAACACTCGCTCTATGACGTCTCGGCTGCCGACGTCGTTCGCATCATCGACCAGCTCCGCATTCACTAGCACCGGCTTCTCCGGTCGAGCAAAAAAAAGCAGACTGAGGCAGGGCCGGTCCCGGGAAAAAACCGCCGAAGGTGCCCGCGTCCGTCGCTATCGATTTGGCGACCCGTTCACCCCTCGCCAGCGCGCCAGCCAGCCACGCTCGCGCACACCTTCTTCTTCGAGCTGCCGCGTCCATGCGCTGAGAAGGTTCGAGCGAGTGAGATAGCCCACCAATTTGTCGGGCTGCTCGCGCTTCACCACGGGCAACCGCCCGACGTCGTGTTGTAGCATTCGGTTGAGCGCGTCTTCGAGCGGTTCGTCGGTGTAGGCCACGATGGGTGCCTGCGAGCCCGCTTCGAAAACCGTCATCTTCCCTTCGGGATCACTTTCGAAAGCGCGCAGCAAATCGCCCTGCGTCACAATGCCCGCGAGCTTTCCTTCCCGGGAGACGATCGGAAGGCCATCCGCCAGATTCCAGAGAGGGTTGTGGTCCTTGCGAGCTCCGGCCAATTGGGCCACAGTCATTTCTTTCTCGACCGGTTGCACGGTCGTGTTCATGATCTCGCCCACGCGTACCAGACTGAAAACGCCCACTTCGTACTCTCCCGGCACGTGCACGCCCCGGCGCGCCAGCTTCTCGGTCATAATGGAGGCTCTCAGGTAACGCAGAGCAATCAGGTCGGCGATCACACAGGCGAGCATCAGCGGCAGGATCGCGTTGTAATCGCGGGTGATCTCGAAGGCGAAAACGATAAAGGCAAAAGTCGCGCGCGCTGCGGCACCGAAAACCGCGGCCATGGCCACCAAAGCGTAGGCGCCCGGCGCGAGGTGCGCCGCCGGCCAAATGTGGTTGATCGCGATGGCGAACACGCCGCCGAGCGCTGCGCTGGACATGAACATCGGTGCCAGCAAGCCGCCGGAGGTTCCCGATCCGAGCGAAATGACCAGTGCAAGAGCCTTGAAGATGGCAATCAGAAGCAGCAGCTTGAGCGTCAGGTTGTTGTTGAGAATATCCGAGATGGTGTCGTAGCCGACCCCCAGCACGCGCGGAACGAAAAATCCAATCACGCCGAGAGCGAGTGCGCCGATGGCCGGATGCCAGAGGTCATCGACGGGCAAAGCGTCGAACCGGTCTTCGACCCAATAGAGCAGCTTGGTGAAACCAATCGCGACGACACCCGACACCAGCCCCAGCAGCAGATAGAACGGCAGCCCGTGAATGACGTCGAAATTAACATTAGCCATTCCAAACATCGATTTCTGCCCGAGCAGGATGGATCGAACGCTGGTGGCCAGCGTCGAGGAAATCACCAGGGGAATAAACGAACGCGCGCGAAATTCGAACAGCAGCAGCTCGATCGCAAGAATCACGCCGGCGATCGGAGTATTGAAGGTTGCCGCCATGCCCGCACCGGCCCCGCAGGCCAGCAGAACCTTGCGCTCGGCCGCGGTCGTGGAAACCAATTGACCCACCAGCGATCCGAACGCGCCACCTGTTTGAATGATCGGCCCTTCGGCACCGAAGGGGCCTCCGGTGCCAATCGCAATCGCCGCCGAGAGCGGTTTTAAGATGGCCACACGCGCCTCGATGCGGCTACGGCTGGTGAGCACCGCCTCCATCGCCTCGGGAATGCCATGGCCCTTGATTTTCGACGAGCCGTATTTCGCCAGAACTCCTACGATCAGGCCGCCGATGACGGGCATCAGGATGATCCAGGGACCGATCGTGGTGTTTTCGGGGCTGCGAAAGTGAAACGACCATTGGTGGTAGTAGGCGAGATTGGTGAACAGCCCGATCAGATCGTAGAGAACATAGGCGATGATTCCGGCAAGGATTCCCACCAGCGCCGCAAGAATCGAGATCCAGCCGATGCGATAGGTCGCCGGGGGCATCGCTTCGAGTGTCCGCGTTCTCCTTGCTCCCGAACTGGCCGAAGAGTTCACGATATTCCTCCGGAAGGCTTCTTGTGACGGGTCTTTCGGCGCGGCCGCCTGTCGTGTGCGAGCACGGACCCGAGCACGGCGAGCAGTCGCGGCCCGGCGGTGCGCAGTTCCTCCCGATGTGAGACCGACAGCCGTTCCAGCAGCCGCTCGCCCCGGCGGGCAAGATGCAGAATTACCTTGCGTGCGTCGTCTTGTCCGCGCAAACGCAGAATCCAGCCCCTTCTTTCCAGACGATCGGTCAGTTCGACCGCCGTGTGATGCCGCACCTGCAAGCGTTCGGCCAGGGCACCGATGGTGATTCCCTGGCCCGCCGGCCACGCCTTGATGGCCAGCAGAGCCTGATGCTGCTGCGGTTCGATGCCCGCCGCCTGCGCGGCATGCTCGCTGAAATTCAGAAAGCGCCGAATTTCGTAGCGAAAGTCGGCGAGCGCTCCGTAGTGAACCGCTTCTTTCACCGCATCCATTATATCGTATGGCGATATAATAGCGAGGTTCCTGCTCGACACATTGCTCGAGGGATTCCGGCCGGTTCGGTTTCCGGGGTGGGCGGCCAAGTCCTTCCGTTTCTCTTTTGTCCAGGGGGCCAAGACGGCGGCCAATCGGAGTTTAGCGGCTCTGCACACCTGTCCGGTGCCTTTATTGAAAGCCCCATACCCCTATGCTAGATTTTAAAATTGACCCCCTGGGAGTGCGATGAACGACAAATCCGCAGCCAAGCCGAAGATCTCGCGCATCGAGGTCTACTGGCACACGGTGAAGTATCGCACCGTGATTCTCTATTCGGTGGTGATCACGGCGATCGTCCTGGCCTCGCTCTACCTGGTTTTCCCGGAACAGTCTTCCAGGCTCATCGACGCGATCTCCACGGGACGCTCTGATCCCGGCGTCGGCGCAACGCTCTCCGCCCGCCAGGCGCGCTTTGTGAACCTCGACGGCAAGGTCCAGGTGAAAAAGGCCAACTCCGTGCAATGGGTCAACGCAGACTATCAAATCACTCTCGACAAGGGCGACTTGATCCAAACCGGATCCGATGGGATGGCGCGCATTACCTTTGCCGACGGAACCACCTATACGGTGAAGGGCGACACCTACGTGACGGTCGAGGAAAATTCTGTCGCACAAGATCATCCCACGCAGGTTGCCGTGCATATGGCGTCCGGCCAGGTCGATCTGCGGACCGGTACGTGGCCCGTTAACGGGTCCAAAGCCGAAGTTTCCTTCGAGAATGCCGTGGCATCGGCTCGGGCCAATAGCAGCATGGCGGTGCGCAGCGACCCGCAAACGAACGAACAGCAGGTCACGGTCGATTCCGGAAGTGCCGAACTGGATCGCGGCAGCGAACACGTGGATATCGGCGCCTTTGAGAGAGCCACCATACCTTCCGGCGGCGGCCCCATCGTGAAGACGCAGGTCCTGGCGCCTCCCGAACTGGCCGAGCCGCTCAACCTGCAGCCGATCATCGTGGCCGACCTCAAGCGCGACCCGGTTCGTTTTTCCTGGAAGCCATCTGCCACGGCCAAACTCTATGACTTCCAGGTAAGCAACACGACGATGTTCGGTCACATGGTGACCGAACGAAAGACCGCGGAGACCAGCGTGGAGATCACCGGGCTCGATCCGGGCGATTACTTCTGGCGTGTGAGCGCCATTGACCAAAACAACATCGCCAGTGAAGCCAGCGATCCGCATAAGTTCACGCTTGTGGCGCAAGGGAAAGAGCAGGAAATGCTGCTCGAGATCAACGGCACCCAATTGCACGGCGACGTCGTCGAAGTCATGGGACGCACCGAGCCTGGCGCGGCCCTGATCATCAACGGCGAGGAAGTCGCCGATATTAAGTCCGACGGCACGTTTCGTTATTTCACGCCTGCGATGACTCGGGGCAGCCATGAGATTGTGATTACCGGGCAGAACCGGCGCGGGGGCACAGCAATTAAGCGCGTGGAAGTTGTCATTCCCTAACAGCGCAGCGCACCGATCGCAGGCACACGCACAGGCGTCGCGGCGCTTGGGCAGTGCAGTCCGGAGAACTCAAGGGGGAAACGCGGGTGGTAAATAAAAACGGCTTCAACATAAGGTCGGTCTTCAGCCTCCTCTCCTCGGATCTGGCGATCGACCTCGGCACGGCAAACACGCTCGTGTTTGCGCGGACCAAGGGCATCGTGGTCAACGAGCCTTCGATCGTTGCCATCAACAAGAACAACGGAGAAGTCGTCGCGGTCGGCCGCGAGGCCAAGGAAATGCTCGGCCGCACGCCCGGAAACGTGGTGGCCATCAAGCCCATGAAGGACGGCGTCATTGCCGATTTCAAGGTGACGGAAAAGATGCTCACCTACTTCATCCAAAAGGCACACAATCGCCGTGTTCTTGTCCACCCGCGGATCGTCATTGGCGTTCCCAGCGAAATCACTCCGGTCGAAAAACGCGCCGTGCAGGACTCCGCCTATCGCGCCCGAGCAAGCGAAGTCTATCTGGTCGAACAAGCCATGGCCGCCGCCATCGGCGCGGGCCTGCCCATCGAGGAGCCTTCGGGCAACATGGTTGTGGACATCGGAGGGGGCACCACCGATATTGCTGTCATTTCCATGAGCGGTATCGTCTATTCGCGCTCGGTTCGGGTGGCCGGCAATGAAATGGACGAATCGGTGATGCACTACCTGAAGCGCAAGTACAACCTGCTGGTCGGCGAGCGCACCGCTGAGCAGATCAAGATTGAAATCGGTTCGGCCTACCCGCTCGAAAAGCCCATGACGCTGGAAGTGAAGGGCCGCAACCTGATCGAGGGTGTCCCGCGCACGGTCACGATCGATGACAGCGAAATTCGCGAGGCGCTGTCGGAGAACATTTCCACCATCGTCAATGCGATTCGCGTTGCTCTCGAGCGGACACCACCGGAACTGTCCGCCGATATCAGCGATCGCGGCATCGTGCTGACCGGCGGCGGCGCGCTCATCAAGAATCTGGATAAGCGCATCCGGGAAGAAACCGGCTTGCCCGTTTCGATCGCCGACGATCCGCTCGCTTCGGTCGTGCTCGGCACCGGAAAAATGCTGAGCGATTTCAAGCTTTTGCGCAGCGTTTCGATCGACTGAACATAAGCGACAGACAACTAGCCATGGTTGACGCCGTCATCTCCCGCCATCGCCCGCTGGCCATCCTGGCCCTAGCGCTCGCCGCGCAGGTTCTGCTGCTGGCCTTCCAGATCAAGCGCGACCATGACGTCCGATTGATCCGCTATTGGTCGGCTGCAGCGGTTACGCCTTTCGAGCGCCTGGCCACCTGGTCGCTTGCGAAGATCGGCGGCGTATGGTCCGGCTACATCGCCCTGCACGGCGCCCACGCCGAAAACGCCCGGCTGCGGAGCGAGCTGGGGCAGCTCGAACTTCGCAACCGCGAACTGGAAAGCCAGGCTCTCGAGGCGCAGCGCTTGAGCGCGCTGCTGGATTTCCGCGAGACCCACAGCGGCGCAGCGATGCTTGCCGCGCAGGTGATTGGCGCCAGCGCCGATGCCGCTTCCCACACCCTGGTGCTCAATCGCGGCGAGCGCGACCACGTTCGCCGCAACATGGGCGTGATCACTCCCGACGGCATTGTCGGAAAGATTGTCGAAGTGTTTCCGAGCACTTCGCAGGTCCTGCTGATGAATGACAAGGACAGCGGCGTCGGCGCCCTTTTGGCCGACACCCGCACGCACGGGGTGGTGAAAGGCAGCGGAGATCCCGATCCCCGCATGGAGTATGTGGTGAACGACGAGAAGGTCCACCCCGGCGAAATGATCTTCACCTCGGGCGAAGACCGCATCTTCCCGAAGGGTCTGCTGATCGGCTCGGTCGCCAGCACCCGAGACGGCAACCCGTTTCAAAATATTCGAGTCGAGCCGGCCGCACGCCTCGATCGTCTCGAGGACGTCCTCATTCTGCTTACCCAACAGGATTTATCGAGTGGCTCGACCCGACCGGGCGGAGTGGCTGGGACTGCCGCGCCCGCCACAGGGCCTCTGGCGTCGAAGGCCGCAAGCAAGCCGAATGGAAGCGAGCCCCCGCCTGCGGTGCCGCGCAACTGACATGTCCTACCTGCTCAATCCCGGAGCTCAGTCGGAAGCCAACATCGAGGTGCACAAGTATTACAGCGGGACCGTCCTGGCCGTCTGTTTTCTGGCCTTGGTTCTGCAGGCTTTCCTTCACAAGTTCGGCCACTGGGCTGAACTGGTCGACCTTCCGCTTCTGGTTACCGTCTACTTCGGCGTGAGCCGACGCAATCCCGTGAGCGGCTTGCTTCTCGGCGGAGCGGTGGGAATTCTGCAGGATGCCCTGAGCCACGACAATCCGATCGGTCTGTTTGGAATCGCAAAAACCCTGGTCGGCTATCTGGCCTCATCGGTTGGCGCGCGCATCGACACCGAACATCCCGCCAGCCGCTTTGGACTGATCTTCCTGTTCTTCCACTTCCACCAAGTGGTCTTGGCGGCCACCGAGCATGTTCTGCTCAATCACCCCGCGCCCTTCTTTACCATTTCGCTCCTGTGGAATTCGCTGGCCACTGCCGCCTTCGGCATCGTCCTGTTCGCGCTGCTCGACCGCCTCCGCCGCCCATCCTAGCGCTCCTCTAGCGCGCCACCACCGAAGACGCGGCCCGGCTTGAGGTTTCCTCGTCCGCCTTCGGTGATGTGCGCAGCACAAGCACGGGAGTGCTTGCCAGCTTCACCACCTTTTCCGCCACCGAGCCGAATACCAGCTTGTGCCAGCCGGTCATTCCGTGCGTCGCGATCACGATCAAGTCCACGTGGTGATGCTCTGCGATACGCAAAATCTCCATTCCCACATCATTGGCGATTCCGACCTCAGTCGCGGCGCGCACGCCTTTCTTGGCCAAACCTTGCGCCAGCGTTTCGAGCCGCTGTCGCGCGTCCTGGAGCAACGCCTCTTCGTATTCGGCTTCGCGAAAAATCTCAGACGGGGAGGGCAATTTCGGAATCGCCGGCACGGCATGCACCAACAACAGATCGGCGCCCAGCCGCGAGGCATAATCCGCCGCGACCTTGACTGCTTGCTCCGAGGGCTCGCTGAAATCCACCGGGGCGAGAATCAATCTAGGCAATGACATAAGATCTCCTCGACCGCTTCACTTGCCGATTTGCCGGAACGCCCAGAAGAGAAACGCCGATAGGCACATCGCAGCGGGGAGCGTCAGGACCCAGGCCATCAACAGGTTTCTCACCGTACCCCACTGCAGCCCGGACTTGTTGGCTGCCATCGTTCCCGCCACGCCGGAGGAAAGCACGTGCGTCGTGCTCACCGGCAGCCCGAACCAGTCGGCCGCGCCGATCGTGGCCATGGCCGTGATTTCTGCTGCCGCGCCCTGCCCGTAAGTCAGGTGGTTCTTGCCGATCTTCTCACCTACGGTGACCACAATGCGCTTCCATCCGATCATCGTTCCCATCCCCAGCGCCAGAGCGACGGCGACCTTCACCCAGGAGGGAATGAATTTCGTGGCGCCGTCGATGTGTGTCTTGTAATTTTTCAGGATGGCCGCGTCCGCCGCGGAAAACTTCGGATTGCCCGATTTCTGCATCAGCCGCAGCGCCTCGCTCACCGCGTACATGTCGTTGCGGAAGTTGCGAATCTTGTCTTGCGGGACGGCCTTGAGCTGCTTGTAGAGCGCCATCTCGGTGCCCATTCCGTTCACGAGTTCCCGGAGCGCTAGCATCGTATTCGGCGTGAACTGCCGGGTGCGAATGTAGTCGGTCACTTCGTCTCGCGAGTCGCCGACCACCGCGCCGGGCGTGATGTATTTGCTCAACATGTCGGCCGTCTGGGCCGAAACGGCCACGAAATCCTGCGTCTGCGCAGTGGTCACGGCGTGATTGACCGCATAGGCGGTCGGCACCGTGCCGATCAGAATCAGCATGATGAGCCCCATACCCTTCTGGCCATCGTTCGATCCGTGCGCGAAGCTCACTCCGGTGCAGGTCAAGATCAGCAGCGCCCGAACCCAGAACGGCGGTGGCTGGGTGCCCACCGGCGCCTCATAGAGCTGCTTGGCCGGAATCAGTGCTTTGGCGACGAGCAGCAGGAGCGCCGCCACGGTGAATCCCACCAGCGGTGAAACCAGCAGCGACTTCCCAATATTGGCTGCCTGCCCCCAATCGACTCCGCTCGTTCCCGTCTTCACCGACATCAACTGATTTGCGATCCCTACCCCAATCACCGAGCCGACCAGCGTATGCGAGCTCGAGGCCGGCAGCCCGAAAAACCATGTGCCGAGATTCCAGATGATCGCCGCGACCAGCAGCGCGAACACCATTGCAAATCCGGCACTGCTCCCTACCTGCAGGATGAGCTCCACAGGAAGCAGCGAGATGATTCCGAACGCCACGGCCCCGCTGGAAACCAGCACGCCTGCGAAATTCCACACTCCCGACCACACGACCGCCACATGGGGCTCGAGCGAATGCGTGTAGATCACCGTGGCCACGGCGTTGGCGGTGTCGTGAAATCCGTTGACGAACTCAAATCCCAGCGCCACCAGCAAGGCCAATCCCAAAAGCACAAAGGGCAGCACGCTCGTGGCATGAACCTCCGCTAGATCGCCCATCAGGTGGTAGGCCGCGTACACGAATCCCACGATCATGGCCACACCAAAGATGGCCACCCCTACCCTTCCCGCCTTGCCGGCCCGGGCTCCGAGTTTCGAGTCCAACAGGCTGGTCGTTCCGGTCGCTGTCGCCATTCGACGTCTCCCTTCGAGACACATCAGCCCGCAGTCGGCGGCTCCCCAGTTGCCGCTTGCCGGGGTGAAGGCGCGACGCTAGCGGTCGTTTGTTACAGGAATGTAAATGCCGCGTGAACCTTTTTTGCAGGTTATCCCAGCGAGGTCAAGTTAGGGGTTACACGGCAGGAGGCGACCAGGGTGCCGCGGCGGCCTCTCGTGCTGATGGAGCCTACGACCGTGTAATGGTCATCGATTGCAGCTTGGCAATTCGATCGGCAAGCGGCGGATGGGTACTAAACAGCCCCGCGATGAACTGTCCCGTAGTTCTCGGCGCCACGATGCACAGGGCCGCCGTCGATGGCGGGATAGAACTCGGAATTTGCTTGTTATAGGCTCCCAGTTTCTCGAGCGCGCGAGCCAGCCCATAGGGATGTCCGACCATCTTCGCGCCCGAGGCATCGGCCTGGTACTCCCTTTGCCGCGAAATTCCGAGCTGCAAGAGCAACGCCGCGATCGGCGCAAGTATGAGCATGAGCAGTGCAGTGATGCCTCCGCCTTCGCGACGATTGTCCCCACCGCCGCCCCAGCCGCCAAAGATCATCGCAAACTTGCCCATCTGCGCGAGCCAGGTGATGGCTCCGGCGATGGTTGCCGCAATCGAGGAAGTCAGAATGTCGTAGTTGCGAACGTGCGACAGCTCGTGCGCGATCACACCTTCGAGCTCCTCATCATCCATCAACTCGAGCAGCCCTTGGGTGACTGCCACCGACGCGTGGCGGGGATTGCGGCCGGTGGCAAACGCATTCGGAGCGGCCTGAGGAATCAAATAGAGTTTCGGCATCGGTAGATTGGCTTTGGCGGCCAGCTGCTCCATCACCGCATAGAGCCGTCGGGCTTGCTCGCGGCTGATGGGAACCGCGCCGCTTGAGGCCAGCGCGATCTTGTCTGAGAAAAAGTAGGCCACCCCGTTCATCAGGATAGCGAACACAAGTGCGATGGTCATGCCATGGCGCCCGCCAAAGGCCTGTCCGATCAAAAGCAGCAACAGCGTCAAAGCGGTGAGCAGAAACGTGGTCTTGATCGCTCTCATGGTGGTTTCCTCGGTATTCTAACCTTCTGCGGGGCTTATCGCGCCGCCCCCGCAGTCACCGCCTCCCGCCGGAATTTCATCTCCCCGGCCTTCGCGTCCGCGTCGGCAACTACCTGATCGCCCGGGCGGACTTCGCCATCCAAAATTTTCAGCGCCAGGGGGTCCTGGATCAATCGCTGGATGGCCCGCTTCATGGGTCGCGCTCCATAGGCCGGATCGTAGCCTTCCCGGAACAGGAGCGCCTTCGCCGCGGCACCGAGTTTCAGGGTGACCTGCTTTTCGGCCAATCTCTTCAGGAACGAGGTCAATTGCAGGTCGATGATGCGCTCGATCTCGGGCTTGCCCAGCGGGCTGAACATCACGATGTCGTCGATGCGGTTTAAAAACTCCGGCCGGAAAAGTTCTCGCAGCGCGCCCATGGCCTGCTCGCGAGCCTCTTGGGGATCGGTCGCCACCAGCTCGAAAATGGCGGTCGACCCCGCGTTGGAGGTCATGATCACCACCGCATTGCGGAAGTCCACCGTGCGGCCCTTTCCGTCCGTGAGGCGCCCGTCCTCGAGAATCTGAAGCAGCACGTTGAACACGTCCGGGTGCGCCTTCTCAATTTCATCGAGCAGGATCACCGAATAGGGCCGGCGCCGAACCTGCTCGGTCAGCTGTCCGCCTTCTTCGTATCCCACGTAGCCCGGAGGCGCACCGATCATCCTCGCCACGGAGTGTTTTTCCATGTACTCGGACATATCGAGCCGGACGATGGCCCGCTCGTCATCGAACAGGAATTCCGCAAGCGCCCGGGCCAGCTCAGTTTTCCCGACGCCGGTGGGCCCTAGGAACAGGAAGGACCCAATCGGGCGGTTCGGATCGCCCAACCCCGAACGGCTGCGGCGGATGGCGTTGGCCACGCTCTCGAGCGCCCGGTCCTGCCCGACCACCCGCTGCCGCAATCTCTCTTCCATATGCACCAGCTTTTCAATCTCTCCTTCGAGCAGCCGCCCGACCGGGATTCCCGTCCACTTGCTCACGATTTTCGCAATCTCTTCCTCGCCCACCTCTTCCTTCAACATCGGGTGGTCCTTTTGAAGTTCCGCCAAGTGGTCCTGCGCCGCCTTCAACTCCTTTTCCGCGGCAGCCAGTTTCCCGTACCGGATCTCCGCGACCCGGGAGAGGTCGCCGGCACGCTCAAAGCGCTGCTCTTCGGTCTTCAGCCGGTCAATTTGCTCTTTGTCTTTCCGTATGCGGGTGATCGCGTCTTTCTCGGTCTGCCAATGTGCTTTCAGGCTGTTGGACTGCTCGCGCAGCCCGCCCAGCTCTCGCTCGATTTGAGCCAGCCGCTCCTTCGAGTGCGGATCAGACTCCTTGCGCAGGGCCTGACGCTCGATTTCCAGCTGCATCACGCGCCGCTCAATCTCATCGATTTCCGTCGGCAGCGAATCGATCTCCATGCGCAGGCCGGCAGCCGCTTCATCTACAAGGTCAATGGCCTTGTCCGGCAAAAACCGGTCGGTGATATAGCGCTGGGACAGCATGGCCGCGGCAACAATGGCCGCATCTTTGATGCGCACGCCGTGATGCACCTCGTAGCGCTCTTTTAGGCCGCGCAGAATCGCGATGGTATCTTCGACCGACGGCTCGCCGATCATCACCGGCTGGAACCGCCGTTCGAGTGCCGGGTCCCGCTCGATGTACTTGCGATACTCATTGAGCGTGGTCGCCCCAATCGCACGCAACTCCCCGCGCGCCAGCGCTGGCTTCAGCATATTGGAGGCGTCCATCGATCCTTCCGCTGCGCCGGCACCGACCAGCGTGTGCAACTCGTCGATAAACAGGATGATCTGCCCGTCGGACTCGCTCACTTCCTTCAGCAAGGCCTTCAACCGGTCCTCGAACTCACCGCGATACTTCGCTCCGGCAACCAGCGCCGCCAGATCGAGCGCCACCAGCCGCTTCGGCTTCAGCACTTCGGGCACGTCTCCGGCTACGATTCGCTGTGCCAGTCCCTCCACAATGGCCGTCTTCCCCACGCCCGGCTCGCCGATCAGCACCGGATTGTTCTTGGTCCGCCGCGCCAGAATCTGCATCACGCGCCGGATCTCTTCATCGCGCCCAATCACCGGATCGAGCTTGCCGCGCCGCGCCGCCTCGGTCAGATCGCGCGCATACTGCTCGATGGCACGGTAGGTCGACTCAGGATTCTGCGAAGTAACGCGATGGCTTCCCCGGATCGCCGTCATCGCCTGCAAAATCGCGTCGTGGCTGGCGCCATGGCGCGCCAGAATCTGCGCGGCCGGATCACGTGAGGCCCCGGCAATCCCGAGCAATATATGTTCGGTCGAGACGTATTCATCCTTGAGCCGCCCCGCCTCATCCCAGGCCCTTTCGAGCACGTCATTCGACGCACGACTGAGCGACTGCTGTGACAGGTCGGAAACCTTGGGCAGCTGGTCGATCTGTCTTTCAATCTCCCGCGCCAAGCCCGCCGGCGCCGCGCCTAGTTTTTCCAGCAGCGGGGGAACGACCCCGTCGCCCTGTGCGACCAGAGCCCCCAACAGGTGCAGGGGCTCGATCTGCTGCTGCCCGGATCGCGAAGCCAGCTCTTGCGCCGCCTGCAGCGCTTCCTGAGCCTTTACCGTCAACCGGTCCAAGCGCACCATGACCTGATCCTCTCACGCTTGCTCAATTTCGGAAAATTCCACATACGAGAGGCCGGCGAAACCGCCGGCCCCTCGCGCAAGACTTCAGCTCTAGCGACCTTAGCTGTGGCCGTTGGTTACGTTGATCTTCACCTGCTTGGGCTTCGACTCGGCTCTCTTGGGCATCTCGACGGTCAGCACGCCGTTCTGGTATGCGGCCTTGATGTTCTCGGCGCTGATCGTGTTCGGCAGGCTGAAGCTGCGGCTGAACGAGCCATAGGTCCGCTCGATGCGCAGATAGTTCTCTTCCTTCACCTTCTGCTCGAACTTCCGCTCGCCCGAAATGGTCAACATGTTGTTTTCCACCCGGATGTCGAGGTCCTTCTCGCTGAGGTCTGGCACATCGGCCTTCAGTACCAGCTCATTCTCGGTTTCATAGATGTCAACCGACGGCGCCCACGTGGTCATCGTGGACCTGTCGGTGCGGCCCGGGAAGGCGTTCTCAAACATACGGGTAACCTGCTCCTGCCAGTTCGCCAGGTTCAGGAATGGATCCCTTCTGGTAATCGCGCTCACGTTCGTTTCCTCCTAACATGTCTTGCGCCATATCAGCGCACAGCAAGCATAAAATATGAGCGTAACATTGTCAATATCAATTATTGACAAACGATATCTTACTCTAAGGCTCTTAGTATCAAGCACTTCAGGTAGTGAGTTTCTGGCATGGTCAGGAGGATAGGATGGTCCTGCGCTTGGGTTCTTCTCTCGAGTACCGCGACCTTCTTGCCCAGATCGTTGGCCGCCTCGGCAACGATCTCAAGGAACAGGGCCTCGGCGACGTGGTAGGAACACGAGCAGGTCACCAGAATGCCGCCCGGCTCGAGCAGTTTCAGGGCGCGCAGGTTGATCTCCTTATACCCTCGTCGCGCGGCGGAGAGACTGGCCCGGTTCTTGGCAAAGGCCGGAGGGTCCAAAATCACCATCTGAAATCGCCGCTCCGCCTCATCGTACCCCTTGAGCACGTCAAACGCATTCCCCTCCCGGAAGGTCACGTTCGCGAGCCGGTTCAGCTCGCGGTTCCGCTCGGCTGCCTGGAGACCTGCCGGCGCGATGTCCACTCCCTCGACACGATCGCAGCGATCGGCGATCGTCAGCGCGAACCCACCCTCGTAGCAAAAACAGTCCAGCACCTGGCCTGCCGCGTAACGGCGCGCTGCCCAGTGGTTTTCTCGCTGGTCCAAAAACGACCCGGTCTTCTGCCCCCTGGTCAGATCCTGCGCGAAGACGACTCCGTTCTGCTGGGCTACGATTTCCTCCGGCACTTCGCCGTAAACCACCCTCACGCGTCGATCGAGTCCTTCGAGCAGCCGCACGCGCGGATCGTTGCGCTCGACGATTCCCTTGGGCGAAAACATCTCGACCAGAATTCCGACGATCATCGGTTTCAGCCGTTCGGTCGCCTGGCTGAGGGTCTGCAGCACCAGATAGTCGGCGTAGCGGTCAACAATGAGCGAGGGCAACAAATCACCCTCACTGTAGACGAGCCGGTACGCCTCGGAATTTTCGACCACCCGCTGGCGATACGCCCGCGCCTGTTCCAGCCGCGCCTGAAAGAACGCGCGATCGACGGGCCGATCCTCGCGCGTCAGCAGGCGAACGGAAATCTGCGATTGGTCGCTGTAAAACGCTCGACCCTGAAACCGCCCGCGATCATCCTGCAGCTTTACGACCGCTCCCGGCTCCGCCTCCGCGCCCTGAATATCGCTGCGATACACCCACAGATGACCCGAGCGAAGTCGGTCTACGCCACGCGGGCTGATCGTCACCACGCCCTCGATGGGCGTGGCCCGTTGCTGCGCCTTCCATGGCATGATGTTCGCGCCCTTACACTACCAGACGCTTCATCTTTTCTGATCAGCTCTTGGCAGCAGACACCTGGATTTGCCGTCAGGAACCGGGCCGCGTCTGGTGCGCACACCTGTGCCTGCAGCCGAAGCCAGCGCAGGTGCCGCTGGTGGATCAGGGGGACGTTTGCTTGCAGCAGATCGATCAGTAGATGTCGTACTGCTCCCAGTGCAGCGCGGGGTCGGCCTGGATGATGACGCTCTTTTTCGTCCAGCGCTCGAGCTCATCGATCAACCCAGACTCGCGGGTTTTGAGCGCCTTGGCAATTTCCGGATGGACGCGTAGCGTGACGCTCGCCGAATCCATTTCGGGCGCCATCTTGCGCGCTTCGCTCTGAATTTCGTAACAAAGCGTCGGGACCGACTTCACCATGCCGGAGCCGGTGCAATACGGGCACGGCTGGCAGAGAGTCCGTTCCAAAGCCTGCTTGGTGCGCTTGCGTGTGATGGCGATCAAGCCGAATTCGTTGAAGCGCAGCATCTTGGACGGCGCCCGATCGGCCTTCAACGCCTCTTCGAGCGCGGCCATCACCTTTTCGCGGTTGCGCCGCTCTTCCATGTCGATGAAGTCGATGATGATGATTCCGCCCAAATCGCGCAGGCGCATCTGGCGGACGATTTCCTTCACCGCTTCGAGGTTGGTGCGAACGATCGTGTCTTCCAGGCGCGTCGAGCCTTTGCCCACAAATTTTCCGGTGTTGACGTCGATGGCGACCAGGGCCTCGGTGTGATTGATCACGATGTAGCCGCCCGATTTCAGCCACACCTTCGGGCGCAAGCCCTTGTCGATTTCCTGCTGGATACCGAACTCTTCGAAAATCGGCGCTTCTTTGGTATAGAGCTTCACGCGATTCACCAGCGCGGGCTGGAAACGGTTCATGAAATCGACGACCTTGGTGTATTCCTCCTCCGTGTCGACCCACACCGCCGTGTAATCCGCGCTGATGTGGTCGCGCAGCATGCGCTCGACCAGATTCAGGTCGCGATGCAGCAACGACGGAGCCTTGCGCTGTTCGGCACGCGCCTTGATTTCCGACCACGTCCGCGTCAGGAATTCGACGTCGGCGCGAACCTCCTCGGGCAACGCGGAGGCAGCCGCCGTTCGCACGATGAATCCCCCCCCGGCGCTGCCTTTGGCCTCGTTGACCAGATGGCGCAGGCGGGAGCGCTCTTCGGCCGAGGCGATTTTGCGCGACACCCCGGTGTGGTCGAGCGTGGGCATGTACACAAGCGAGCGGCCCGGCAGAGCGACGTGGCTGGTGATGCGCGCGCCTTTCTTGCCCAGCGGTTCCTTGGCGATCTGCACGATGATTTCCTGGCCCTGTTTCAGTAGCTCGGATATGAGCTGGGGACGGCGCTGCTGCTGCGGACGATAACGGCCCCCGCGCTGCGGACGGCGGCTGCGCTCCCGGTCCGTGCGGCGAGCCGGATGCTCGAGGCGCGCTCGAAGATCATCACGCACCCGAGCCTCCCGCCAAGGCGCCGGGGCGTGTGCGACAGGGCTGGCATCGGGAACGGGCAAATCCTCCTCGTGCGCCGACACGAGCCCCGCTTCGACTTCCAGAGCGTGCGCGGTCTCTGCCAGCGACTCGAGAACTTCTTCCGCCGAGGCCTCTTCGTCCGCTTGGTCCTCTGCTTCGGCTTCGCTTTCAGCCTCCTCCTGGGCGGTTTCCTCGCTCTCGGCGGCAAGCATGGAAGCCGATTCCGCTTCCTCCTCGACTTCGCTCTCGGAGAGCGATTCTTCGGTCAAAAACGCTTGCGCTGCAGCCTGCCGGGCGGCCTCCTCGCTCTGGGCTTCGGCCACTTGCTCGGCAATGGAGCTGGCTTCCTCCTCGGTGAGTTCAGCTTCGCTCGGTTCCCGCTCGGGCGCCACGTCGGGCGCCGTGGCTAGCTGCGATGGTCCGGCGTGGATAGGCCCTGAGGTATCCGGTGTGATCGGAGGCTCCGCCGGAGTTGCTGAGTCAGGAACCTCCCGGCGCTGCCATTTTGAGAGTGTCTCGCCGGGCAACGGCTCAAGTCCGGAAGCATAGCCTCGGTGCTGGGATTGGGGCGCGCGCTCCTGGGCGGGTTCCTGCGTTTCAAGACCCGAAGCTCGGGCAAGCGGCGCGGCTTCCACGCGAGATTCGGCGGGAGTTTCTGCTTCCCCCGGCGCGCGAAAGCGCGCCAAGTGCTCGCCCGGAAGGATTTCGGAAATCTGTGCTTCGCCACCGGCTTCAGGCGCTTGGTGAGGCCGGTGCGAAGCGTACTTCGACACAGGCAATTCGCTGCCGTAGCGCCGCTCGCCCGGGCGTCCCCCGCGCCCTCGGCCAAAACGGCCTCCCCGGCGTCCGCGCCGGGGAAAATCACGGCCGGTTCCGCGATGGCCGCGGTGTGCAAACCGAGGCCGATCCTGCGGCCCTGGCCCGGAACTAAATGCCGGCGCTGCGGTGGGAGCAATACTCTCGCCCGGCAATTCGCCGATGGAAACCGGGGCGGCTTCCACGTCGGGCGGCTCAAGCGCCGCTCGCCCCGGCTCGATAAAAACAGTCCCACCCTCCTCCTGCATCTTTTTGACTTTCTCTTCCACAGGGGTGAGGCTGGTCTCGAAATCTTCGATGCCTTCCAGAAAATCGCTGACGTAGAGGAAAGCGTCGCCGTCCAGACCGATATCCACAAAGGCCGACTGCATGCCGGGCAGCACGCGCGTCACGCGGCCTTTGTAGATGCTTCCTACAAGCGCAAATTCCTTTTCCCTTTCGACGTAATACTCACAAAGCTGACCTTCTTCCAAAATGGCGACCCGCGTCTCGTGCGGGTTCGCGGAAATGACCATTTCTTTCGACATTTAGACTCCTAGCAACGCATGCGAGGGCGGCCGAGATGGCCGCGCGGCCGCGGCAGGCGTCGCGGGAGGCTGGGCCCTCGACGCGCCACGATGGGCCGCTCGGGAAAGGATTGAGTTGTGCTGGATTCACTTTCCCCACTCGATGCGTCTTTCGATCCTATTGAATTTCATCGCTCCGGCTCAGCCGGCTAGCGGAAGTGTTGAGGTTCAGTTGACGAACCGCCTCATACGGACGTTCATCACCAGTCCCAACGCTAAAAACACGAAGGCCGTTGCCGACCCTCCATAACTCATCAACGGCAGTGGAATGCCTGTGACGGGCACGTAGCCGATCACCATCGAAGCGTTGACCAAGACGTGGAACCCCACGATGGCGGTGACTCCCATGACGACGTACATCCCCGCACGGTCTTTCGCTTTTTGCGCATTATCCACCAGCCGCAGAATCAACCCCAAATACAACAGCAAGACTACACAAACGCCGATAAAACCCTGTTCCTCCGCCAGCGCTGCCAGGATGAAATCCGAGTAGCGGACAGGCACAAAACCCAACTGGTTCTGGCTGCCCTTGCCAAACCCCTTGCCCCAGAATCCCCCTGAACCGACGGCGATCTGCGACTGCAAAATCTGATAGCCGGCGCCGCGCTGGTCCTCCTCTGGATGAAGAAAAGTCTCGATGCGCTGCTGCTGGTAAGGCTTCAGGTGAGACCGCATATTCCACGCAAGCGGAACCAGCAGCGCGATCAGCACCAGGCCGACCGCTGCGTGCTTCCATTCGATGCCGGCGAAGAAAGCCCCTGCGACCGCGACAGGAACCAGCACCATGGCCGTTCCCAGATCGGGCTGCTTCAGGATCAACGCCACCGGCACCAGGGTCAAAGCTGCGACTTTGGCCAAGTCCCGGAGCGTCAAACGCTCCGTGTGCACTTCGGCAAGGTAGCGCGCCAGCACTATGATTATAATCAATTTCATCAGTTCTGACACTTGCAAAGTCTGGCCGCCCAAGGAAATCCAGCGTCTGGCGCCCAGGCGCGAGTATCCCACCACCAGCACCACGAGCAGGCCAGCGATTCCCACCAGGTAGAGCACCGGCGCTTGATCGAGCAGCGTGTGGTAGTCGATGCGGGAGATCAAAAACATCCCCACGATCCCGATACCGATCCACATGAGCTGCTTCCACTGCATGCCAGCCATGCCACTCGAGTGCGTCGAGGAGTAGATTTCCAGCACGCCAATCAAGCAGATGACCCCGACAATACCCAGCAGGGGCCAGTCAAAATCCTGAACCCTCGGCCGGTCCTTCATCGACTTTGTGCCTCTGCTTCGGGATCGACCACGGGAGCAACAGGGATATTCTGGGCGGTGGACGGCTGAACGAAATGGCCGTTCTTTTTGTCGTAATAGGCTTTCACAATGTCGCGGACCACCGGGCCTGCGGTCGTGCCACCGTGCTCGGTTGAGCCCTGCACTACCGCTGCGACGACAATGTCAGGACTGCGGCGTGGGGCGTAGCCGACAAACCAGCCGTTGGTCAGTCGTCCCGCTCGGCCGCCGATCTTGCTTCCGGCCTGGTAGCTCATCACCTGCGCCGTGCCCGATTTGCCGGAGAAATCGACATTCTGCAATCGCAGCGCGTAACCGGTCCCGCCGCCCGTATTGATCACGTCATACATTCCCTGCGTGACCCTTTCCACGGTGTCCCCAGCAAGGGGGAAGTGCTCAAGCTTCACATCGGGGAGGTCTTTGAGCAGGTGAGGCTCGACGAGAGTGCCGCCGTTGGCTACGGCATTGTAGGCGCGGGCCAGTTGAATCGGTGTGACCGTGATGGCCCCCTGG